>NZ_JBCLWJ010000001.1:0-564135 GCF_039563885.1 Algoriphagus sp. SE2 | reverse complement strand
CATTCAGGGCTTTATTGGCTGGTTTATGCTAACCATATTCTCAGTGAGTTTGATTTCGCAGCTTCTCAACTAAATCGCTTTACGTCATTGCGAGCGCAGCGCGGCAATCTCTTGATTATAAAAAGAATTCGTCAAGCGAAAAGGGAGATCTGCCTGCCGGCATAGGCAGGCTCTTTCGGTCGCAAGCTCACTCAGAATGACGTGTTAGAGAGACTGATTTCCTCTTTACCTGATTCCTGACTACCTTAAAGCAAGCTTCAACCACTATGAAACACTTTACTCTAGCCTTATGCCTTTTCCTTCCACTCTTCTCCTTCGCTCAAGAAGAGATTGAATACAAGGAGTATTCCTACTCGGAGTTATTTCAAATGATCGAAGAGGAAAAGGACAGTATTTTTGAATTGAAGAATGCTTTAATTAAAGTAAATCCTGAAACCGATCAACGATTTATATTCTCCCCTAATCAGCGTCCATCAGATCGGTTAGATGCTTTCTCTAACCAATCATACGAGTCAAGAGATACAATTATTATAGATAAGGAAATCGACATAAGAGACGTAGAATTTGAGTCGGGTTTTACCAATGAAAGCGGTGTTTACATGCAGGTTGTGCTTTCTCACATTCACTATAAAAAACGAGTATCATTTTGGAACGCATTCGGTATGAATATATCAGAATCGAGGTTTGATGATGATTTTAGAATCATTTATTACAACAACAATAATAAAAACTTTGAAGGTTATCGAAACGTATCGATTACACGCAATGCCTTTCAAGTATCATTTTCGATAAGTTCTGGAGACGAAACCGCAAGCAAAGTCCAATTATTCATCGTGGGCAATACGCTTCAAAAATCAGACATCATCTCCAATATTCTAGTGCAGGAAACCACAGCGTTGTTAATGCATTCTAACCAATTAGAAGCAGACGTATTCTCTTTAGGAGTTCCAAAAGAATCAAGTATTTTTAACAATGTCTTTAACTGCTCTGAACTTTATCTAGAGGTAAAAGGAAGACAATATTTTACAGACAATTCCTTTGGCTCAAACATAGCTCTAGAATTTGAAGAGGTTTCTACCGGTGCTTCATTTGACTGGAATCAAATTCATGGTAATGTATTCTCCCGTGAAGGTTATGTGTTAGGTAGCGAAAAATACGCTTTAAGCCAATCTAAGAGGTTCGATATAGACAGTGATGTGACAGACGAAAAGATTCAAGTATACTTCGACTCTATAGTCCCTCGTTACAAAACTGCTTATGATGCCGAGCAAAAGCTTCGAGGTGCACTCATAGATTTTTATAATCGACAGAATAATATTGAGAACAAAAACGCTGTATATATAGACTCAAAGGATTTAGAAACCAAAAGGCTTGCTTATCTATACAAAACGGACCCTCACTTTAACACCTTTTTCAAATGGAAGATCAATCAATTCCTGAAAATATTCTCAGCCTACGGGACTGAACCTGCGAGGGCCATTGTGTTTTCTGTTTATGTAATCATCGCCTTTGCCCTGATTTACCTCTTCTTCCCAAACCACTGGGACAGCCATGGCAAAAACCGAATCATGGATCGCTATCGGTTTTTTGCCAAATACATGAAAAAGGATAGTGGGATCCATGAAGTCTATTTGGATGAAAAGCGGGAGGAGATGATGGCAGCAGAAGACTTCAGAGCCTATATGCTCAAGTCCAAACAAGAAATCCCCGGTTTCTTTATGGCTACCGCCCTGCCTCTTTATCGCTGGTCGGTGGCGGGTACTAGAACTTTTTCCTGGCTGCTTTCCAAGGTAGACGTCCTTAAAGGAACCTGGTCCTCTACAGAAGACTCCAAGAAAGCAGGAAAGTCTGTCTTGATCATAGGTGCTTTCTTAATCGCTATTGTCTACGACCTCTTTATCAAAATGCTCAATGCATTAATGCTTAGCATCAATACCTTTACCACGCTTGGCTTTGGAGAGATTCCAATCAAGGGTTTACCCCGTTATTTGGCGATTATCCAGGGCTTTATCGGGTGGTTTATGTTGACGATATTCTCAGTCTCTTTGATATCCCAGTTGTTGAACTGATCCTCCTTTGATGAAACCTAACCTAGAAAAAAGCTTTAATACTATGAGAAAATATTTTTTTGTCCTAAGTCTTTTATTTCCTTTTTTATCCCTTGCACAGGAAGACATTGAATATAAGGAATATTCCTACACCCAGTTCTTTCAAATGATCGAAGATGAGGAAGATTCTGTTTTTAGTCTGGAGAACGCTAAGATTATACCTAATCTGACAACAGATCAATGGTTTATAGTCCCTATTATTCGAAATAAAAAAGCTGGATTACCTCAGCTTTATAATCCCATACACAATAGCTATGATAGCATCATTATAGATAAGGAATTAAGGTTAAATAATGTGCAATTTGAACGGACTAAAGTTGCAAGAGATAACGGCCTTGTATTTCTACACCATATACTATTTAAAAAGAAAGTTATCATACGTGATGTTCTAAGCATCAGCATATCCAATTCTCGGTTTTTAAAAGATTTCACCTTATTTTTTGAAGTTTCTAAAGACCAAATCGCTAACGACCGGCTTCAAATCTCAATCATACAAGACAGCGAATTTTTGAATGGGTTTTATCATGGTAATTCAGATATTGGGAAGACTGAGCAATTGTCCGCAGCCTTCTTTCTGTTCAACTCTAAAATCAAATCGGGAATAAATGACATTAATTTTGATCATTTTAATTTACGATACCAGGAAATTTATTTTAATGAATTTTCCGGCCGATATATGTCAATATCTGTTGGTGGATTTTCGGAAATCACCAATAATTCTTTCGATGTTGATTTGTTAAAAATAAACAATACCATTAATCAATCATTGAGTCTACAATTTGAAGAGAATGTAATCAAAGGCTACACCAGTTTAGACATTAATCCCAACGAAAACACTGTGGTGGATTGGTCCCAGTTTAGAGGTAAAAGTGTAGATGGCACTGGTTACCTGATAGAAGAAGTGAGCAAAATTAGTGAATTAGATAGCTCAAACCAGGAGAACGATTTTTATAATTTCACGAATGAAGCCTACCTGAATTCCTATTTCAACAAATCACGTATTGAGAATAACAAGGCTTACAAGGCTGAACAAAGGCTCAAAGGAAAATTTATTAATCATTATAAATCTCAAAATGATTTAGAGTTTTCGAATATCGCATACATAGAATCCAAAGATCTTGAAACGCTACGACTAGCATATTTACAACAGGAAAACCCCTCCTTTAGAAATTACTTCACATGGAAGATCAACCAATTCTTAAAGGTTTTTTCTGCCTATGGAACAGAGCCCGCAAGAGCAATAATCTTTTCAGGTTACGTCATATTAGCCTTTGCCCTCATTTACCTTTTCTTCCCTAACCACTGGGACAGCCACGGCAAGAACCGGATCATGGATCGGTTCCGGTTTTTTGCCAAATACATGAAAAAGGATAGTGGGATTCATGAAGTCTATTTGGATGAAAAGCGGGAGGAGATGATGGCAGCAGAAGACTTCAGAGCATATATGCTTGAGTCCAAACAAGAAATCCCCGGTTTCTTTATGGCTACCGCCCTGCCACTTTATCGCTGGTCGGTGGCGGGTACTAAAACTTTTTCCTGGTTACTTTCCAAGGTTGACGTCCTTAAAGGAACCTGGTCCTCTACAGAAGACTCCAAGAAAGCAGGAAAGTCTATCTTGATCATAGGTGCATTCTTGATTGCTATTGTCTACGATATCTTTATTAAAATGCTCAATGCCTTAATGCTGAGCATCAACACCTTTACCACCTTAGGTTTTGGTGAGATTCCGATCAAGGGGTTACCGCGTTATCTAGCGATTATCCAGGGCTTTATCGGTTGGTTTATGCTGACGATATTTAGTGTGAGTTTGATAAGTCAGTTGTTGAATTAAAATGACAATGGATTCAGGAAAGCTCCATCGCATAGCAAGTCCCCTCCTTGGAGGGGATAAAGGGGTGGGTCGCGACTAAGAATGAGAAAAATAATTCCATATAACCCACGCCTTCTGCCTTTAGCTAAAAAGCTTAGGAAAGACATGACGTTGAGCGAGGTGCTATTATGGAATGAAATTAAAAACAAGCAATTGGGCGTGCGATTCAATCGTCAAATTCCAATTGATGAATTTATTGTAGATTTCTATTGCAAAGACTTAGTATTGGCGATAGAGATAGATGGAGAGTCTCACCATCATGATGACCAACCTGAAAAGGATGCGGTTAGACAAAAAAGACTAGAGTCTTTGGGTGTACAGTTTGTAAGGTTTGACGATTTGGATGTCAAGAAGAACATCAATTGGGTGATTTCTGAATTGATGCACACAATCAGCGAAATAAAGGCCAACTCTGCCAAGGAGGAAAACCCACCCCTAGCCCCTCCAAGGAGGGGAATACCTAATGATGACGATACATAAAAATGAAAAAATCCTTCAACTACCTTACCCTTGCAGTACTGCTACTGCTTACCTGTTTCTCCGCCTTCGCTCAAGACGAAATAGAATTCAAAGAATACTCCTATTCGGAGTTCTTTCAGTTGATCGAAGATGAAAAGGACAGTCTTTTTATACTAAAAAATGCCAGAATAGAATTTGATAGCCTTACCGATATGGCTCATGCATATATTACTAAAGCTAAAGGTCAAGATGGTGACTCTATCAACTATAAATTTTGGAGAGAAGAAAACATCCATATCGAAAAGGCCATTGAGTTAGAAAATGTCTTCTTTGGTTCCTTTGGTTCCTATGGCTTACATCACCTTATTTTTGAAAAGAAGGTCAGTTTTTTAAATACTGAGTTCAATATTCTTTTCTGTGAATTCAAAGAAAAGCCACGGTTTCTTTATAATGAAGACTTTGAAAAAGTGCAATTATCCATAAATGGAAGAAATTATACAGGGCTTATCAGAATCCTCTCATCAAATTTTCATAACAGTTTTGCCTTGACTGATTTATCCTCAAATGAGTCCCCAACTAACCTAAGTGTCATTATTGGCTTTAACAAGATTCACCTCAAACCTACTCGGGTTATTGGAAATACCAATTATTTAAGTTTTATGTGGCTGTCGAAGAATACTTATTCAAGGTTTTTCAATAATACATTTTTAAACAGTGGAGAAGTGAAGATATCGCCAAATAAAGGCACAGATTTCTATCTTGAAAAAAATAATTTTGGTGATGCCAGTGTAGAAATAACCGTCAATGCAGGAAATGTTATTCCAAATTTAGTCATCGAAGAAAATAATTTTAATAAGCCTGTTGGCTTGAAAATTGGTGAAATAACGACAACCAATAAAATAGGCTGGAACCAGTTCCAAAAGGGCTTCTATGACTCTTTTACATACCTCAACTATTATACACCTAGATTTTTCTCTACCCACGATGGTCAAGCATTAAATGATCTCATATTATCTGACAGCATTCAAACCCAATATTTGGAAAATGTAAGGGTGAGTGAAAGCAATATTTATAAACGTGAAGTTCAACTCTTGGGCCGACTCAATGCCCTTTATAAATCACAGCATGATCCGGAATTCGCTAACTCAAGTTATATCGCCCTTAAAGATTTAGAAACAAAACGCCTTGCCTATTTATATAAAACCAACCCAAGCTTCACTCCTTTTTTCAAATGGAAAGTCAATCAGTTTCTGAAAGTTTTTAGTGACTATGGTACAGAACCTGCCAAGGCCATAACATTTTCTACTTATGTAATTCTAGTCTTTGCCTTAGTCTACCTTTTCTTTCCTAACCACTGGGACAGTCATGGCAAGAACCGAATCATGGATCGCTATCGGTTTTTTGCCAAATACATGAAAAAGGATAGTGGGATCCATGAAGTCTATTTGGATGAAAAGCGGGAAGAGATGATGGCAGCAGAAGACTTCAGAGCGTATATGCTCAAGTCCAAACAAGAAATCCCTGGTTTCTTTATGGCTACCGCCCTACCTCTTTATCGCTGGTCGGTGGCTGGCACAAAGTCATTCTCTTGGTTACTTTCCAAGGTAGATGTGCTTAAAGGAACCTGGTCTTCTACGGAAGACTCTAAGAAAGCAGGAAAGTCTGTCTTGATTATTGGAGCTTTCGTGATTGCCTTGCTCTACGACCTCTTTATCAAAATGCTGAACGCCCTTATGCTGAGCATCAACACCTTCACCACTTTAGGTTTTGGTGAGATCCCCATAAAAGGCTTACCTCGCTACTTGGCGATTATCCAAGGTTTTATCGGTTGGTTTATGTTGACTATATTCTCGGTAAGTTTAATTAGTCAATTGCTGAATTAATGAGAGTTTTAATTTCTCAAAATGATTTCGCTGGTTAGTCCCGAGAGCACAAAGTGCGATTCGGGGTTGACGATTTTCTGTTTCATTAATATCACAATTATTAAATTAATGCGAAACGAGAGCTAAATAAAGTAATGGTCTGGTTAATCCCGATAGCTCGAGGTACGAGAAGCGTATCGGGGCTAACCATCTTCTGAGTGAGTTTGATTTCGCAGCTGCTCAACTAAATCGCTCAACGTCATTCCTGACGAAGCACAGCGCAGTTCAGGAATCTCCTATTCGTGATTCGAACTCCAATTCAAAGATTCCGGTATTTTTCCGCTTTGCTTCAAAACCCGGAATGAGGAGGGTTGATAACGTCATTCCGGTTTGGGAGGGACGAGCAATACCTAGACGTCATTCCTGACGCAGCAGAGCGTAGTTCAGGAATCTCCTTAATTTGTATAAAAATGAAAAAAGGAGGATACATCTATATTATCTCAAATAAGAACCGAACGGTGCTATATACCAGCGTGACCAGTAACCTTCAGTCCAGAATCGATCAACACAAGCAAGGGATCGGTTCAGCCTTTGCAAAGAGATACAACTGCGTGGATCTACTATACTTTGAAGTTTTTGAAGACATAGTATCCGCTATCTCTCGAGAAAAACAGATCAAGAAATGGAAAAGAGAATACAAGGAAAACGTCATTAACTCTTTCAATCCTAGTTGGCGAGATCTTTTCGAAGAGATTCAGGACTATAATTGAAAAGATTCCGGTATTTCTCTGTTTCTCTTGAGGGGATTCCTACATGCGCAGGAATGACGTTGAAGGAGCGTCATTCCTGACGAAGCAGAGCTGAGTTAAGGAATCTCCCACTAGTTCTTAATATCGATGATTCTTCCAGGCGTCCATGGTGCTTGATTCGCATCGAGTTCCGCATTGATGGCTGGTACATTAACCTCTATCAACTCCTTCAGACTTGCGATCACCGGATTCAAATATTTTTCAGCTATTCTTTTCACCTCTTTCGAAGTTGTAGTAGGGTCGGTCAAACTTGTAGATCCGGAATAAATCGCCGTATTCACCCGACTACTTAAGGACGGTGCCTGATCGATTTCGAGCTGCCGTTTGATGGGGTCTCCAAACATGGTTATCTCAATCTCATCCAATACACTTTCCATTGTATCAATCTTTGCATCCAAGGAAGGACTCTTTACAATTCTTGCTGCTGCCTGATAATATTTCAAAGCTTCCCGCAACTGATCATATGAACTTCTCGCTCCATTTGCCGATTTGGATAGCTCCATCAACTCCTGATGAAATGCCAGCATAGCTGCAGGGTCTGCCATTGGGACAGTTTGGTTATCTAATGTTTTCACTTCAAATGGTACCCCTTCCATGAGTTGAGTTACTTCACCATTAATACTCTTTGCTAGTTCCACAGTATAGTTACCTGGCAGCACCATAATTCCTGATGGGAGATCCTTCATTGGATCTGCGAGATTGGTATTCACCTGATCTATGGCAGGATATTTTAAATCCCAGTATATTCGATTGATGCCTTCTTTGGCTACACTTCTAATTTCATTAACAACCTCACCATTCACATCTTTGATGGTAAAAATCAGGAATGGTTTTTCTTCCTCTTGCTCGGCTTGTAGCTGCTCATAGCTCGGATAATAAACAGTCTCACCATCTTTTCTTCCCTTTTCTTCTGCTTTCTTTCGCTCATCTTCTAGGGTTGTGTATTTCTCTTTCAGAAAATAAGTAAATGCAGCTCCAAATGGCGGATTTTCGCCTAAATAGTAGGTCTCGCCCTGAAACCCTTTCGGACCTAACCAGGAGATGGTTTTGCTTGCAGCAATTGGACTATAAGGCTCATACTGCAATGCTTCTGAAACAGGGAAAATATGGGCTTCTTTTTCCAGCAGCTCATTGGACAATTCGCGGAGTGCCGAGTAATCATCCATGATGTAAAAGCCTCGCCCAAATGTACCGATCACCAAGTCTTTTTCTCGTTCTTGAATGTTAATGTCACGTACCGCGATGGTGGGAAGTCCTTTCGATAGCTTTTGCCAGTACTGACCCCCATCAAGGGTAGTAAAGCATCCAAACTCAGTCCCTACGAACAGCAAGTTTGCTGCTACTGGGTCTTCTTCAATAGCATATACTGATCCTTTTTCAGGCAGATTTGCTTTGATAGTTGTCCAGCTTTTTCCCATATCCGTACTTTTCAAAAGATAGGGTTTAAAGTCACCTTTTTTGTGATTATTAAATGCCGCATACACGGTATTCTTATCATGGGCGGAAGCAATAATTTCATTTACATAGGTCATGTCAGGTACGCCTGGGAATGAACTGTAGCGTGTCCAGCTCTCACCTCCGTTTGCAGACATATGGATCAGGCCATCGTCTGTGCCAGCATAAAGTAGGTTCTCATCAATTGGAGATTCTGCGATTGCCACAATATTTCCATAAGGCGTAGTAGAAGCATGTTTTGCGACTGCATCCATTGGCCAGACCTTCCCCATCACTTCCAGTTTGTTGCGATCTAGCGCTCTGGTCAGATCTCCGCTCACTTCACGCCAGCTTTCACCCATATCATCACTTCGATGAACTCGATCAGAAGCATAGTAAAGACGTTTGTGATCATGACTGCTTACAAGCAAAGGAGCATCCCAATTCCAATTGTAAGAGTAATCTCCATCCAGAGGTTGGGGTATGATGTTCTTCGTCTGACCTGTCTTCCTGTCAAATCTGGCCAGGTTACCATACTGCGATTGACTGTAAATAATATCTGGGTTTTCAGGATCCACATGTGGTTCAAACCCATCACCCAGTGTCGTCACGAACCAGTTGCGATTTGTGATTCCAGTGGTCTCCGTCGTTTGAGAAGGACCGCCGAAGGTGAAATTGTCCTGTGTACCGCCATAAACATAATAGAAGGGATAGTCATTGCTCACTCCGAGTTTATAAAACTGGGCTAGTGGCAGATTGGGGAAGAAACGCCAAGTTTCTCCTCGATCCCATGATTCGTAAACACCTCCGTCATTTCCGTTCAGTAAATAGTTCGGGTTCTTGGGATCAATCCATAGCGCATGATTGTCGATGTGCTTGTTCTTCTCGCCTACATTTTTGAATGTCTTACCACCATCTTCAGAAACACCAGAGTAAGTATTCATCACATAGAGCAGATCCACATCGACCGGATCCGCTATTACTTCTTGGTAATAGAGGCCACTAGTGGTATAGTCACTTTGCCGTTCCCAGGATTCCCCAAGGTCTGTGGATTTGTAAAACCCACCTTTATCTTCCTGAGCCTCCACTATAGCATAGATCACGTTTGGATTAGCTGGAGAAATATCTAGTCCAATCCGCCCTAAATCACCGCTAGGAAGTCCTTTGACAATCTTACGAAAATTCTCTCCTCCATCTGTTGACTTGTAAATAGACGATTCAGGTCCACCGCTGATGTATGTAAACACGTGGCGTCTTCTTTGGTGTGCTACGGCATAAATCACGTTGGGATTTCTAGGGTCGAGATGTACCTCATGAATTCCTGTGTGCTCACTGATCTCCAGAATCTTAGTCCAGTTATCACCTCCATCTGTAGTTTTGTACAATCCACGATCTCCTCCAGCACTCCAAAGTGGGCCAGTAGCCGCCACATATACAACATCAGAATTTCTCGGATCAATGGCTATCATCCCAATATGCTCAGATGCTTTGAGCCCCTTATGCTCCCAGCTTTTTCCTCCGTCCATACTTTTATAAATCCCATCACCATATGCTACACTTCGCTGGTTGTTGTTTTCTCCTGTACCTACCCAGATGACATTATGGTTATTGGGATCCATCTCTACCACCCCGATGGAGTAGGAGCCCTCAGCATCGAATACCGGATCAAAGTTGAGCCCTTTGTTGGTGGTTTTCCAAACCCCTCCAGCGGCAACACCCACATAAAATTCACTTGGATTATCTGGATTTACTGCAAAATCTGCGATCCTGCCTGAAGTGAAAGAAGGTCCAATAGATCGGAAGGAAAGACTATTCCAAGCAGCTTCATAAATGGCGGGTTTTTCTTCGCCCTTTTCTTGAGCTTCCGCGTAAAAACCCGAGCAGGTAAGTATAAGTAGTAAGAGTGGATAAGCGATGTATTTTTGTAGCATAAGGAGTCACTTAGTTTAATGTAAAGAGGAAGTTAGGGAAAATCTGAGAAAATAGGCCGTTTTCCCAACTCAAAAGTCCTGCTTGAACCAAAACAGTTAGCGACCATTGGGGTACCTTTATTTCCCTAGCATGGCTCATCCGATAATCTAAATGCTAGAAATTCTTAACTTCATCGAAATCAAAACTCTCCCTTATTAAATGATCTAATTCTAAGATAAATGATCCCAATTTTGGTTCCTTTAACATTTCAAGTAATGATCCCTAAACTAATGTAAGAGTGCCATTTGATCGGAATCCAAAGTCAAATGTTCATAAAATTCAGTACCTTCTAAAAATAATTATACGAAAAGCATTTTGGAAGCTGAATACAAAGACCGAATAGTTAGTGGTAGGTTAAAGTTTACCCTTGAATTGATCGGGGAGGCAAAGAAAATTTCAACTGATGAATAAAGAAAAAAACCATCCCGAATTTTTAAAAAACAGGGCCCTGCTTAGTTTGACTATCCTTTTTCTTTTTGGGTCATCGTTTATTTCCCATGCCCAAAATTACATTTTCAACAACATCACTTCCGATGATGGCTTGCCAAGCACTTCAGTTACGGATGTTACGCAGGACATCTATGGGTTCATCTACCTAGGAACCTGGGATGGAGTATACCGCTTTGATGGGAAAAATTACGAAAAGATTTACCATGAAGGCCGATACATAAAAGCAGATGCCAAAGGAGGTGTCTGGATCGAAGTACAAGATGGAAATCTATTTTATTATGATTCCAACCGAGACAGCCTGATTTCCTATATGGATGTGGATCCAAATAGACGCTATACCCATGTGCTTTTGGGAATGCATGGAGAAGTATTCGCAGCAACTTCCAAAGGCATCATGAAATTAGATTCGGCAAGTAATAATTTTGTCCTTGAACCGGGACAGGAAGTCGGAGAAGTTTGGGAACTCAATATCGGAGAGGACGGAAGGATCAATTTTATTCTTATACCAGAGGAGAGTGGAGAACAGAAAATAGGAATAAGGCATCCGGATGGAAAATTTAGTTATGAAGAATTTCCACTGGATGAAAATACCCCAAATAAGCCTTCCCTTAGTTATTCGTATCCTAGCATCATTCTTCCCCATGGGAAATCAGGGACCGTGTTGTTTAACTCCAATGGGATTGCTTCCCGGGAGTCAGATAAAGATGCTTGGACATTTAAAAAAGTAAGCGAACCTGAAATACTTAAAGAGAAGGGCTTTGAAAATGATGCTTCTTACATACTCCTTGGGAATGACCTTTGGCTCAATCAAATAAATGCCATTTCCCGAATAAATCTTGAAACGGGAGAATCCCTAACCATCCATTCCGGTACAAATACACAAAAAGAATTGCTCCCTATGTCCAGCAATCATGGAAGCCGTTTATTTCTGGATGGTCAAGGAGTTCTTTGGATCCCTAAATTCGCCTATGGCCTCAGTCTATTAAATACCTATCAGTCGGATTTTGGCCTCCTGCGAGATGAACAGGGGAAAGTCATTCCGGATATCCTGTCATCCTTTGAGCTGGCAGATGGTTCCTTCTGGGCAGGTCAACGGATTAGCAATGAAAAGGGATTAATTCATTTTGCTTCAGACAGAAAAACAATCCTTAACAGGATAGGAGGTTTCTTTGGAGGTCTTACTCCAAAAGGGAAAACTACAGGAACAGAATTATCCCATCCCTTTGCTTGGGCGATTACACAGACTGAAGACTCTACCCTTTGGGTGGGAACAGGCTCTCCCGGTTATGCAAATGGCGGACTTAATCGTATAGACCCAAAAACTGGCCTGATTACCCGATACAAAAATGATCCGGAAGATTCGACCTCACTTAGTAATAATTGGATATTTGGAATCCATAGGGACCCTCAAGACAAACTGTGGATCAGTGTAGACAATGGGATCGATTTTTTTGATCCAGAATCAGAAATTTTTACTTCAATTGTGAAAGGCAACAAAGATGTATATTACCGAGCAGCTTTAATTGATACCAAAGGAAATCTCTTGATTACAAAAGATTCCGCTCAAAGCTCTTGGTTGCTAATCGATACGGATTCAAAAGCCATTGTCAAAAATGGAGATTTTATCAACCAGGATTTAGGGTATGTTACTGCAAGACCTATTCTGGATTCCAAAGGAAGAATATGGGTTGCCTCTGTTGACGGTTTTGGCTATTTCGATGAGAAATACGATGGATTGAAGTTCTGGAAGACCTTTGAAGAATTTGGGTATCCTGACTTGGAAATAAGAGCCTTCAGCTTTGATGATCAGGGTAATCTATATCTTGCCAGCTCGGAAGGTATTATTCAATATCATCCAGAATCCGGCAAGACGGTTCGTTTTGGATCAGAACGTGGTCTTCAATCCAACCTTTTTGATACCAAGCTAAATAACAGGGGCCCATCTGGGAGAATTTACTTTTCTGGAAATGGAGGAATGAATGTCTTTGATCCTAAAGAAATAAAAACTAATCCTTATCCCCCAAAAATTGTTATTAGGGGAATTACCCTAGATGGAAAAAGCTACCAAACCTTTCTGGACACTACTGATAGGAAGCCCAATCACACCTTTTCTTCTTTGTTAATCCCTCCGGGGATCACCACACTTTCAATCAATTTTGCTTCTATCCACTTTGGCGGAAGCGGTAAAAACATTAGCCAATATCGCTTGCTGAATTTTGATGACAATTGGCAAGATGCAGGAGGAAATGGAAATGCTGTCTTCACCAATTTACCGGCAGGAGATTATATTCTAGAATTGAAATCCGGAAATCTTGACGGCATCTGGAACGAAGAACCACTTCAATTAAGCATAAAGGTATTCCCTCCTTGGTATCAAACCTGGTGGGCTTATTTTCTTTACCTAGGAGTATTTATTCTTTTGGCTTATGGATTTATTCAGGAGCAAAGGAAAAAAGCCGCCCGGAAGGAAAGAGAATTGGCCAAGGATAGAGAATTGGCACAAGCAAAGGAAATCGAGAAGGCTTATTCAGAACTGAAATCCACCCAAGCCCAACTCATCCAATCCGAAAAGATGGCATCGCTCGGTGAGCTTACAGCTGGCATCGCCCATGAGATTCAGAACCCGCTGAATTTTGTGAATAATTTTTCTGAAGTCAGTGAAGAGCTCGTAGATGAAATGAATGAGGAAATCAGAAAAGGGGATCTGGAAGAAGTGAAAATCATTGGGGCAGATCTGAAAGAAAATCTATCCAAAATCAACCATCATGGCAAGCGAGCCGATGCCATTGTCAAGGGAATGCTGGAGCATAGCCGGACCAATAAAGGAGAAAAAGCTTCGACTGATTTAAATGCGCTGGCCGATGAATTTGTACGGCTTTCTTATCACGGATTAAGGGCAAAGGATAAGAGCTTTAATGCAGATTTTAAATTGGACCTTGATCCTGATCTTCCAAAAGTAAATGTGGTGGCTTCGGATATCGGGCGGGTGATTTTGAACTTGGTGAACAATGCTTTTTACGCAGTCCACGAAAAGGCAAAATCAGGAAACGCAGATCCCGATTATAAACCAACCGTAACTGTAAGCAGTTCCTATTCCCCCCTATCAGAGCCTGTCCCGAGATATCGGGAGGGGCAAGGCCTGCCTGCCGGACAGGCAGGGGGGGTTATTGAGCTTTCTGTAAGAGACAATGGCAATGGAATTCCTGATTCAGTAAAAGACAAGATATTCCAGCCCTTCTTCACCACCAAGCCCACTGGATCGGGTACTGGCCTTGGGTTATCACTCAGCTATGATATCATAAAAGCGCATGGGGGAGAAATTAGGATTGATAGTAAGGAAGGCATGGGAATTATATTTACAATTCTGTTGGATTCCCAAGTCTGATTCCCTCAAGCTTTCTAGATTTATAAAGCAATTGGTTCAAAAAAAATCGGTGCAAAAACCTAAAAGAACTCTTAAAGATCCTATAATCCCAGATCAAAGATTTTATCAGTGCAAAATTTTTAAAAAAAATTGAAAATATACAAATCAATAAAAATCATAATTTTATCAATATTGTTTTACTCCAATTAAAGTGAAAATTAAACCAAATAATTAAATTTTTTAATGGATTAATCTTGTTAGCAAAATCAATACTAAATCATCTGATTTTTATCATCTTAAGAGAAGTAGATTTTTTATATTTTGATAAAAATAAACTATTTTCAAATGTACTTTGTACTTAGAAATCTGTCTTTTTTAATATTAAAAAGTGTTTATAAAGCCGTATTAAACCTGGTCGTAGATTTTATCAAAATCAATTTTGCACTTAACGTTTATCTCTTTCAACCTAATATAATTTTATGCAAAAACTAATCACATTTTGTAAGGGGCTAGTGATAGTATTTCTACTTGCAATTAATTTTTCTAACGCCCAATCTATCAAGTTAGAGCAAGGTCAGAATGGAGGGGTGGACAAAGACCCAGTCAGCCCGGTTACCTGGGCTACCGGAAATTCTAATTCTAGTAATAGTCATTTCTTTGAAGGGCAATCCATTCCTTACAGATTGACAATTTCTAAATTAAAGACTGGTACCCACACGGTAGAAATAGAATGGGATACCAGTAAAGACGAAAAGAATGCGATCGATTATATCACAAGTTTTGATAGAATCTGTGAGGATGTGATCCCTAATTCTGGAAATCCAAATTTTGCCTTAATACCAGTTCCTAACGGAACTCCTCAACCATTCGAAAGCTTTAATCTTCTTTCTGATGACGAAAGAAAAATGGCAATTTATGGAGGAACAATTGATGATCTAAGCTATGTCCTTCAGGAAAGTAATTCAACCTCCAGTACCATCACCAGACTGGCTATCACTTTTTCAGTCTCTGGTGAAAACGGAGCAAATAATTCAGTAGTAATTGCATGGGGTGGCCATATTGCGAAAGCACAAGATTGGGGCGAGGGTAATTCCGCTGCAAGCATCAATGGATCTCCATACCATACCAGAGTAGTATCCCTAAATGGAAAATCAGTAGGAAGCCAGAGTAGTTCTGTACAAGCAGCATCAGAAATCATTGACTTTGATACGGAATGTACAATTGAGGGAAATGTTGAAATCTGTGCTGGTGAGACCGCATCTTATTCCGTAGCAGATGGAGCATTTTCCTATCTCTGGTCCATTGAAGGAGATGGAGAAATTATTTCAGGACAAGGAACGAATACGATTTTAGTGAATTGGCTAAGTTCAGGAAAGGTTTCTGTTGAAATAGAAAATATTGGAGCATGCTTCCCCACCCAATGTAGCCTTGATGTTACTTTGAACAACCCACCTACATTATCAGTTGTTGATGCTGAACTTTGTAGCATAGAGAATGGTGGAAATACAGCCTTTGCTAACTTAAACACCTATGTATCTGTCGATTTTGGCGAAATCACGTTTAAACAAAACGGACAGCCTGTTGAGAACCCCGACAATGTTTTTGTTACGAATGGTGACCAAATCGAGGTTTCAACCATTGGAACCTGTGGCAACACAGAAACTTTTTCAGTCACTGTAAATGATCGACAGATATTCGGGATCTGTTCACAAGGAAAAGTTTATGAAATTATAGGTTCTGAATTAAGTGCTTTAAATGAGATTTTTAGACAAGGCCAAGTTGTTAAAACCAATGAAGTCTTTTACATCGATCAAAATGAAGTCCTTATCGAGGTTATCTATTTCAAGGACAAATTTGACCAGGCCAAAGCAATTCTAGAAAATTTAGGGTTTGTAACTCCCACAGAAGAGGAGTTGAAACAAGATCCTAATTCTTTGATCATTGCAGGTTTCTTTCCAATTGAAAAATTGTTGGATTTAAATCAGTATTACGAGGTAATAAATTATGTTCGTCCCGCCATCCCTCCTGTTCCTAATAAAGGAGCAACGACTACCCAAGGGGACCGTGTGATGCGATCTAACCTTGTAAGAGCTGGTTATTCTCACTTTGAAGGGGATCAACCCATTGACGGAACCGGAATCAAAATCGGAATTCTTTCTGATAGCTACGCTACTCGTTCAGATGCTGGAGTAAATACATTGGAAACAGATATTTCCAATGGGGATTTACCGGCTAGCACCTATTTTTTACGGGACTTGCCAAGTCGATTTGGATCTGGTACTGACGAAGGGCGTGCAATGATGCAGATCGTTCATGATATTGCTCCTGGAGCCGAGCTTGGCTTTAGGACAGGCGTTTTGACTGCAGGGGATTTTGCAGAAGGAATAAGAGACCTTGGGGCAGCGGGAAGTGATATTTTAGTGGATGACATTTCTTACACTACTGAACCTTTCTTTAAGGATGGAAAAGTGGCAAGGGCAATCAATGAAGTTACCGCTAATGGGGTATCTTATTTTACTTCAGCAGGAAATTTCGGAACAAAGTCATTTGAAGGTGTATTTACGCCTGTTATCGATCCCAATATTCAGCTACCGCTAAATCAAGGGGAATGGCAAGAACAAGGAAGAGTCCACCAATTTAGCAATGGGAATACCACACAACCCATCAAAGTGTTTCCTGGAGAAGATGGTCCGGCAGTATATATGATTGCACTCCAATGGGAGGATCCGCTTTATTCGATCGATGAAATAGGCAGCTTATACGATCTGGATATTTATCTTAAAGACTTTGGTGTTCCACTTTTTGGTTTCAACCGGGATAATACCAATGGTGATCCCATTGAAATTATTTCATTTACAGTGAAAGAAGAAACCACTATTGATCTTTTGATTGCAAGAGAGTGCGAGAGTTGTACTGACTTAGATTCCAATACTGGGATTAAATTCAAATATGTTGTTTTTAGAGGCGAATTAGATCCAACTGATCAGAATGGAATAAATGCTTCCACTATTGTGGGGCATGCAAATGCAGAAGGAGCTATGACTGTTGGAGCTGTTCTTTATGCCAATACTTCAGTATTTGGATTTGACCCCACTCTGGTTCCAAGCGGAACAGAACCTTTTACTGTGGCTACCTTCTCATCAAGAGGTGGAACTGAAACTAATGGAGTTATTCGCAGTAAACCAGATTTTACAGCTCCCAATGGGGTAAACACTACTGTAAATTTCGGTGCTCCAAATTTAGAGAATGATGATTTCCCAAATTTCTTTGGTACTTCAGCAGCAGCACCTCATGCCGCAGCGATAGCAGCCTTGGTAAAACAGGCCCGAGTTAAGTATTACCCTGAAAGTAATCCCACGGATTGGATTGGAGGAATTGATGAAAGCTTACCAGATGATATCAGGAGAGTGCTTAAAACAACTGCCCAAGATATGCATGAAGCTGGAGATGACTTTAAATCTGGTTCTGGTCTAGTCAGAGCGGATAGGGCATTACTTTCACTCGCTGCTCCTAATCCTGATAATATAGAATTAGTATATGCGGAGGATATAACTCCGGGAGAAGTAGAGTTTAAACTGATTATTAGAGGCACAAATCTTTATGAGGGGTCAAATGTTTATTTGAGAGAGGAACAGCTCAACGCTATCTACGGCATTGATGAGTTTGGTTTTGGGTATTTGGAGGTTACGATTCCTGAATTTGAAGGCAATCCCGGTATTACTGTGATTAATAATGCCATTTCAGACAGTGGAATAGATGGTGGATCAGCAGGTCCGGAATTTTTCTTTGATGTAGTAAAAAGGACGATTGCGATCAGAGCAGATGATATGACTAAGAAATTTGCACAAGCTTTGAAGCCATTTTCAGCAAGTGTCTATGAATTGATCGATAACAATTGGGTCTTGAGTGAACTAACATTAGAAGAAGTTGGACTCACTTTGAATCCAGAAAATCAAGATAACTCAATAGTACCTCTTACCTTGACCAGCCAAATCAGCGGGGATCTGGCAGATGTTGGAACGTATGTAATAACAGCTTCCCACCCTCGGACCGGCTTCACTTTCTCTGATTTTTTCAATTATGTAGGAGTGGTTCAGGAAGATGGAACTCTTTTGTATGATGGAACCAGTGATGACTTTGGAAACTATGGTCCTGGCATTATCAAGGTTGAAGCATTGCCTATAACACTCCAACCGGTAGACCTCAACTTAACCTATGGTGAATCGATAAGTGATGCTTTGGAATTTGAGGTAATCATACCTGATGAGCTCATTGAATCTGATGGAGAAATAAAAATAAATGATATCCAAGGTTTAAAGAATAGCATAATAAGCCAATACCTGCAAGACCTTGAATTGGCCAAAAATCCTAATGATAATAGTCTTCCTTTGGGAATTTTCAACGGTAGGACAATTATTAACAAAGAGAGCTTGATTAATAAAAGCTTTATGGTGAGCGGACGAACGATAATCAATGGACGAACGATAATCAACGGAAGAACTATCATTAATTCAGTTTTTGATGTATCCGCGGATTCTTATTTGGATTACCTTGATAACCCAGAAGATCAAGAACTGAAAGAAGTTAGTATTAATGGCAGGTCCATAATCAACGCCCGAACCATCATTAATGGAAGAACCATAGTCAATGGAAGAACCATCATCAATGGGCGAACGATCATTAATGCAAGGACCATAGTCAATGGAAGGACCATCATTAATTCAAGAACTATCATCAATAGCACAGGTGGTTCTGAAAATGAATTGGAAAATAACAGTCTGGTGATTTTTGGAGAAAAGGATTTGGAATTAGCAGAAGAGGGAGAAAATGCTGAAATCGGAAAATACTATGATTTCGGAGAAGAAATTGGTGAGGGTGACGATGATTTTAACCTTGAATTCTTCTCTATTAACATGGTGACAGGAACGGGAGTCGGTCAACACCTAATTATACCTGGAACTTTTGATTCTAGGAATTTTATTTCTTCTTACCTGCCTGCGGATCTTACCATTACTCCAGCAGCACTGTCAGTAACAACAGCGGCATCCCCTAACCCAATAAGTTACGGAGAAGCCGCACCAGAATTTAGTTCTGAATTTGAGGGATTTGAAGTAAGCACTAATTTCCTTGACCAACAAGGCAATGAAGTAGTACTAGAAGATAATGAAGAATCAGTAATTGAATCTGTCTCCTATTCTTTATTGAAAAATGAAGCCTCTTTCCCAATCACTGGATTAATTCAGGCAGGCAATTATGAGGTAAATCCGATGGTTAGTTTTGTTGAACCTTCCAATTATATCCTAGGCACAATCACCAAAGGAATCCTTAGCGTGGAAAAAGCAATTCCAACTGTCTCTATTACTGGTGGTAGATTTGAATATAACGGATCTCCAATAGAAGCAACTGCCTTCGCTTACGGAATAGGTGGTATTGACGATGTGTTGGATCAAAACTTGGTTTCAATAGAATATGAGGGAGCAGGTGAAACCAGCTACGGACCCACTACGTTGGCTCCAACTTATCCAGGAACCTATCGCGTCAAAGCAAACTTCGCTGGAAATGAAAACTACGATGCCGCCAGTTCAGAATATGCTACCTTATTAATTGTAGGATGCGTAAATGAAGCTCCCGAAATAGGTGATTTCGAAACGGCAATGGGTGCTGGAAACACAAGCAATCCTGCAACGATTAAAAAGCCAGCCAATACCCAGATCGGAGATTTGTTAATCGTAGGATTGATGTTTGAAAAAGGTCAGGCTCCTTCGGTTACTCCTCTTGATAAAGATTGGGTACTAATCCAGCGAGTTAATCAGGAAAATCAAGTGGCTATGGTTACCTATTATAAGGTGATAATAAGCAACAATGAGCCCGATTCCTATGGGTTCCGAATTAAGCAAGCTCCAAAATGGACGATGGGAATAACAAGAATAACAGGTGCTGATATTAATCATCCTGATGGCCCAATAGTTACATTCAGCGGAGCATCTGGACCTCCGGATATTATTGGAACAGCACCTTCATTGACAACGGTTGATTGTAATACCCTAGTCATGTTATTTTATACTAATAAGAAAAATGCAACCTGGACTCCACCAGCCGGAACGATTGAAGTGTATGACGATCCTAATAACCAGCAAGGATTAACTTCTAATATGATGTCATATTTTATTCAAAGCGAAGCTGGAGAAACCGGAGATTTAAGTGCAGTTGCTTCATTGGGAGAGCATTGGGTATCCCAGGCTCTTGCAATCCGTCCGGTTGTTGTTGATTTTGAAAACGCAAGGATTATCAACTCTACTGATTCGATACCTGAGTTGTCAATTTCTGAAGGTAATGCCCAGATTCAGCAAAGCGAGATTTTTGCAGAAATAAAAGCATACCCGAATCCAGTGAATGATAGACTCAACATCGATCTCAGAGGTCTTGTAAATGAAGAGCCAAGTGATTATTCAATGGTGATATTAGACGCCATGGGAAGAATCCAACATTTGCCTAGCATATGGCATGATGAAGAGAGTAGACTTGAGTTGGATTTCTCTCAAATGCACATTGGAGTTTATGTAATCAACATCAATACCTTAAAAGGAATGAAATCTATTCACGTGATTAAAGATCCTTAAAAAGGTAAATCTCAGATTAAAGAGAAAAAGAATGGAATTACTTCCATTCTTTTTCTAATTTATTATTCTCGCAGCATCGAATTTTATCTTTCAAATAACCAAAAAGAGAATTTGAAATCAATGGCCTGGAGATTTGAATGTTCAAAAAGGGAAAAATATATTATTTGCTTTCGATTAGATTTTCGATCCAGATTTAAATATTTTTTCAGGAATCTTAAAGACAGGACAAGTTTGTTATTTTGCCTAATTATATTGAATTTCTGAATGAAAGAAGATGTGATTTCTAAAATTACCAATCCGATCAATTCAAAGTGAAAAGTATTTACATAGGAACCTAGACCGAAATATGACTATTTTTAAGTACTTACTTCTTTTACTTTTATTCACTTTTCCTTTTTTCGATAAAAGTTTTGCACAAACTAACACAGCGGACAGTTTGTTGAAATCAATTGACACTATAAATGATGATAGTGTAAAAGTTTCTAATTATGTGGCTTTAGGACTGGAATATATTTATTCAGATCCAAATAACGCAATTTATTATTTTGATGAGGCAATCCTTTTAGGGAATAAATTAAACTATAAAAAAGGTTTAGCAGATGCTTATAATGGAAAAGGAAGAGCTTACTCCCAAATAAGTAATTTTCAGGAAGCTAATTTAAGTTTTCAAGAAGCATTGAATATTTACAAAGAAATTGGTGACAAAACAGGTGAAGCAAATGTTCTTAGCAATCTTGGATCGGTTTACTTTAAGATAGGGAATAGTAGTAAAGCCATAGAATTACATTTTGAATCCCTGAAAATTTCAGAAGAACTTGATAACAAATTAAGGATAGCAACTTCACTCAATAATATTGGAACTATCTACTCCAAGAATAAGAATACTCTAAAAGAAGCTTTGACCTATTTCAAAAAATCATTAGAAGTATTCCAAAGCATAAATCGAGAATTAGAAATAGCTATTGTAGCCATGAATATTGGGGAAATATATTTTTTTGAATCGAACTATGATTCTGCTATCTATTATCACGAATTGGCTCTAGAACTATGCGATGGCACCATTGACGCTACGTTTCCACTCACCCAATTGGGCGAAATTAATGCCGCACTTGGCAATTTTCAGAAGGCATTTAATTATCACGAGCGCTCCTTGGAAATTGCTGAAAAACTTGATGCCAAATTTGAATTAACACAAAGTCTTATCGGTTTATCAAAAACCCAAAAAATGCGAGGGGATTTAGAGGGTACAATCAGCAGTTTGGAAAAAGCTAAATTACTGGCAATCGAGATTGATGCCAAAAATGAATTAGTAGATGTGTACCAAAACTTGGCTGAGACACAAGCCCTTCTTGGACTATACAAGGATGCCTTTGAAAATGAAATTAACGCAAAATCCGTAAAAGAAATAATTGCAAAAACCAGTACCGAACAAAGGATTCAACAGCTTCAATTTGAATATGAATTAGACAAAAAAGAGGCCGAAATTGAATTGCTTCAAAAAGATACTGCATTGAAGAACGCGGCAGTCTTTAACCAAAGGATCATCATTTTTGCTTCATTGGCTGTTTTGATTATGTTTATCATCATAAGTATTTATCTCTATAGAAATAACTTAAGCAAGCAGAAAGCAAATCGTTTGCTTCAGATTCAAAAAGAAGAAATTAAAGCGCAGCGGGAAAATGTAGAATCAGCATACGATAAATTAAAATCTACCCAGGCTCAACTTATCCAATCTGAAAAAATGGCTTCTTTGGGTGAACTTACTGCAGGTATTGCCCATGAAATCCTTAATCCTCTGAATTTTGTCAATAACTTCTCTGATGTCAGTTCAGAATTAGTGGACGAGATGAATCAAGAACTGAAAAAAGGAGATATTAAAGAAGCAATATCAATTGCAGCAGACTTAAAGGAGAACCTTTCTAAAATCACGGTCCATGGAAAACGCGCGGATTCTATTGTGAAAGGAATGCTTGATCACAGTAGAAGTAGCAAGGGTGAAAAAATACCCACAGATCTAAATGTCTTAGCAGATGAATTTGTCAGACTTTCCTATCATGGCCTTCGTGCAAAAGATCAAACATTTAATGCTACATATAAATTAGAACTTGATCCTAATCTACCAAAGGTTAATGTGGTAGCATCCGATATGGGTCGAGTGATTCTAAATCTTGTTAACAATGCTTTTTATGCTGTTGGGGAGAAAGCAAAAGCCAATCTAGATAACCAAAGAGACGACGGTTATCAACCAAAAGTTATTATCTGTACGAAAAAAACTAAAAATGGAGTAGAGCTATCCGTTAAAGACAATGGAAATGGAATTCCTGAGTCAATAAAAGAAAAAATCTTCCAACCTTTCTTTACTACCAAGCCAACAGGTTCAGGAACTGGGCTTGGATTGTCCTTGTCATACGATATTTTGAAAGCCCATGGAGGGCAGCTAATTGTTGAGTCGAAAGAAGGTGAGGGAACCAAGTTTAGTATGATACTTCCACAAAGATGAGTTACTGGCTTAAAACCTAGATGATTCCTTGCTTTAGAAAGGAGAAGCTGAGTTATTGCATTTCGTTCAACTGAAGTGATCTGTTTTTAGGGAAAATTCTTATTTAAAAAAAGTACGTTCAAGTGAAATTGAAGCAGAAAATTAAAGTAAAGAAAACGAAGACATTTTTTGTCCAAATAGGAATTGGTATTATAACCTCAACTAGATTTTCTAAAAACAGAATTTTAGTCTTTTAATGAAAAAAGACCAAAATTCCTTAAGGTCTTTTTTCCGAATTTGCTTTAAATATATTTAGGTTCGAGCAGGGTCTACAAAGTCTGTTCTGGCCGGATCTACCTCCTCATCAGTGCGAGCGGGATCTACACCTCTCGTTCGAGCAGGGTCCACACTTCTTGTGCGGGCAGGATCCACATCACTTTCTTCCTCATTATTAAAACTTTCAGATGATTCAGTATCATCTTCATCAGTTGAATTATCAAGGGATAAACCGTTAACAAAAAGCTCTTTTTGAAGTTCTAATTCAGTACTAAAAAATAAGAACCATATATTATTGGATGGAGCATAATTTCTTTTCATGATTTTCGGATTAAAATACAATTTATATAAGATAAAGGTAGTTTTTTAAGTTAAAAATCCAAATTTTTATAAATCGAAGTTTAGTCTTGTAAATCCCCGACGCCCACGCTATTAATTATATCCTATTTTATGAAAAGCACTTCAATTTCTCATCTATTCTTTTTCAAGGTGACTTCACTTTTAGTGCTTGTATTATTATTTCATTTCCCAAGGATCTCCCATGCACAGACGATTGAAGATCTGAAAAAAGATTTAGTCGAGCTATCTTCTAAACCGGGATATGAAAGTGATACCCTATATCTAAACAAGGGCAATGAACTTGGTTTTATGCTTGCAGAAAGCAATCCGGATAGTGCTATTCATTTTCTGGATAAACAAATTCAACTATGCCGTGAAGCAAATTATAAGAAAGGGGAGTCTGAAGCTTTAAAGATTTATGGAAATGCGCTTCAAAATAAGGGAGAATTCGTTGCTTCTATAGAATACTATACAAACTCATTGTCCATTGCCAAGGCATCCTCTAACGAAAACTTAGTTCCAGGAATCTTAAATAATATTGGACTGGTTTATTATAATTTAGGGAATTATACAGAGGCCTTAAATAATTTTTTTGATGCGATTAAAGGTGCAGAAACTGCCGGAAATTTGAATGTAAAAGCCGCTGCGCTAAATAATATTGCGCTTATTTACTTCGAACAGGAAAAATTTGAAGAGGCTAAATCAAAGTATCAAGAGATGCTTGGTATTTATAAAGATCTCGGAAATCAGGGAAGGCAAATTCTTGCTTATAACAACATTGGCGATGTAGAACTCCGACAAAATAGACCTGTCGAAGCATTAAAAAATCTTAAAATAGGATACGCTTCAGCGTTGGATTTACAAAGTCCTGAATTTATAGAAATGACCGCAAGGACCATGGCAGATATTTATGCAGCCATGGACAGTACAGAAAAGGCAGAAGATTTATATCGCCGATCCATTGCAATCGCTGAGGAAAAAGGGTATGGAGTTCCTTATTCTCACTCTTTGCTAGGGCTTGCAGAATTGTATTATAAAAAAGGAAATTTAGAAGAAGCTTCAGTGATAGCAAATCAAGGCCTTGAGCAAGCTGAAAAGATGGGGCAAACTACGCAGCTCCGAAATGCAAATGAGCTCTTGGCCAAAATCTATGAAGAAGAAGGAAATTACCAGGAAGCGCTAAATAAATACAAATCATTCAAACTATTTAATGACAGCATCAATACTGCCCAAGGGCAACGTTTAGCAGCAAATCTGGAATCAGAATACGAATTTTCAAAAAAGACTTTGGAATTTGAAAAAGCTAACCTAAGACAACGCTGGCTTACTTTTTCAGCTTTTGCCGGTCTATTCACATTTTTGATTATTCTATTTTTGGTTTTTAGAAACCGGAATAAATTAGATAAAGCTTATCATAGCCTCAAGGAAAAAAATGTAGAAATCAAACATAAAAATGAAAAACTGGAAAACACAGTTGATCAATTAAAGTTGACTCAGGCTCAACTTATCCAATCCGAAAAAATGGCTTCCCTTGGAGAACTCACTGCAGGAATAGCACATGAAATTCAGAACCCGCTGAATTTTGTTAATAATTTTTCGGATTTAAATAAAGAATTATTGCAAGAGCTGAAAGAAGAAGTAGCTAGTGGCAATCTTGATGAAATAAAAGCCATCGCAAATGATGTAATAATAAATGAAGAGAAAATAAATCACCATGGTAGGCGGGCAGACTCGATCGTAAAAGGAATGCTAGAGCATAGCAGAACCAATTCTAGTGATAAAGTTCTTACTGATATCAATGAATTAGCTGATGAATATTTGAGACTTTCGTACCATGGCATTCGTGCTAAAGACAAAAATTTTAACGCAGAATTTAAACTGGACTTGGATCCAGATCTACCTCAAGTAAATGTCGTCCCTTCTGACATCGGAAGAGTTATTTTGAATTTGGTTAATAATGCATTTTATGCTGTCAGTGAAAAGGCAAAATCAGGTTCAAATAACGATCGGGATGAAGGCTATCAACCAACCGTAACAGTCAGTAGCAAAACAAATGAAAACGGCATCGTGATTTCAGTTCAAGACAATGGAAACGGAATCCCAAAACATATCAAAGATAAAATTTTCCAGCCTTTCTTTACGACCAAGCCCACAGGATCTGGAACAGGTCTAGGTCTTTCTTTGAGCTATGATATCGTGAAAGGGCATGGAGGGGAATTAACTTTTGAGAGCAAAGAAGGAAAAGGGACTGAATTTAAAATCTTGTTAAAAATGTAAAATCGTGCAAAGTTATTTTTGTATTAATAATTAGAGTCAATCTGGTGTAATTTAGAGTCTACATACTCAAATTAGATTAATAAAAAGTGGTCTTTAAAAAAGCCTATTGAATAGGCGAAATTTCTATTAACAAATACCTTTAGATTTAATTTATTAGTTAATTTTTGTATTTGAAATGCAAAAATCATTCAGGATTTAGTTTGATCAATGTCAACTATTTTTAAATTAAAAGTCATAAAAATAAAACCTGAAATAAGAAAAGTTTTATTTATCTTGATAAACAACAACCATTTTTCATTTTTATTATGTTTCAACTCAAAATCCTACAAAAAGGAAGAGCTGATTTAGATCTTCCCGTTAGACCTTTAATATCATCAACTCGTGAAGATCTAGATTTAGAACTTGTTGCTATCTATGGGGAAATCCCCAATGACATTACAGGTCATGTTTTTATTAATTCCTCCAGTGGCTCCGTAAATTCCCCATATCCTTATCCAGAAAAAAATCCGGATGGAACCAGAAATAAAGAATATGGTTCTCCTATTTTACTTGGAGGTGGGTTTGTCATGAGATATGATTTTGACCAAGCAGGAAAAGCCTTCCTTAAAGCAAGGCTCTTAAAACCACCAGCATATTATGCAGATGAGGCTACAAAAGAGGGAAGTCATCCCCAATACCCTAAATGGAAGCAAAGTATAAGTGGTTTTAAAAACCTCGGAATAACTAGATTATCTTTTTGGCTGGGTTGCAGTGATTTGTTGTCTACTGCTATTACTCCAATCCGTTATGGAAATGATAAAAATGATAGACTAGTTGCTACAACAGATGTGGGAAGACCTTATGAATTTGATTCCAAAACATTAGAGATTAAAACAGCTATTGGTTACATCAAAGAATATATCAACGGCGTTCCTGGAATTGTTCCTTGGCCATTTCCAGTTTTACAGACTACTGCTCATCCTGCATTTGACCCAGTCACTAAAGAGCTATTTTCTGTAAACTATACCAAGTCTACATCTTTACAACTCAAAGAATCTAATTTGTGGCCAGCTCTACATTTACATCATGATGCCATAGAAAAAGATCTAGAACAAAAGGTTAAGAGCTGGAGTACGATAACTGATAAAAATGAAGGACGGGAAAAACTGAATGAATATTTTAAGAATGTCCATAAAAATCGTCCAACCCATGAAAGTAAGTTTAAAAGATTCTTCAGAAAAGCGAAGCACTTTTTTACTAAAATATTGGGTGACATTTTTTCCTTGCTTGGAATCCCTCAAAATGAATTTTCCGTGAAGGATGAAGTTTACCTTCATTGCTTTGATGGATCCCCCACCCTAAAATCTTGGAGAATGGTCAATGAAAAAGGGGAGGATCTGAAAATTACACAATGTTGTCATCAAACAACACTTTCCGAGGACTACTTTGTATTTATTGATGCTGCTTTTAAGTTATCATTGGATGTAATGTTCAATAATCCATTTCCTCATAATCCGGAAATTGATAACTACATCAGAAAAGTTACATCTGTTCCACAGGAACCCTTTACATATCTATATATCGTAGCCAGGAAAGATTTAAATCCTGCTTCAAAAACAGTTGTTGCCAAACAAATTAAACTTGAACCAGAATTTATCCACTGTTATCTAAATTATAAGAATCCGAATGGAAAATTAACCTTGTATGGGGCAAGCAATAGTGCCGCATGTCTAGCAGAATGGGTGAGGCCTTTTGATAAATTAGTCGACGGATCTAATATAGAACCTGGAACGGCAGGGATTATTTCTGCTGGGGTAATGGACATTGGTAGAATTAGTAAATATGAAATAGATGGTGAAAAAGGTACTTTAATTTCAGAGAATATCTTGGATTCAACCGGAAATCTGGATCATCCTAAAGATTTGGGAGCTCATACCTGGGGTGTTGGAATCTATACTTTTAGAGATATAATATCCGGTAGTATCCCAACTAATGAAATCACTGATATCTTCTTCCAATGCTATGGACTGGAGCCTAGAAGATTAACCCAATTTATCTACGACCTTTACGAAGGATATCCGAACAGAAAAATACCTGCAGAAAAAGTCAAACTACTATCAGAAGAGGGTATTCCACATCAATTAGTAAGGCTCAATGCCCAAAGCTTTGAATTGGAAGATTACTTTCAATTCCCAAAAGGATATGAAATTAGATCCCTTCAATTTACCCATAGAAAAGGTAGCGTAAACCCAAGGCCAGGAATCGATGGGTACATAACAGTTCTTATGATCAATGAGGACGAAATAAATGGAGTAAAGAACTTCTTTAGAGAAGTATGGATTTTCGATGCAGCAAATCTTAAGCAAGGTCCGAAAACAGTTCTCTCGCATCCTGATTTGAATTTCGCTTTCACACTACACTCTGTTTGGACAGATTCTTTAGAATCGAATGATGATGACCCATATACAGTTCCTGTAAAAGAAGATTACCAATATATGATTGATAAAATTTGGTTGGATAAGCATAAAATCCAAGATTTCTTCGAAAAAGAAGTTTATCCTCATTTTAGTTAAAGACTGTGTGATTAGAGAAAAAATATTATTTTACATCCTCCAATTTTTGAATTTAAAGTGTTGTATTATAACTACTTGTATCGGTGAATAGGAAATGAATATAGGTGAATACTTATTGAAAAATAAGCTGTATGAAGATAACGAAACTTCTGTTTATGAAGCTGTACATCATAAAACGGGAATTAAAGTCATAATAAAAGTTCATTCGGACGACTTTCCTTCACCTCATAAAATAGAGCGAATTAAAGAAGAATTTAAAATAGGTGAAAATATTTCCGGTGAGGGTCTGGCTAAATACCTAGAGCTAATTCGTATCGGAAATGGCTTCGCTATAGTTCAAGAATTTTTTGAAGGCACTTCACTTGATAATTTCCTAAAAAACAATAACCATTTATCAATAGATGAATTTTTAAAAATAGCTCCCAAAATAGCTCATGCACTTGGGGAAATGCATAGGCAAAAAATCGTTCATCGAGATATAAGTTCAGATAATATTTTGGTAGCTAATGACTTTTCAAATATCAGATTGATAGATTTTGGTGTATCCGCTTCTTTTTTAAAAATAAGTTCCGAAAAAATTGGAGGAGGAAAAATTCATTATTTGTCCCCTGAGCAAACAGGTCGTATTAATAGACTAACAGATTACAGGACTGATTTCTATTCTCTAGGTGTATTATTCTACCGGTTACTATCTGGGTTTTTCCCGTTTGACAGCGAGGATTCTTTCCAGATCATCCATAAACACATTGCTTCACCTCCTCCCCCTTTAAAAAACTATTTACACAATATTCCCTCTGTACTGGAGAATATAGTTTTCAAGCTCTTATCAAAATCTGCCGATGATAGGTATCAGTCAGCAAAAGGACTCGAAAAGGATTTACTGAAGTGTGCGGAACTCTTCAGAGAATCAGGTGATATCCCCGAATTCAAATTAGCTGAATATGACTTCTCTACCATATTCAGGATGCCGAGACAATTATTTGGAAGAGAGAAAGAACTGAAACAATTGTTGAACTATTGGGATACCTGTTTAAATAGGAAGGAAACTCAGTTCCTCCTCGTAAACGGGAGTCCTGGAATAGGAAAGTCTGCTTTAATTCAGGAATTAAAAAAACCAGTGCTTGAACAAAATGGCTTCTTTCTTCATGGTAAATTTGAGCTATTAAATCAGCCAATTCCTTATAGTGGCTTGATTCAGGCATTTGAAAGCCTACTTTCTCAATTAATGAGTGAGCACAAAAAGGCATTGTCTTTTTGGAAGGACCTCCTGATTAATGCCGTAGGACAAAACGGGAAACTCCTTACCGATGTATTTCCAACGTTAGAAAAAATTATTGGGCCTCAAGTCGAATTTGAATCTCTTACTCCACTAGAATCTCAAAACCGATTTGAATATGTATTTGCGGAGTTTATTAAAGTTTTCACCTCCCAACCTTATCCAATTGCTTTATTTTTAGATGATTTACAATGGATCGATTTGGCCAGTTTGAATCTGCTTTCGCAGCTTCTTAAGAATAACCAAAATCAAACCTTTTTTATTGTAGGTGCCTACAGAGATACTGAAGTTGACGAAAATCATCCCCTGAGGGGTTTGCTCAAGGATTTGAAAAAATCTGGTTTCACGGTTAATCAGATGGAATTAGGGCTCTTGCCCATCTCTGAGATCAATAACATTTTGGCGTACTGTCTCATGAGGAAAAGCTCTGAGGTAAAGGAGTTTTCGAAACAAATCCATGAAAAGACGAGTGGCAACCCTTTTTATGTCCATCGATTTATTGATAGTTTACATGAAAAGGGATTGATTTATTCTGACTCAAAAAAAGGAAGATGGGAATGGAATAAAGCTGAAATAGCAATAGAAAGTGCAACTGAAAACGTGGTGGATTTCCTGATGAAGCAAATGGAAAAACTACCAGAAAATGTCAGGCATTATTTAGGGACAGGTGCAGCTATAGGTAATCGTTTTACTGCTTCAGAATTAGCAGGTTTAAATGGTCTCAAAGAATCAACATTGAGGGAAGAACTTTCTCCGGCATTGAATGATTCCTTTCTATTATTCGATGGCATCAATTATTTTTTTGTACATGATCGAATCCAACAAGCAGCCTACTTATATCTTGAAAATAAGGAAAAGGTACATTTAGAAATTGGAGAGTTCTTTAAAGAGCATTTAGAAAGAGGAAAAGAAGAATGGGTTTTTCGGATCACGAATCAATTAAATCGTGCCAAATCTTTAATCACCGATCCTGAAAAACAAATTGAGCTTGCTAAGTATAATTATGAAGCAGGAATCAAAGCCAGAGATGCTGTGGCTTTTGATGAATCTTTGAAATTATTAAATCTTGCGAGCGAACTTCTCCACGATAAGAACCCATGGGTCAGTGAATATGATTTAATATGGAATATTTCCTTCGCACAAATTGAAGTGGAGTTTATTGCTGGAGATCAAAATAAAGCTCTTAAACTGGCAAATGAGGTTTTAACTTATGCCAGTTCGAATTTTGAAAAAGCTTTGATTTATAATCAGCTCATCATTTTCTCCACAATGAAAATTCAATTCCAAGAAGCATTGGATTTTGGGAGAAAAGGTTTAGAATTAATTGGATTAACTATCCCTGAGGAAAACGAACTTGAAGCTGCAATTGGACAGGGTTTTGGAACTATTATTTCCTTAATGGAAAGCAAAAAACCACTTGACCTTTTAAAAAACAGAACACTCGCTCCAGATGAAATTGCCAGCATAAAAATAAAACTGATCGTAAACATGCTATCTCCCGCCTTTCTGGGTGGACAAAGCAATTTATGGACCTATTTGGTTTTGGCAAGTACCGCTAATTCAATAGAAAATGGCAACGTAGCTGAGAGCTGTACTGCTTTTAGCTCCTATGGTATTTTATGTGGATTGGCATTTAGTGACTTTCAGCAGGGTTTTGATTTTGGAGACCTATCTTATCAGCTTGCAATAGATTTAAAAAGTCTAAGACAGCGAAGTAATACCTGTTTCGTTCTTGGGGCTTTTCTTAACATTTTTGCGAGGCCTGCAAAGGATGGTTTTAAGTATTTAAAAGAAGGTTTATCTTCTGGACTTCAATCCGGTGAACTGCAATTTGCAGGATATAATATTTCGGGTCTTGGCCAAGTACTTACAACAACCGGGAACTCCTTGTCTGTGTTAGATGAACAGATGTATCACGGTCTGCAAATAGCTGAAAAAACCAAAAATCTATTTGTTAAAAGTACCATTCTCGTCTTTTATCAATTGATACATGACTTAGACGGCCCTTCAACCCTCACAGTTTTTGAATCCGAAGAAAGTATTTTTGCTCTTTTGGAAAAGGAGCAAAACTATTTTGGAAGGTTCTATTTTTCTCTTTATAAAGGGTTTTCATCTTATTTATTAGGAGATGCTAAAGGAGCATATGACCATTTGTCAAATGCAAAGAACTACCTTGCTGCTGTACCAGGCTCAGTGGTTTTAGCAGATTATTACATTTACCTTCCTCTTATAGCCTTAGAATTGATTGACTTCTCCAATCCTGAAGAGGATCTTCAAAATTCAATCGAAGAATCAATTACTATTTTAGAAAAATGGAACTCCTCAATTCCTGAAAACTTTCAGTTTCGACTTGATTTAATAAAAGCGATTAAGAAGGACAAAGAAGGGCATGTTCTTGAAGCTTTGGAACTTTATGACGCCGTAATTGACCAGACCACAAAACAGGAAATGTTGCCTCTGAAAGCAATAGCTTTTGAAAAAGCTGGAATCATGATGCTTAATCATGGGAAAACCAGAATCGGTGAAGTTTACCTTAAAGATTCTTATTTGGCTTACCTCGAATATGGGGCAATGAAAAAGGTGAATCAATTACAGGAAACCTACCCCACTCTTTTTCAACAAGGCCAAAAGCAAAAAAGCTTGACGATAAGTGAAACAACTCGGACCATTCAATCTCTTGAAATGTTCGATTCCCACACACTTATCAAAGCTTCTTCAGCCATCTCCCAACAGGTAACTCTAAAAGGAGTACTTAGCAAAATGATGGAAGTGGTGCTAGAAAATGCTGGTGCTGAAAGAGGATATTTTATTATGCATTCCGATGATTCCTGGAAAATTGAAGCTGAAGGGATTGTCAATCCAAGATCGTATAAACTGCTGCATGGCGTTCCTTACCCCTCTAATACCATTAAATTGCCAGAAGAGATTCTCAACTATGTAATTAATAGTCAAAAATCTTTGTTACTGGAAGATGCCCAAAATCATCCTGAATTTGGAGTAATCCCCTATTTAAATTCAGTCAAGGTAAAATCCATTTTATGCCTTCCAGTCATTCATCAGGGGATGTTAATGGCAGTTTTATATTTAGAAAATTCTCTTTCTATTGGAGCTTTCACAGTTTCTCATAAAGAATTACTTCAGACTCTATCCACCCAAATAGCTATTTCTATATCTAATGCCCAGTTGTATGATAATTTAGAACGGAAAGTACTTCAGAGAACAGCTGAACTACAACTTCAAAAAGAGGATTTAGAATTGACCTTGAAAGATTTAAGAAAGGCTCAGAGGCAACTTGTAAATTCTGAAAAAATGGCTTCCATGGGTGAACTGGCTTCAGGAATTGCTCATGAGATACAAAATCCTCTAAATTTTGTAAATAATTTTACAGAAGTCAGCGATGAGTTAATCGATGAAATTCTTGTCGAGTACAGTAAAACCTTAGAAGATAGGAATGAGAAAATTATAAATGATTTACTTACTGATGTAAAATCCAATCTTGAGAGAATCAGAAAGCATGGCCTCCAAGCTGATGCTATCGTGAAGAATATGCTTGAACACAGCAAGCAAGGTCAGGGAAAACACGAACTAACAGATTTGAATGCATTAGCAAATGGATCTTTGAGGATTTCTTATCACAGTTTTTTGGCAAAGTATAAAAATATAATCTCTGATGATCTGGAGATTGAAATGGATATCTCTACAGATGAGAATCTACCCAAGGTAAATGTAATTCCACAGGAAATCGGAAAAGTATTTCTAAACCTGTTGAATAATGGTTTTTACGCTGTTTTAGACAAATCAATAAAAGATAAAGAAAACAATGGGGAATTTAGTCCGATTGTCAAAGTCACTACAGCGTTGGCAAACGATCCCGTTTTAGGACCTCAGGCAATCGTCTCCATCATCGACAATGGAATTGGAATACCAGAATCCATTAAGGAGAAAATCTTCCAGCCTTTTTTTACTACCAAGCCTACCGGCTCAGGGACAGGTTTAGGTTTGTCTTTAGCTTATGATATAATTCAAGCACATGGGGGACAACTTTTAATGGAGAGTAAAGAAGGCGAAGGCTCTATTTTTAAGTTTGTACTTCCGATAAGCAGTGATTAAAAAAGGTTTTTACAGATTATTTTGGGATTAAAATTAGGATATAACCCCAAGTGAAAGAGAAATAAAACTAAGTAAACACGAAAGCAATGGACCTAGCATCAACTAGAATCGAAATTATTGTTATTTTGCTTCATGGGATTTACTGATTTTTAAAATAAGGCTAGTTAAAATGGATTTTCTTCTACAGATATTTGCTTTTAGATATCTACAAAAACATGAGCAGACAAAAACCCAATATCCCGAGTGGGTAAATCTTTTTTTTAAAGGGTTTGTTGCTGCCCTTGTGTTCTTTATAGTTCAGCTAGTATTTGATTGGCCAGATGTTTTTCTCCGTTGGATTGCTCACATCATCAATTTTGGAATTGTATATGCTGCATTTAAAATGCCGGTATTTAGCCCAATTAAGATTTATGTCAATGCCTTTTTCCCGGTTGTAGCGATAGATTTTCTAGAGGACTTAACGATTCTGATAAACAGTGAATTTTACAATTCCTATGAAGGTTGGTTCAGTACTGCAGAATTATTCGCCTGGATTTGGCTGGTTGCTCAATTTATTATCAACAGAAGACAGCGAAAAGCCTTAGAAGACGAGCGAATCAAAGCAGCCCAAAAGGAATTCGAAATAAAGAAATCCCAAAAGCTCCAATCAGAGCTTGAAATCCAAGTAGCAGAACGAACATCTGAAATTAATGCACAGAAAGAGGAACTCATTAAAACCTTAAATGAGTTAAAATCCATGCAATCTCAATTGATCCATGCTGAAAAAATGGCATCTTTAGGCGAGCTCACAGCTGGCATTGCTCATGAAATCCAAAACCCGCTCAATTTTGTAAATAATTTTTCAGAATTAAGCAGTGAGCTTCTGACAGAAATGAAAGAAGAAATCGATGCCGGAAACTATGACATGGCTAAGGAGATTGCAGATGACCTAAATCAAAACTTAAAAAAAATAGCCCATCATGGACATCGTGCCGATTCGATTGTGAAAGGTATGCTTCAGCATAGCCGGATTAATTCAGGAGAAAAAGAACTCACAGATATTAATGCGCTCGTTGATGAATTTACGAGGCTTTCCTATCATGGACTACGAGCAAAAGATAAAAGTTTCAATGCAGACTTTAAACTCGAGTTGGTCCCAGACATTCCTGATTTAGAGCTTATTACCCAAGACTTCGGAAGATTGATTTTAAATCTGGTCAACAATGCATTTTATGCTGTACAGGAGAAAAAAAATAAGCTAAAATCAAAAGAAGAGCTGGAAGCCTATCAACCTATGGTTAAAATTAAGACTTTTTTTGAGGGAGAAAATTTGAATATCACAGTTGAAGATAACGGAAGCGGAATCCCACAATCTATAAAGGAAAAGATATTTCAGCCATTTTTTACCACCAAACCTACAGGATCTGGAACTGGACTGGGATTAAGTCTCAGTTATGATATTGTCAAAGCTCATGGGGGAGACTTTAAAGTTGATTCGGTAGAAGGTGAAAAAACTGTTTTTACAATATCCTTACCTGTAAAAGGTCAAAACAAACCAGCTCCCAAAAAGAAGTAAGAAGTCCTTATTAAATAAACTTAATTTTGTAAATATGAATATTTTAATAGTAGATGATGAGACAGACGTAGAAATACTTTTTCGTCAAAAATTTAGGAAGGAAATAAAAAGTGGATCTATTAGCCTATCGTTTGCATTTTCCGGACAAGAAGCGCTTGACTTCTTATCCAAGGAAAATCCACCGCAGGTTGTCTATGTTTTTTCTGATATTAATATGCCCGGAATGACAGGATTAGAGCTTTTAAAAAAAATAAAGGAAAAATTCCCCCAAATAAATGTCAGTATGATTTCTGCCTATGGGGATAGTGAAAACTATGAGAAAGCAATTGATTCGGGAGCAAAAGAGTTCTTTACAAAACCTATTGACTTTGAATTTCTAAAAAAAGAGATCTTGGCATTAGTAGATAATAAAAAATAAATCGGAGAAGGGATGATAAGAATATTAGTCGTAGATGATGAGGCAGATCTGGAAGTATTGATCAGGCAGAAATTCCGGAAAAAAATCCGATCGGAGGAATATGAATTTCATTTTGCCTTAAATGGGAAAAAGGCATTGGAGCTGATGGAAGAACAAAAGAATATTGATATGATTTTAAGTGATATCAATATGCCGGAAATGGATGGTCTTACACTTTTGTCCAAAGTGAAAGAACAAAACGCGCTCCTGAAAACCGTGATCATCTCAGCCTATGGCGATATGGAAAACATTCGGACAGCCATGAACTTAGGAGCTTTCGACTTTATCACTAAGCCTGTAGATTTTCAGGACTTAGAAATTACCATTGAAAAGACGATTACCTATATCAATCAAATAAAGGAAACCCTCAAAGCAATGAAGGAAAATAACATCCTGAAAATGTATGTGGATGAAACCGTCCTGAATTTTATGGGAAGCCGTGAGATTGAAAATGGGCTGACAGAAAATGAAACGATGGAAGCAGCGGTAGCTTTTATAGATCTGTGTGGATTTACAGCAATCAGCGAAAATGAAGAACCAAACGTGGTCGTCGGTCAACTCAATGATTATTTTGACATGATGGTCCGGGAAATAATTGCAGAGAAAGGCATCATAGATAAATTTATTGGAGATGCTGTCATGGCTGTATTTAAAGGAGATGACTATGAAAAAAGAGCCATTCGGGCAAGTATTGCAATCCGGGATAAAATGAATGCCATGCCCGTATTTTCTGAAAAATCAGGTTTCAAACCCAAAGTATCTATTGGAATTAATCGAGGCGAAATGGTTTCAGGAAATATTGGGTCTATTTCTCTTAAGAGATTGGATTATACTGTAATCGGTGATACTGTTAATGTGGCCTCAAGACTTCAATCAAAGGCAAATCCTGGACAGATTCTTATTTTAGATCAATATCAAGAACTGGTCGCAGATGATTTTAAATTGACTAAAATCGGTGACATGATACTTAAGAACAAATCAAAACCCGTTACAGTGTATGAGGTAATTTCCTTATAATTTGAATCCGATGCTTTCCCATTTTCAATAGAAAATAACACCGCTAAAAGTCCACAAAACCGAGACCTATTTTCTTTTTGAACTTACAGGTCTTGCATAAAATTATTTTCCAAAAATTACTTTATGAAAAAATTTACCCACCCTGCATTACTAGTTGCTTTTGGCGCTACCGTAAGCTTTGCTACGATGGTTCCAGATCGACCAGATAACCTGATGCCATTAAATCATGATACCGTGATTCAGGCAGATAGTACAGAAAAGGACTCCATCAAAACCCCAAAGTTTAAGGACTTGCCTCTGAAGGCTGAACGGGAAATCAAGTTCAGCACAAAGCAAGGAACCTGGATGAGTATTGACATCAGTCCTGATGGCAAAACTTTGGCATTTGACTTACTTGGAGATATATATACGATCCCGATAGAAGGAGGAACAGCCAAACCAATAACTACTGGGATGGCATACGAAACACATCCACGATTTTCTCCAGACGGAGAGAAAATTCTTTTTACCTCTGATAGAGCAGGGAGTGACAATCTTTGGTACATCGATATGGTCAAAAAAGATACCGTTCAGATCACTAAAGACAAAAATGGAGATGTTCCAGGTGCCGACTGGACACCAGATTCCGAATATATTGTCGTAAGTAAAGGCCGAAGAATTGCTAAACTTTGGATGTACCATAAAGATGGAGGTGGAGGAATCCAACTGAATGAGAGTCCAAGCGGTATCAAAACCATTGACCCTTTTGTGAGCCCGGACGGAAAGAAGGTATATTTTTCTCAAAGGAGCGGGGCTTGGAATTACAATGCACTTCTTCCACAATATCAGATTGGAACTTATGATTTTGAAAAAGGTGAGACAAACAGAATTACCTCTCGTTATGGTTCGGCATTTACACCTACATTAAGCAATGATGGAAAGTGGATGGTTTATGGCTCTCGTTGGGAAGAAAAAACCGGATTGGTTTTAAGAAATTTAGAAACAGGTGAAGAAAACTGGCTTGCATATCCCGTTCAAAGGGATGAACAGGAATCTATCGCTCCTCAGGGAGTGCTGCCTGCCATGGCCTTTACTCCAGACAGTAAAAATGTAATTGCATCCTACGGGGGAAAAATCTGGAAAATAAGCATAGACGGCGGAACTCCAACAGAGATTCCCTTTCAAGTAGACGTGAACTTGGCCATGGGCCCACGCTTGTATTTTAATTATGAGATTAAGGATACCACCGCTGCCAGAGCGACCCAAATCAGGGATGCAGTCCCTTCTCCTGATGGTAAAAAACTAGCTTTTACAGCGCTGAACAGACTGTATGTAATGGACTACCCTGACGGGGAACCAAAGAGAATTACTAATAATGACTTTACCGAAGCTATGCCAACCTGGAGCCCAGATGGCACTCAACTAGCTTTCGTAGGCTGGAATGAAACAGAAGGTGGCCGACTTTACAAAGCTACCTTAGCAAATAGAGCATCGGTTACCCAGCTGACAAGTGAAAGTGCATTATATATGCAACCTGCTTGGGCACCAAATAACAGAATTGCTGTTTTCAAAGCTTCCAACCAAGTCATGAAAGACGCGGAAGGCCCAGGAGTAAATGGTTCAGAAGCTGAATTGGTATGGATCCCTGCTTCTGGTGGGGAATTAAGAAAAATCATGGATGCAGGAAATCATGGGAATGTTCACTTTACCAAAGATACTTCCCGAGTCTTCTTGAATGGACCTGGAGGAACGCTCCTCAGTGTAAGATGGGATGGAACCGATGAGAAAGAGTATGTGAAAATCACTGGTATCACTCCATTTGGATCCGTAGCAGAGTCACACGATGATCATGATCACACGACCAACCCAGAGGAAGCAACTGATGTACGTTATGTAATGGGACTCCCCATTTCAAATGCCGACGCAGTAAATTACTGCATGCTTCCAGAGGGAGCTAGTGCTCAGGAACCACAAATGAGACCAAGCAGTGCCAGTACTATTTTGATGGCTCCGGAGGGAGATTTGGCAGTAGCTCAGGTAAATAATAATGTCTATGTAGTCCAGATCCCAAAGGTAGGGAAGACACCTAGCATCAATGTTGGTAATCCCCAATCAAGCAATTTCCCCTCCCGCCAACTTACTGAAATCGGTGGGGAATGGCCAGCATGGGAGGCAAATGGCAAGAAAGTGCATTGGTCCTTAGGCAATGGTCATTGGGTATATGATGTGGAAAGAGCAGAGTTCATTGAGGATTCCGTAAAAGCAGCCAAAAAAGAAAAAATGATGGCAGATGCGGATTCTGTTGCTGCCTTGAAAGCATTGGGACCAGAAGCAGTGAAAGCAGCAGATTCTGTTGCTAAGGCTAAAAAAGAGGCTTTGGCAGAATTACTGAAAAATGACAAAGAAAAAGCAAAAGCGGATAGCATTTACAAGGCTGAGCTAAAAGAAAAAGAAACCTATAAACCGGTAGAAACCCAAGTATCTGTTTACTACAAAAAAGACATCCCTGAAGGTAGAGTCCTTTTGACCAATGCCCGGATTGTCACTATGAAAGGTGATGAGGTAATCGAAAGAGGAGATATTTTGATCGAAAACAACCGAATAAAAGCTGTTGGAGCCAGCGGAACCTTGGATGCAGGAAAAGCCCAGGTCATGGATATGTCCGGCAAAACTATTACTCCAGGATTTATCGACACCCATGCCCATATGTGGCCTACTTGGGGCTTGCATAAAAATACAGTTTGGATTTATGCCGCCAACTTGGCTTATGGCGTTACCACAACCAGAGATCCTCAAACAGCTACCACCGATGTTTTGACTTATGGTGATATGGTGGATGCAGGCATGGTTCCAGGTCCAAGAGTATATAGTACTGGTCCGGGTGTGGGATATTGGATGTACAATCTGAAGTCACTTGATCAAACCAAAAATGTGCTGAAGCAATACAGCAAATATTACAATACCCACTATATCAAAATGTACTTGGTAGGTAACAGACAGCATAGACAATGGGTGATCATGGCTGCTAAAGAGCAGGAATTGATGCCTACCACAGAAGGTGGTTTGGACTTCAAATTAAATATGACCCAGTTGATCGATGGCTATCCGGGACATGAGCATTCTATTCCGATTCATCCACTGTATCAGGATGTAACCAAAACCATTGCGGAAAGCAAAATGGCAGTAACTCCAACCTTGTTGGTGGCCTATGGTGGACCTTGGGCTGAGAATTATTATTATACTACCGAAAGTCCTCTACATGACCCTAAATTGAATCGTTTCACTCCTTATGAAGAACTGAATTCCAAAGCAAGAAGAAGAGCTGGAGGATTGGGAGGTTGGTTTGCTCCGGAAGACCATGTATTTATGAAGCATGCGGAAGGCATCAAGTCGATTTTTGAGCAAGGTGGCTTGGCAGGAGTTGGTTCGCATGGACAGCTGCAGGGACTGGGTTACCATTGGGAACTTTGGTCTGTGGCCAGCGGCGGAATGGAAGCCCACGATGCTTTGAAAGTAGCAACAATTTCCGGTGCCGAAGCGTTGGGATTGGATATGGAATTGGGAAGTATCGAAGTAGGCAAACTGGCCGACTTGGTGATTATGGACAGTAATCCATTGGAGAATATCCGAAACACCAATACAATTTCACATGTGGTGAAAAACGGAAGAATTTACGATGGAAACACCTTGGATGAAGTTTATCCAACTCCGAGGAAGATGAATGTGACACCTTGGACTAAAGTTGCACCAGTATCGAATACCAGTTTGAAATAGAAAATTCTTAAAAGCAATAGAAATCCCTCAGAACGATTGTTCTGAGGGATTTTTTGTTTAAAAGGAATACGCCTTATTTATATAGCATATAGACATTTTTGCCAAATTTTATTTTGATTAAGTATGATTTTTAAATGAAAAGCTGTATTTTAAACTTAGCCAAAAAATGAAAAGCATTAATGGCCTATACCTTAAAGTATCCTGCTGTAGCTATCGAGATGTCACACCTCAATCAGAAAAAAGTAAGGACTTAAAGGTATATTCCGCAACTTTTGGAATACGGCAGTTGAAAGAACACTGAGGTATTTAGCCATGTGACCCATAAAGGATTCAAAGTTCCTTGGGCTAATTAGATATACAGGAAGTTAGTTTTAAATACAAAATCGTTGGCGGTAATTAATAAAAAACTAAATCATGACTAATGATTCTTTAAAATTTGGAAACTCTAAAAAAAGTAAATTCGTTTTTTTCTTAAGTATACTTGTAACTACTTTTTGGTTGTTAGTTAATTTAATTGACGTTTATAAATATAAAATAGTTGGAGTTTTTTCGGAATTACTTTGGCTACCAATGTTAGCCGGACTTTTCGTGTTACCGATACTTTCTTTCATCTTTTTGATTAAGGAAAGATTTAGTTTAAAATCATTATACTTTTACTCTATTCTTTTAATTGGTGGAATATTTACATTTATGATGATAAAATAAAAATTAAAACTAAAGCCAACATTTTGTATAAGTAATGGCAGGCAAAGTGCTAAATATCAAGATTGGTAGTCCGCTCAAACTATATAGCTGTTTAAAAGGAAAGATTCCCGCAATCTGCCACTACTTATATACTAACCGTTGCGCTTCATCCCGATAGCTATCGGAACCAACCAATAAAAAATGATAAAATTCTTTAGAAAAATTCGTCAAAAAATGCTTACTGAAAATAAATTTAGTAAATATCTGATTTATGCTTTTGGAGAAATAATTCTAGTAGTTATTGGGATTTTGATTGCATTACAAGTCAACACCTGGAATGAAAACAGGAAAACAAACAAACTGGAATTACAACTTTTAGAATCACTTCAAGAAGAATTTACATATAATAAAAATGAATTAGACCGTTCGATTGCAAAAGCGCAAATAATACAAAAAAGATGTGAAGTCATATTAAAAAACACAGGGAATCGTGAAATGAAATTATCTGAATATGAAAGTGATTCTCTTATAAATTGGGGTTTAACGAACATTATAACCTATGATCCAAGTAATGGAATATTGAACGATATTATCAGTTCGGGAAAGATTCAAATAATAAAAAACGAGAAACTGAAAAACTTCCTTTCCAATTGGAATGGAATTCTCAGTGATGTGAAAGAAGATGAAACATGGGCCGTAAATGAAAGAAATACTATCATATTTCCTTTCCTTTATAAGAATTCAAATTATACGAATATTACCGTAAGTCCACTAAAAAAGAATCCGATTACTTCGGGCTTTGACACAGATTACAAGGCAATGTACAAATTAATGGAATTTGAAAATCTTGTGAATGGCCACAGAATTTGGAATGTAAAAAATGAAGGGAATTATAAAAGGCTCAAAATCAAAATAGAGGAAATAATTGCCCTTTGCGCGGAAGAATTAAACTTAAAAAAATAATGAAAGCATAATAATGTATAACCGCAATAACCGCTGAAGTTGCTTAATTGAATTTGAATTCCTACAAGAAAACTAAACCCTTCCGAATAAAATTAAACTTCAAAGCCCGTAACTGACGGTTATAAAAGACCGTTAGTCTTCATCTAGTTAGAATTCATCACAATAGTTTTTTACATAAAATTGAGTATTAATTATCGATGCATTTATCGAAAAAGATAGCATTTACATACGGTTGGTCCGATCAAATCAAGGTAGCAGTCATCTGTGGTTTTGCTATTGCTTTCATCATGATCTTTCTTCAACCTTTTGATACATTCCAATCAGAGTTTAAGTTCAAAGCGTTGAAACTGACTGGTTACGCTCTTCCAGTAATTGTACCGATTCTTTTCATTCACATTTTTGAACGTTTTTATTTCAAAAAACGAAATAATACCTGGATTCTTCGGGATGAAATAATCTCTATAACTGCAACAATAATCCTGATTGCAACTGCTGCTTATGGTTATCACGCTTTTGTCTTTTCTGAGGCAGTATTTTCAAAAAAAATATTCTTTCAATTTTCATTAAACTATTCACTACCATTTGTCCCCATCCTGGTCCCTCTCTTAATCTATTTGCGTTTCAGATTTGGTAGTTTTACGATTACAGCCAAAGAAAGAGGAGGGGGTATTATCTATGATATTAAAGGTAATAATCAAGAAGATAATCTGACTATCGCAAGCGAAAAATTTCTTTATGCCGAAGCACAGCAGAATTATGTAGATATTTTTTATCTCAATAATGAAAGCCATATCCAAAAGGAAATGGTTAGATCTACTTTTTCTAAAATAGTCGAGCAGCTTACTGAGGCACAGCAAGTGCACCGCTCATTTGTGGTCAACTTGAAAAGGATAAAAACCATGAAAGGCAATTCGAGAAAGAAAAGAATAGTACTGGATGGTATTGAAAATGAAGTGCCTGTAAGCAACAAATACATCGAATCACTTGAAGATTACCTTAAAAATCGTCCCTAGAGATTCAATTTGATCCCAACGCATACAAATTCATCACAGAATTAATCAAGTTAGTCACAAGGATTGGCATCCAATCTACTCAACTCGTTCATTTGCTATCAAAAACAATACATGAAACGAGCAATTACATTTACATATAAAGCACTACTTATTGGAATTTTTTTGATTATCCTATTATTCAGTGGGTTTAGAGTTAAAGAACACATTCAGGGCAATAAATACATTACTTACCTTGAAAATAATATAGAATCAGTTCCATTGGACAATGTATTAAGCTTTGATCTGGCAGATGAAGATATCTCAGATTATCAGCTAATTCTGGTAGGAGAAATTCACGGATTTAAGGAATCAACAAAGTTTGAGCCTGAGTTTTTCGAATACCTCCACACAACCCATCAGGTCAATGACTATCTGATCGAAATGGATATGAGTCAAGCTTATTTTATGAATAAGTATAATAAAACAGGAGATGAAGAAATCCTGGACAGAGTGCTTAAAAAATGGGTTGTGTTCATAGGAAGAGAAAACGAAGATTATCGAAAAAAGTGGAAAAGTTTGAAAGAGTTGTACACCAAGTATGATGGATTTACCTATCATGGAAACAACAATATATCTGATGTTGACTTGCTTATTGATTACATAAATGAAATTATGAAAACAGACATTGATATTCCAATCGATCAAAGTGACTCAGTTAAGTTGTTAAGCATCAGAAAGGCAATACGTGAAATTGACTGGACGGACAGTCTTCAATGGGAGAAAGAATACATCATCAGCAACATTGATTTTACGATTAATAAAAAATACAGAGAAGAAGTGCTAACAGAAAACTTGGCTAATATTTACGGTCATTTCAATCTTGAAGAGAAAAAAGTATTTGGCTTCTATGGATTAGGGCATACTGTTCTCTCTCCTTTTAATGATGGGTATACCGCCATGGCATCACGCTTCGCGAGTCTAGTGCCAGACATGAAGGGTAAAATACTTTCATTCAATTTTGTATTTATAGACAGTTATATGACCACCTACAGTAAAAGCCTACCGAGCTTTCTCCGAGATAAAGGGAAGTTTACATCACTGTCTGTATCCTATGACAATATCTTACTCAGCTATCTCCATGGTATTGATGAATTAAAACGGGTAACTGAAAAAGAAACTAAAACCCTCATCAAACTAAACGGTAAAGATTCCCCCTATAATTCTTCAAGAAGGCTTATTTCTATGTCAAAAGTTCTTCCAATAGGGATGGTGATCAATGGGGGTCCGAATCAGGTTACCACCGACTATTATCAATACTTAATACTGATAAGAAATTCAGAAGGAGCCAAAGGAATAGAATAATAAGTAAATTATTCAGAGGCCAGCAGATACTAACATCCATAAGCTAACTGAGCATTTGTAAAGGCAGATGGGATGAGATATTTTTATAGATATTTGAAAAGTCTACGCGACCCGGTTCAGCTTATGGATGATAGCTGGACGTTGGCAGGAATTAGAAGAACCCCAAAAATGAATCCATAGAAGAAAAAAGTTTAATATATCACAATGCACGAATTAATGAATTTCCTGAAAAGTAATTATCGTTTTTTGGCATTAGCACTTATTATTTCTTTTGTAGGATGTGATTCTGCTCCTACCGCAGGAAAGCAAATTTACGTCTCTGAGGGTTATTCAAACAAAGTGGTAGATGGGTATTGGCTTTATCTACCGAGAAATTTCGATTCTAATAAAAAGTGGCCTGTGATCTTGTTTTTGCAAGGAGGTGCTGGTGTAAGTCCTTACCCTCGAACTTCAAAAGAAGATGGACCCGCAAAGTTTGCTCTCAACAATCTTAGTAAGGAAGGAAAATATCAGCTTGTTAGTGATACATTTCTAATTATCAATCCACATATGAAAGTAGGGCCGCGAGAGAAAAGGCAATGGTATCAATATCCTAACACTCTAAAAAGTATAATTGATGAAGTTGTTTACAAATACGCTGGAGATTCTTCAAGAATATATCTCACTGGTTTAAGCCGTGGGGGGCATGGTAGCTGGGGTTTGGCAAAAAAATACCCACAGACTTTTGCCGCAATAGTACCAATAGCGGGGCAGATAAATTGTAGAAGCGATTGTGAAAAGCTTTCTGAAATCCCAATATGGATCATTCACAATTCCGGAGATCCAACTGTTGATTTTGAATACTCACTAAATACCGTTGATTATTTTGAAAAAAGTATGAATCGAATTTTTTTGAAAATTAATGATATGAAATTGGCGCCTACTCAAATGGATTCATCATTGATTTTCTCAGAATTAGACAAGGATGAACATGATGCGTGGAACCTGGCTTATAGTTCAAACTCACTATATGAATGGCTACTAACAAAGAAAATTCAATCAAAAGCCGACAAAAATTGATATGAATGAATGCTTCAAACTGCCAACCTAAAATTGATCTGCAAATCCGCTATTTTAGCAGAAATAAATTAAGTTGAAAGGCACAGCGTCTATCTGATCGTTAAAACCTGAAAAAGCATTTGAATGACAGAATTAGAGCTTATAATTGATTTACATAAAAACTCGGTAAGACAAGGACCAGGAAGTGAAAATGACACGTTAAAAGCACTTGATTTTTTAAACTTACAGACTAGCCAAAATTTAAAAGTGGCTGACATTGGCAGTGGTTCGGGTGGACAGACGATTTTACTTGCTAAAAACTTAAACGGACATATAACTGCAATTGATCTCTTTCCAGAGTTTTTGGATGAACTCAACGAAAAATCTCAAAAATTAGGATTGACGGAAAAAATCGACACACTTGAAAAATCAATGGATAATTTATCGTTTAAATCTGAAGAATTCGATCTTATTTGGTCGGAAGGAGCGATTTATAACATTGGATTTGAAAACGGAATTAAAAAATGGAAGGACTTTTTGAAAGTTGGTGGCTATTTGGCCGTAAGTGAAATTACTTGGATAACTCAATCTCGACCAAACGAAATTGAAGAATTTTGGAAATCTGAATACCCGGAAGTCGATACAGCGGCAAACAAAATCAAGCAATTAGAAAATAATGATTATATGCTTGTGGGATATTTTTATTTAAGTCAAGACAGTTGGATTGAGAACTATTACAAGCCTATGCAGGCTAGATTTGAGCCTTTTCTGAAACGCCACGGAAATTCAGAACTTGCAAGAAAAGTAGTTGAAGATAATCAAGCTGAGATCGACTTGTATCAAAAATTCAAGGATTATTATAGTTACGGATTTTACGTAGCGAGAAAAAATGAGTAAAAGGCAGTACCAAACATTTTTAGTACTTAATAGAAGCAAAAGTGCTTAAATAGAAGTTAATTCATTAAATAAACTACCTTAAAAACGGAAAATAAAGTGTGTTTAAAACATGCATAAGCTTAGCTAATCATAAGGGGTAATTAAGAGAAAATGAATGAAATAGATAACATTGACAAAAAAGAATATAAAGAAGTAGTGAAAGTTTGGGAGGCCTCAGTTCGTGCAACTCATGATTTTTTAAAAGAAGAAGATATCGAATATTTTAAACCGCTAATTTTAAATACCTATTTAGATGCAGTTGAATTAAAATGTGTCAGAGATAACAATAAGAAAATAATAGGGTTTCTTGGTGTAGCAGACCAAAACCTGGAAATGTTATTTATTCATCCTGACTTTAGAGGAATAGGAATAGGAAAAACGCTTTTGGATTATTCAATTGGTAACTTAAATGTGACAAAAGTTGACGTGAATGAACAGAATGAACAAGCTGTCAAATTTTACAAGCATTGCGGATTTGAAATTAAAAACCGCTCCGAGTTGGATTCTTATGGAAAACCTTATCCAACTTTGTATATGGAATTAAAAAAATAAATTTAAAAATCATCTGAACTAAGATGACCATGAATTTAACATCAAAAAGAATTAGAATACTCTATTCTCCGAGGACCTTACCCATAATCTTTGGGTTAATTTCGGGTTTTTCTGTATTCTACTTTTTGTATTTTTTCGGAGCGTATGGAATCCAAAAAGGTTTGTCTTATTCAGGCCATACCCATCTTTTTCGTAGTATCAGTTTTGGGCTATTAACCTTTGTGTATCTGACTGCTTTTGAAGGATGGCTCAAACCAAAATTAACTTTTACCCGGCCTCATCATTCAATTCTTTGGTATCTAGGTTTAGTCTTATTGGGAAGCCAACTCATTTTTATACTATTCAACTTCTTTTGGAATTGGCAAGAGTGGGATCTGATAGGCTACGGGCTGATTATGAAGGAGTTTCCTTTAATGATGGTACTGCCCCTCTCCTTTTATTTGATACTTAAAAGAATTTCAGCTCCCCAAGTACCCAATATTTCCTATATCACCTTTCAATCTGAAAACGGGAAAGACCAGTTAAGACTTAACCCGCAGTACTTTCTCTATGCCAACTCCTCGGAAAACTACATCACGATTGCCTACATTTCGGACGGACAAATCAAACAGCACCTCATCCGAAAACCGCTCAAAGCCTTGGAACAAGAGCTGAAAGGGTATACTGAAATAGAAAGAACGCATCGGAGTTATCTAGTTAATAGCCTCAACATACAATCGGTAAAGCAAGACAAAGGTAGAGTTTTGCTTGAGGTTAATGGAACCAGTATACCCGTATCAAAACAATATCAGCAACAGTTTCTCAAGGAGTGATTTTTATTCGTCACTTATAGGCGATTTTTATCCCAAAACCGCCATTTCACTCGCTAAATCAGGTTTTCAGCCTTCATCTTTACTGAAAAGGAAAACCTGATGAAAAAGCTATTTTACTTATTTTGCCTCTCTGGAATTACTATTCTGATAGGCTGTCAGCCAAAAGGAAGCCGTTCGCTTGAAGGAGAAATTCCTACTGCTTCCCAACAAATTGACTCACTTTTCACAAGCCATTTTGAGCAAGACCTTTTTCATGGTGGCGTGGCTATCACTCAGTATGGGGAGACTATTTATGAAAACTATTTTGGCCTTGCCGATCGAAGTTGGGGCATTCCCTTCGATAATGAAGTAAAACTCGATATCGCTTCTGTAAATAAATCTATGATTGCGGCCCTAGCTTTAAAAGCGGTAGAAGAAGACCGGTTAAAGCTTGATGATCGATTAGTGAAGTTACTTTCAGGATTTTCCTACAAGGGTCAATTTCATCCTGACATCACCTTACATCACCTGCTGAGTCATAGTTCTGGTTTAGCTGATTATGACGGAGTAGCTGAAGCCTTAAGGCAGGATAATTTCCTGAAATTAAAACGCTCGCGATTTACCGATGCCTCCTACGTTGATTTCATTAGTCAACTTGAACCGATTGGAGAACCGGGAAAGCAATTTCATTACAGCAATTTCGCCTATCATCTGGTGGCAATCATACTTGCTGATACCTATTCAAAACCATTTTCCGAGGTCCTCAAAGAAAAACTCACCGAGCCTTTAGGCCTGACTAACACGGTATCAGAGGGACTCAATGAAATCGTGATCCCTAAACTGGCGCAAGCTTATAACTACCAAGAGTCCACAGGGCAATGGCTGGAAACTCCTTTCGTAGACTTGAGCCTGAGCAGGAGGATATTCTCTACTGCTTCTGATCTCAACCGGTGGGCTCAAGTGATGTACAACCCAGGTTGGTTAACAGAAGCCTCCTTGGAATTGATTAAGCAAAACCATCTGGCCGGCATCAACAAAGACTTTACTTATGGCTATGGCTGGGTCATTTTTGATGAAGAAAATAAAAGTAAGATGGGAGATTTAGGCATTGACAAACCCTACATCATTCATGGAGGCAGTATGGATGGCTATAAAGCTATGCTCATCAATATCAATCAAGGAGAGTATGTAATCAGCTTCTTAAGTAATGTAGGAAACCGAACGAATGAAATGCAACTCGCTCAAAAAATTATTGAAATCTTAATTAAATAAATCATGAAGAAAGAATTGAAAACCTTGGCAGTAATTGCCTTGACCTTTGTTTCATTTACTACTTATGCCCAAAAAGAAAGGATGATAGGCCTTTGGGGAGTAGAAAAAGTAGCAGTAGGAGAACAAAGTATGACCCCGGTGGCAAAGTGGTTCAGAATAAATCCTGACGGCACACAACAAGCAGGAAATGGCTGGTTGCAAAATAAGGAGGGTGTTTGGGATTATGATGCCGAAACCAGCACATTCACACCTATGGATAACCTAGATATTGAGGATGAATTTGGTGGATTTTCAGTGTCATTTAGCAATGAAAATATGGTATGGGAACGAGAGGAAGAAGGAATGCTCGTGACAGTAACTTTAACGCCTATCGAAAAGCTACCTATGTCACCTGCAGACTATCTGGAAGGTCTTTGGGATTTAGTGGAAATCACTGAAAATGAAGTATCTATTTTAGATAGTTTTGATAGTGAGGATAAACACAAAATTCATTTTAGATGGGATAGGATTTATAACGATTATAGTTCTGGAGGGAAAAGATTAACCGGCTATTGGCACATTCATGGTCATAGACCAGACATCACCCTTCTCCCACATCAGGAAGATGGAACAGTCGAAAGCTGGCGTGTAGAAGTCAATGAAAAAGAACTACTGATGACAGGGATATCAGATAGCAATCGAACTATCCAACGAAAATATGTAAGACGAAAAATGTTCTAAATTCAAAAAGAAGCGCTCTTTATCATGGTATAAAAGCAATAGCGGTTTAGGAAGTAACTTAAACCGCTTTTTGCATAATATTAGGTATCTTGACAATTAAATGTCAGCAGTTTTTTATCCGCTACCACTCTTGAACTGAGCCCATATAACACCAAATTCATGACCATAAAAAGCTATTTTTTACTTATCCTCATAATAGTTCAGAACAGCACCTTACTCCTAGGGCAGCAAGAAAAAACTGTTTCTGAATTAAAGATTACTACACTATCCACCATGGTGGCAAATGGAAAAGGAATAGGAGAATGGGGATATTCGGCATTAATTGAGGTAGATGGAAAGAAAATATTATTTGATACGGGAAGTAGACCGGAAACTGTTTTGCAAAATGCGCAGGAACTAGGTATTGATTTATCAGATGTAGAGGATGTTTTTCTTAGCCATAATCATTGGGATCACATCGGTGGCCTACTTACCCTTAGAAAGGAATTAAAAAAACGGAACCCCAATGCACTCAGTAGAATCCATGTGGGAGAGGGAATATTTAGTAAAAGAGTGAATTCTGAAAACACCATTTTGTCAATTCGAGATGAGCTAGAAGCCGATCAGGTTGAGTTTATTATTTATGAGAATCAGCAGGAATTATTCCCTGGCGTATGGATAACAGGACCAATAAACCGAATACATGATGAGCGAAACTGGTCTGGAAATGGTAAAATAGAAACGGAAAATGGTATCATAGAAGATACGATACCCGAAGATCAATCTTTGGTGATTGACACTAAAGATGGGTTAGTTCTGGTTTCAGGTTGTGGGCATGCAGGTCTCATCAATACCTTGGAACATGTAAGTGCAAATGCTAATGAAAAAAAGGTATTTACGATTATTGGAGGCTTTCATTTATTCAATGCTTCAGATCAGCAGTTGGAATGGACAGCAAGTAAGCTTAAGGATTTTGGAGTCTCGAAAATAATTGGAGCCCATTGTACTGGAATTAATTCGCTTTACACCTTAAGGGAGTTATTAGAACTGAATCGAAGTGATGCGATTGTCGGGTCAGTAGGTGATAGTTTTAACTTAACAACTGGTATAAAAGCCGGTCCTATTGCCCGATAAAATAATCTCTATAATGATTCCTTCTTAATTCTTTTCATTTTTCAGGAATTGATCCATTCGAGCCTCCTTACTTCGTATTATCCCAATATTACTTTCTTGGAAAAATTCCGAGGCAAGGATATCTTGGTCCTATGTGAACCCAATGTAATTTGGATAGCATTTACTTTCTCCTTCAATTTGAAAACCAGAGGTTTTAAGCTACGGTTTGCCTAAAAAAACCGGATATTTTTTTAAATTAACTATCTTAAGTGATTGGGGTCCAATTAAGGTTTTAAAGTGGAATGATAAATAGAATTTTTATTAATTACCGAAAGGCAGATAGTGAGCCAGAAGTTAATTGGTTGTATGAGAAATTAAAAAATGCATTCAATCAAGAAAAAATCTTTATGGATTCTGGTTCCCTTGAACGAGGTGCAAATTGGCCCGATACCATTCGTCAGAAACTGCTAGAATCAGAAATTGTCCTTGTAGTCATTGGAGAAAACTGGTTGACCGTAGGAACAGATAATTTCGGTAGGCGAAGAATTGACCAAGAAAACGATTGGGTACGAATAGAAATTGAATTAGCTTTTGATCAGGATAAAATAGTCTTTCCAATTTTACTTAATGGTGCACAGATGCCCCCGACTGAAGCATTGCCTAAATCAATAAGCAAACTTAGTCACATACAAGCAAAACGCCTGGATATTAACTCTAGTAAACCAGAAGAAATAAAAGAATTTGTAAAAGACCTCTCTACTACACTTGCTAAAAGGAAATCTCCAGATAAACTACGAGAAAGTCTAGAGAAAATACTCGTAGATAAATATGAAATAAAAAAATTTATAGCTAAAGGGGCAATTTCAAATGTTTACCTCGCTCATGATACAGGCCTGGAGCGTAAGGTTGCAATAAAAGCTATTGAAAACCCAGAATTCAATAATCTTATAACCGAAACTTTAAAGGAAGCAGTCAAGTTTGACGCCTTAGTCACCAATTCCATACATATCTATGGCGCATGGTTAGATCGGGATCCATATCACATTGTTACAAATTATTTAGAAAAAGGGACATTACGATCTCTAATTGATGAAACAGAAGGAAGGGGCCTTGATCTGAAAGAAGCACATAAGCTAATGCTAGAAATGTCGGAAACTATCGAAAAAGCTCATTCAGTCGGAATTACTCATTGCAATATAAAGCCTTCTAATATCCTCTTCAATGATATAAAAGTACCCTTTATATCTGCGTTATGTCGTTTACCAAAAATTACTCAGTCTACTATTCTAAAAAAGCTTGCTTTAAGGAAATCAGAAATCCATAACCCAGGATATCGGGAAGATTTATGTTACCTAGCTCCTGAAATATTCGATCAAACTTACAGGGAAGAAGAGCAAAAAAGGTTAAAAAAAATAGATCAATATATGCTTGGCCTTATGGGGTACGAATTATTAACAGGTCAAATACCTCATACAGTTTCCACAATTGAGGATATTGAATCTCAAGGTCACAGAGCCTTCAATAAATTAGTCGAAGTAAGTAATTTTCGAAAGGATTGTCCGAATAAGCTCTCCGAAATAATTAGCCGAATGGTTGAAACTGATCCTGCTAAGAGGTACCCTTCATTGAATTTAGCCGTTTCAGAAATTAAATCTATAACGTTGGATTCGATAGAAATAGCTAAAGATAGTTTCAACAGGTGCATGACAACAACCCATTTGGAAAAGAGCTTTTTTCAAACTTTTTATGGAGAGCTGATTAGACTTTCCAACGAAGCGGCGGATAGATTTTCTGGTCAAGATTTGGGAAGAAGTAAACATCATAAACAATATGATTTGCTTAGGGAGGCGATTTTTATACTCTTGATGTTTGCAGAAAAAAAACTGGGAGACAAAGAACCCAATATTCTCACAAGAATAGCTCAAATGCACAACAAGAAAAACTATGATATATCTTGGCCGTCTTACGATCAATTTGTTGAAGCACTGATAAATACTGTTTGTGGGCATCCAACCTACGTGCCCAAGCCTTATGATCAGGAGTGTCAGTTAAATGAAAATGAAAGAGAAATGATTGAGAATGCCTGGCGAGAAGCCATCGAGCCAGGGATTAGTTATATGAAGAATGCTTACTTTCTTTGACATATTAATACAGTAAGCAATTTGCACAACACAAACGATGCGGTATCATATTAATGAGTTCTATGGTGGAATTTCAAGGCGCACCCTATGCTTAAAATTATGCAGCCTCAAAAGCTTATATTCAAACCTTGGCAGAAGGGTTGGCTGTTTAAAGCGGTTTTAGCAAAAGAGCAAATATGAAAATGTCAATGTCACTTACACCTTCACAAGTAGCATCCCCATTTTAAAAGCAATAGGAAGAAAGACAACTGTTTTGCCAAGGTTCTTGACCAAAATTTTGGTGTATTCACTTAGGTCAGTACCAAGATGGGAAAGTATAAATTATGGAGAAAGTTATGGGAGGGATGACAAAACACCAAAGAAAATAAATACTGTTGCCAAGAATGGCTATAAGTAATTGCCTGTTCTCGCCTACTTCATCCTTTATTACGAAATACTTATCACTACTAAATCTGTGCAAGTGTCTATTGTAGGGATCTTTAAAATTGCCCTTCTTGGTTTAATTTTAAGCTGCTAAAGATTATTCTTTAACTTAGAGAATTAATCGCAAGGCATATCTTTCTATGATCAAATTCTTCCGTAAAATTCGCCAAAGATTACTTAGAGAAAAGAAGTTCAATAATTATCTCTTATATGCTTTTGGAGAAATTGCGCTTGTAATGATAGGTATCCTGTTGGCACTACAGGTTAATAATTGGAATGAAACTAGAAAAGCCAGGAAAGTTGAAATTAATTATTTAAAAAATATTCAATCAGATCTATTTGCAGAGCTTAAAAATAACAATGAAATGATTACCGAAAGATCTAGAAAAGCATCTTTTGCACATCAACTAATAAATACTACTTCCGGTAAGAACAAAGCCGAGCAATTAGATTTGCTTAAAAGGCAATATTATGTACTGGGATGGAGAAATTTTATCCCGACTAATAATACCTATAAAGAGCTTATAAGTTCTGGACAACTCAATTCTATATCAAATGATTCGATCAAGTATTACCTACTCGAATTAGACAAAACTTATGCATCAATAGCAGACAGCGAGCATCATATGAGGAGAGAGTTTGAACAGTATCTTTATAATAGCTTAATTCCTAACACCAATATTTACGATAATGTTGATTTTAGTAAATCCGTAGAAGCAAAAAATATGAGCGATGCTGACTCATCCCAGATATCAGATGAGAAATTCCAAAAAATGCTAGCAGATTTTAAATGGTTAAAGAATAATCAAGCCTATCAAAATGGATTGAAATTGGCTCTTCTTAATAATCTTTTCATTAATGATTTTCACAAAAAACTCTCTGCGGACATCAACAAGCTCAATAGTTTTATTTCTGAAGAAATAAAATCAAACTGATAACAGAACCCAAAGCTTAATTCATTTTATTACTAGTGAATCAAAAAAGTTAAGGTGTAAACAATAAGGTTTCTAAAACATATCGGCTACAGTGGTTTACATAACTTTCATCGTTTGAAAATAAAGTCCCACTAAATCTAAAATTTGATTGATGGTTTTAAAAGATTAGAATAGTAACAAATGTAGATTTGGCAATGTGAAATAGACAGGCTATACTTTTTATATCCTTTCGATTCCATCTACTGAGGCTTTTCTATATTATGACTACCCATATCATGATAAAATTTTTCAGAAAAATTCGACAAAAATTGCTTTCAGAAGGAAATACAGGAAAGTATTTAAAATATGCCGTTGGAGAAATATTGCTGGTTATGGTGGGGATTTTATTAGCTCTTCAAATGAACAATTGGAATGAGGAGCGAAAAAATTATGAAGGAGAAACCATAGCCTTGATGGAATTAAGGAATGAATTTGAAAGAAATTACAATTCTTTATTAGGAGTATTAGATCAAAAGAAAAAAGCTCAGGAAGGCTTATATAATTACTTGAGTTTACTAAGTGATGATAGTAAAACCACTTCCCAAAAGGCAAAAATCGAACGTGGGCCAGTCGCTATTGTTTCGTGGGATTCAGGAAATGCTGTATTAAATAGCTTACTAAGCACCGGAAATATTGAGTATATAAAAAATGATTCCTTAAAGTATTTACTCCACGATTGGAATAGAGAGATAGATAGTTTTGATGAGCATGCGATAATTTATAAAGACATAGTATACGAATTACTTAATTATGAAAAAGTCAAGCTTCCTATAAGAATGGTCAAAGAAGGAAAATGGAATTATACCAACCATTCCAATTTGGAAATACAGGAATTTAGGGAAGCAATTGTTGATGATTTTAGATACCATAATCTGTTGATCAATTGTGTAAATGGATTGGATATTCAAATCAGGGTGGGAGATGATTTTAAGGAGAAATTTGGTCAAATCATAAATTTACTAGATACCGAAATTCAAAAGAGATAATATCTTCTGGTCTTAGCTTGTTCAGTAACAGCCCATTTCTTTGGATCAGATGCCTTACTGATTAAAACATAGGCTACCTAAAAACCACATCCAGATGAAACTAGCTCAACACCTGCTAGATTTTAATTATAAAAGGTTCAAAAACAGAGAAGAAGCAAAAACAGATTACAGATTCATTTTATGAATTTTTTGAAAAAACAAATTAAGTGATGCATTGCATAATACTGTTTATCAAGCGTTTGAAAAATTATTTAAACCAAAAAAAGAATAAAAACTGGATCTATCAATAATTCGAAAAACTGAACAAAATTAAACCTTTGATCAAAAAAGCAGATTTACCCTATTTTTACAGCATGATTATCATAATTGGAGCAGGCTTATCTGGGCTTCTCACAGCTTACCGATTAAAAAAAGCAGGAATCCCTTTTAAAATTCTAGAGGCCAGAGATCGGATAGGAGGAAGGATCAATACTGTTTATGGAACCGATATTACGCCTGTGGAGATGGGCGCAACTTGGTTTGGAAATCAACATGTACATCTTAGGGCTTTGTTAGAAGAATTGGGGATTGAATATTTTAAGCAGTACATGGATCGCATTGTTTATTATCAGGCTTCCCCAACTTCCCCAACAGAATCTGTCCAAATCCCCATCCAAGCTCCCAGTTATCGGATTTCTGGTGGCACATCAAACCTTATTCATACCTTATACCAAAAACTGGATGAAAATGACATCATCCTTAATCAATCGATCAAGCAAATTAAATCCCTGGGCGATTCGATTCAGGTGATTACAGACAAGGTGTATGTAGGAAGCCAAGTGGTAGTTGCCATACCGCCCAAATTATGGGCGAAAAGAATTCTATTCGAACCCAATTTACCAGCTGATTTAATTCAAATCGCTCAGCAAACACATACTTGGATGGAAGACTCCATAAAAATTGCTTTGACTTATAAAGATCCGTTTTGGGAAGCTGAAGGCCGTTCTGCAACTTTATTCAGCAATGCTGGACCAATTACCGAATTATACGACCATTGCAATTCTGAAAGAACCAAGTTTGCGCTTTGTGGATTCATCAATTCCTCCTTTCATCAACTTGATGTTGCAGAGCGACGCGCTTTGGTTATTGCACAGATAAAAAGCGTGTTTGGACCAAAAGCAGAAGATTTTCTGGAATACCAAGAATGTGTTTGGAGCATGGAAGAAAATACTTTTGAAGCTTCCGATATTCCTCATTTCCCCCATCAAAACAATGGTAATCAAGTTTTTAGACACTCATACTTTGGGGATAAATTACTATTTTCAAGTTCAGAGTCTGCTTCTGAATTTCCGGGATACATGGATGGCGCGGTATGTTCGGCTAATTTAGCTGCTTCGCAAATTATTGCTTCCAAAATCAATCCATTAGAAAGAACCGATCGGTAAATAGAAAAACCATTTTAAAATTAATGAAATAATATCCAAGAGATTATATTGGACATATTTTTAATAAAGGCTATAGGAAGTTCCTTTTTGTCAATTAGAGAAATTTGGGTTAAATTATAAATGAACTTTTTATTCTCTTTAATTCAATATTTTTCAATCGATTTTCCAATAAACCATTCGTGTTGTGTTTCATAAGCCTTTACTTATCCTACTTCTATTTTTTTGCCTAAAACTCTCAGCCCAAACCCATTTGGATTCTTTATATCAAGTTTGGACCGACCCGACTCAAATTGATTCAATAAGGCTAAATGCCATAAATGAATTGAGCTATGGTAATGGAATAGCTCCTGATTCAATAGTCAAAATAGCAAATGAAATGACTGCGCTAGCTAAAAGAATTGACTCTGAACGATACAAGGTAGATGCAAACGTTCAACTTGCTCGCGCTTTTCTAGCAATGAGAAAGTTAGACGAAGCATTGGAGCTATCAATGGAAGTCTTTGAAGAGGCTAAGAAAATAGGTTATCGATATGGTCAATTGAGGGCTCAAGCTATTTTGGGGATCACTTTAGCCTACAAACAAAAACCAATAGAGGGGCTGAAATATCTTAATGATGCCTATCGCGAGATAACAACATTTCAAAAAATGACAGGAAGTGCCTCAATGTTTGGTGAAATAAAATCCTACTCAATCAATAAGTACATCGGGGATTTGCAACATATGATGGGCGAGATAAATCGAGGAATGGGATTTTATTTAACAGCATTAGAAAACTACGAAATCAGCATGAGGAGTCGATTATTGGATAATGATAGACTGAATGTTGCCGCTAGTAAAAATAATATCGGTTTAGTATATCATAGTATCGGTGAAAATGATAAGGCGCTTAAATATTTTGAAGAAGCATTATCCGTTTTTGAAGAATTTGAGCATCTAAGTTGGCAAGCTAATGCACTGGGGAATATTGCAAATGTTTATTTAAGCCAAAATTCACTGGAAAAAGCAGAAGAGTATATGCTAAAAAATCTGGAAATTCAGAAAAATTTAGATCCAATTAGTGAAGGACATGCATTCCTTTCATTATCAAATCTTTATATAGCTAAAAATCAATTTGATAAAGCAAAAGTATTTGCAGATAGAGGAGAAAAAACGTTCGCCGAATATGGCGCAACGCCCGAGCTAACACTTTTAAAAATGTATCAAGGACATATTGCCATGGAAGAGGGAGAATTCAGCAAAGCAATATCACTGTTTCAGGAAAGTTCTCAGTTAGCAGATCAAATAAACTCATTGGATCTTAAGGCCAATACACAAGATTACCTTTATTCGGTAAATAAAAAGTCAGGAAACCTAGGCAATGCATTAGCTTTTCACGAAGAATTAATGATTTTAAACGATAGTTTAAAGAAAGATGAAACAAGTAAAAGACTATTAAAGGTTGAATTGACCAATAAATTCTTTGCAGATAGCCTTGCACAGGAAGAGGAAAAAAGAATTGCCGAAACAGAATATCAAAAAGAGATTCTCGAACAAAAAAATACTCGGAATGTATTGATAGGTTCGGGATTTCTTCTGCTAGTCCTTACTGGAGGTCTTTGGAATAGATTGGCATTCAGCAGAAAATCCAGAAAGATTATTCAAGCTGAAAAAGACAGGTCAGAACATCTCCTTTTAAATATTCTTCCTGCAGAAGTAGCAGAAGAATTAAAAGCAAATGGAGAGGCCAAAGCAAGAGATTTCGAATTGGTTACTGTCATCTTCTCTGACTTTAAAGGGTTCACCCAAACCTCGGAAAAACTGACAGCAAATGAATTGGTAGATGAATTAAATCATTGTTTCAAAGGATTTGATATGATAATGGAAAAGTATAATGTGGAAAAAATCAAGACTATTGGTGATTCATATATGGCAGTTGGAGGCCTTAACGATAAGTCTAATAATTCGACAATCAAAACAATTCTAGCTGCGTTAGAAATGCAGAAATTTATTAAAACCAGAAATAAAGAACGCAAGTCAAAAGATCTTTTCACTTTTGAGATGCGATTGGGGATTAATTCCGGGCCTGTCGTTGCAGGGATAGTAGGCGTAAAGAAATTTCAATATGATATATGGGGAGATACAGTCAATACAGCCTCTAGGCTCGAATCTTCTGGAGAGGTTGGTAAAGTAAATATCAGCAAGAGCACCTATGAACTTATAAAAGAAAACCTTCAATTCAATTTTACAAATAGAGGTATGATCAATGTGAAAGGGAAAGGAGAAATTGAGATGTTTTTTGTAGAATTGGCTTGACTAGGCTTGCGGAATTTTAAAAAATCACAAAGTATAGAAAACGTTTTCGAAGTGTCTTAAACTCCTCATTACCAAAATTAAATTTTTAAACAATCATACTTAGGAGATAAATTACTGTTTTCAAGTTCAGAGTCCGCGTCTAAATTCCCTGGATACATGGATGGCGCTTGTGTTCGGCGAATTTAACGGCTAAAAAACTTATTGCTTTCAATGGTTTGAAGTCCATTCATTTGTAGCCAAAAAATGAGAATTCTACTTTTTATAAGTTATTTCTATCGAATTCTAAATTTTAGTAATCCTCTTTCTAAAGATTTAAAGGATTACCGTGTGTATCTTAAGCAAATAAATAAAGCCGAAAAATTTATAGTAGAGGAACAGTATCTAAAAGCACAACACAAACTCCCTACTCAAAAGCCCTTCAATAGGTAGGAAAAGCTTCTCTTGAAGTTTGTGATCCCAATTGGAAAAAAGTCAGAAATTGAATAGGAGGAGAATTTAAAAAAGAGGCTGAAATTAGGTCCCATAATGTATGGGATCGATTGTTTCTTTTAATACCCATTAGACTCACTTTGCAGAAAACTTTTGGAAAATGCTTTTTTACTGTGCTTGCTTTTTGAATAAAACACCTACAGCTAGCCATTAATCGAATTTTTGTAAAAAGTATGAGACCAAGTTTAAGAGGAGTCAAAATAATTGGGTTATCTTAAATCCTTTAATAACCCAAAAAATGAGACATTTCACTTTCTCCATATTTTTTCTTTTAATCACCGTTTCTCTAGTTTCTGGACAACAGGTAGAGAGTCCAATTACAAAAGCGTGGGAGTCCTTTTCTAAAAACAAAAGTGAGTCTATTTATTCCGGTCTAATATGGGACTTGGTTGGGCCTACTATTAACTCCGGAAGAGTAGAAGCAATGGCTGTACATCCTGATAATCCAAGCACCATTTATGCTGGCTTTGGTTCTGGCAACCTCTGGAAAACAACCAACCATGGTCTCTCTTGGGAAGCAATCTTTGATAATCAAGCGGGCTATAGTATCGGCGATATCAGCATCGCTCCTAGCAACGAAAATATAATCTACGTAGGTACCGGAGAAAGTCTTCGTGCAAAACGAGCTCATACCATCCCAGGAGCTGGAGTCTTTCGTTCAGATGATGCGGGAAAAACCTGGAAGTCAATTGGGCTTGATGGTACTCACCATATTGGAAGAATTGCCGTGCATCCCACAAATCCAGATATTATTTTTGTAGCAGCTTTGGGAAGTTTTTATTCTCCAAGTGAAGAACGAGGGATTTACAAAACTGAAAATGGAGGTGAATCTTGGGAAAAAGTGGTTTATGTGAATGATCGCGTCGGAGGTAATGACGTCGTATTTGCACCTAGAGACCCTTCCATTCTCTATGCTTCTACCTGGTACTGTAGTGAAGACAAAGCGGGACCTGGAGGAACCATTCATAAAAGCACGGATGGAGGTAATACATGGAACGTAATCAACAATGGTTTCCCTGCAGGTGAAATGAATGGGAGAACAGGACTCGCGGTTTCCCATCAAGATCCCAATAAAGTTTATGCTTTTACTGACAATGTAAACGCAGGATATGAAAACGGATCCGGGGAGTTATATCTAACGCTAGACGGAGGAGAAAATTGGAAAAAGACACATCAAAACAACTTGAAGATCCTAAATACTTTTGGAGAAGTATTTACTGATTGCTTTGTAAATCCTCAGGATGATAATGAAATCTATGTTTTGGGAATCAGTGTTTTAAGGAGCACTGATGGAGGGAAAAGTTTTAAATCCCTTAAGGGAACAGTTGAGCATATCCAACCCTCTCCGGCTAATTTTTTCCATCTCGATCATCATGAAATGTGGATCAACCCTTCCAATCCAAATCATATTATAGTGGGTAATGATGGGGGTGTATATATAAGCTATGATACAGGATCTACTTGGATGCATTACAACAATCTGCCGGTTGGTGAATTCTATTTTGTAAGAACCGATAATGACAGCCCCTACAAAATATATTCAGGTACCCAGGACGATTCTGCAGTAAGAGGTCCGGCAAAAAGCCTGAAAAACGAAAGCAATGATGGATGGGATTATGTTTGGATTGACCCTTGGGGAGGTGGAGATGGAATTGTAGTCACACCGGATACTGAAGACTCCGACATTGTTTATTATGAATCACAAAACGGTGCGATCAGACGTAAAGTAATGTCAACCGGTGAAACGAAAAGTATTCGACCTAGGCTGCCAAAAGACGAAAATTTAAATACGCTTTATAATGAATGGCTGACGCCTTTTTTTACTTCGAGCTATACACCACGTACTCTTTATTACGGGGCAAACTATATGTTCAAGTCTACAGATCGAGGCGATAGTTGGAAAGTGATAAGTCCTGATCTAAGTCGCTCTTCTGATCCAGATCGGGTAGGCAATGGGATTATTGCAATGGAAGAATCCCCAAACCGTCAAGGTCTTCTATATGCCGGTACATCGAAAGGAGCAGCATGGGTTTCTAAAGATGATGGAGATAGCTGGACCGAGATATCTGATGGTATTCCTGCAAAATATATCAAGAGTTTTGCCCCATCAAAATTTAAGGAATCCCGGGTTTATCTTACCCAAAGTGCCATTGGTGAGGATGATTTGAATGCCTATGTTTATCGATCTGAAGATTTTGGAGCAACTTGGGAAAACATAACATCCAATCTACCGCAGGCACCAGTCAATGTAATACTGGAAGATCCCAAATATGAGAATGTTTTATATGCAGGTACTTTCAATGGTGTTTTCATCTCTCTAAACCGAGGAGATTCTTGGCATGTTTTAGGAACTGAAATTCCAAACAGTTTTGTATCAGACATGACTATTCAAGAGCGTGAGAATGATCTCATCGCCGTAACTCATGGTAGAGGGATTTTTAAGTTCGATTTGGAACCGATCCATAGTTTTTTAAAAGAGAATCCTAAGTCCGCTTCCTTTCTCTACATTTCGGAAGCGATTCTTCCACAAGGTGATGGTTCAGGAAAGCCTGATTTTTCAAGCTATGAAAATGTGAATTTCAGCTTCCACTGGCCTGCTAATGAAAAGTTAAAATTAAGCATTAACAATTGGGAAGGTGAGCCTGTTTTCTCCAAAGAAATAAATGCCCAAAAAGGCTTAAATACCTTTACCTGGGATTTGATCCTTGGTCCAAATCTTAATGATGATCCCTATCTTTTCAATTTTGTCAATCTTCCAAAAGCAGGAGAATATTCGATTCATTTGACTGGAAATCAATTGGATATTAAAGCTGAATTTTCGATCAAGCAACCTGAAAACCCTTAATTTGGCTAGCTCAAGAGAATATTAATTGTTTTTATTCTGACCTATGTTGGTAGATTTCCATACTAGTTTATTGGAGGGGTTATCAAAAATCAAAATTGACAAAACTTAAATTTGAATATTTAGTCATGAAGCGAAAGACATTCATTAAAAGTTTATTATTTCTTGGAGCAATCCCCTCACTATTGAGTGCAAAAACTACTCATATAAAGAACTCATCAAGCATAAGGCTTCTTAGACATGCTACCTTGATCCTGGAGATAAATGGAAAAAAACTTTTGATAGACCCCATGCTTTCGGAAAAGGAGGCCATGGATCCAATCAGGAATTGTGGTAATGATATTAGAATTCCTATGGTCGATTTACCGATTCCAAGATCAGAAATTAACGCCATGATATCTGAAATGGATGCGATCGTGATTACCCACTTACATCGGGATCACTGGGATAATTCAGCAAAAGATTTAATCCCTAAAGACAAGCTTATTTTTTGCTCTTCGAATGATGAAAAAGCGATAAGAAATCAGGGTTTCGAAAACGTTCAAACTATTGAGGATAACCTCACTTGGAGAGGAATAAATATTTATAGGACAGGTGGACAACATGGTACGGGAGATATTGGAAAAAGCATGGGCAAAGTATCCGGTTTTGTGTTCAAACATCAGAAAGATTCCATATACTTGGCAGGAGATACCATTTGGTGCGAAGAGGTAGAAAATGCACTTTCTAATCATAATCCGAACGTTACTATTCTCAATGCAGGAGGCGCTAAATTCCTTACAGGAGATCCGATTACAATGACTTCCAATGACATTATAAAAGTTTATGAGAAACTTCCCGAAACAAAAATCATAGCTGTTCATATGGACACTATTAACCATTGTTTTCTAACGCGAAAAATTCTATTTGAAGAATTGAAGAAAAATAGTCTAGAAGCCAAAGTGAAAATTCCCAATGACGGAGAATCGATTATTATCTAGAAAACAAGCAACTCCCGATTTAGTGAAAATGAAGATATTCAGGGATATCCTACTTTATAAATTTAATAGTTTGAAAAGCTGCTAAATAATTAATTATTGACAAGCGACTTATTTTCAGTATTTTAATTTCTTAAAAAGTATCCTTCTATGCCATCTTACAAATTGAATATTAATGATAAAACTCATCAAGTAGAAGTGGATAAGGGAACTTCGCTTCTTTGGGTAATCAGAGAACATTTGGGACTGACCGGAACAAAATACGGTTGTGGAATCGCTCAGTGTGGCGCTTGTACTATTCATATTGATGGTAATCCTATGAAAGCATGTGTATTATCCGTCGAGGATTTTTCTAATGGAGAAAAAATAAAAACAATAGAAGGTCTATCTGAAAATGGAGACCATCCGGTGCAAAAAGCTTGGGTTGAAGCCCAAGCGCCACAATGCGGGTATTGTCATTCCGGTCAAATTATGCAGGCAGTGGCACTTTTAGAAAATAATCCAAGCCCGTCGAGAGATGAAATCAAGGCATTCATGAATGGCAATTTGTGTAGATGCGGAACTTATCTTCGAATTATTAAAGCCATCGAATTAGCTGCAAAAAGTAACTAACTCTTCCTATGAAAAACGAACAATCAAAAAGATCGAACCTAAATAGAAGAGAATTTTTAAAGTCATCCAGTGGTATTGCCCTGTTTATTGGAGCATCAGGGATTTTTCCTGCCTTAGTAGCTTGCAATGACACCAAAAAAATTAAAGAGCAGTTTGAAAAACACCAAGTATCAGCGTGGGTTCAAATTGCTGAAGACGGAGAGATAACCATTTACAACCCTGCGGCTGAAATGGGACAAGGGTCTATGACTTCGCTTCCATTGATCTTTGCTGAAGAAATGGATGCCGATTGGTCTAAAGTAAGAGTAGAATTTTCTCCTCAGGAAAGTGATATATATGGCTCCCCTGGTTGGGCACCTGGTAGTAAACTGATGTTTACCGTAGGCAGTAGAACTACCAATAGCTATTATATTACCATGAGAAAAGCAGGTGCTCAGGCTCGATATATCTTACTGAACTCTGCTGCAAAACATTGGGGGGTACCTCTTGATGAATTAACTGTCTCTAATAGTACAATTTCCCACACTAAATCTGGCGATGAAATCAGTTACGGAGAGCTTGTTTCCTTTTTATCATTACCTGATTCCATTCCGGATTTTACAGAGGATCAACTAAAACAACCAAAAGACTTTCAATTAATTGGTAAGAATGTGCCCCGTACAGAAATTCCAGCTAAAGTAGATGGAACAGCACAGTTTGCTATAGATATACGATTGCCAGATATGGTTTATGGGGTGTTGGAAAGAGGAAGACTACATGGAGCAAAACCAACTTTGCTAAATGAAAGCGAAATATTGGAACAAGATGGAGTTTTAAAGATTGTTCAGTTTGATTACGCAATCGGGGTCATAACAACGAAACTGGAACAAGCATTCAAAGCCAAAAGCCTCTTAAAAATAGATTGGAGTGAATCAGATGCCACAGGTTTTAACTCTCAGGAAATCTATGGAGAATATGAAAAAATAGCCGGTCGGGCCAAAAAGGGATCAACAATTTTAGAAAAGGGAAATGTAACCAACGCGTTTAGAAATGCCTCAAAAACATATACCTCTGACTTTAAGAATGACTACGTTTATCATGCCCAACTAGAACCATTAAATGCGGTTATCCAAGTAGCTGAAGATTTACAATCGGCTGAAGTTTGGGTGGGAAGTCAGCAAGGAGCAGATACTAAATTGGGAGTTCCAGGGGTTTTAGGTATTCCACCAGAGAATGTAAACGTTCATTTGCAATACTTGGGAGGAGGTTTCGGAAGAAGGAGCATGAGTGATTTTGTGGAGGAATGTGCTGTTTTGGCGAAGGAAATGGCTCCATTACCTGTCAAACTGATTTGGACGCGGGAAGATGATTTAACATACGGCACTTTCAGACCCATTTCTCTTCAGCGAATTACTGCAAGTGTAAATTCAAGTGGCGAGATAAATGGATTTTCACATGTGGTCGTTGGAGATGGGGGAAATTTGGTAGCAAGCGGAATTCACAACGATCATTATGACATACCTAATCAATTTGCTGAATGGAGGGAGACTAAACATGGAGTTCGATTAAAGCACTGGAGGTCTGTGGGTCATGGTCCCAATAAATTCGCAATCGAAAGTATGTTGGATGAAATTGCATTTGATCAAAAGGTTGACCCTATGGTTTTGAGGAGAAAATTAATGGCAAATTCTCCCAGAGCTTTAGCCACCATAGAAAAAGTAGCTGAAATGTCAAAATGGGGTGAACCTTTACCTGAAGGAAGAGCAAAAGGAGTCTCATTTGTGGAACATGGTTCTTTGGGAACAGGAGTTTGTGAAATTTCTGTGGATCAAAATACAGGCAAGATAAAAGTCCATAATTTTTGGATTGCCCTAGATGCTGGAGTCATTATTCACCCTGATAATGTAAAAGCTCAAATGGAAGGCGGTATTATGATGGGTATTAGTAGCGTATTAAAAGAAAAAATTACTGTCGTCAATGGTGAGGTACAGCAATCAAACTTCAATGATTATTCTCTTTTAAGGATGGAAGATATTCCCGATAGTATTGAGATTTCCTTGATTGAATCTACTGAAATACCACAAGGTGTTGGAGAGACGGCAACTCCAATGGCGGCAGGAGCTATTGCCAATGCATTCCTCAAATTAACCGGAAAAAAACTTAGACATATTCCTTTTACACCCGAAAGAGTACTTGAAGTCTTAAGAAGCTAACTCACTTCAAAAATTTGAAATATTAAATTCTAGGACTCATGTCTTTGGATTCTTTTTCAATAATTTAAATACCAGTTGAAATTCCTCTCTAGGATATTCTTTTTTTCTTCTCGAATAAAATCAAGAAATGTCTGACTTACCGGTGAAAGTTTTTTTCCTTTCAGCCAAATTAAACGCCAATCTGTTTTTATAGGTAAATCCTTAGTTTTTAAGATAAATAACTCTTTGTTTTTCAATTCATTTTGAATTCCAATCAAGGGCATGATGGAATATCCGAGTCCCGCAATAACAGCTTGCTTTACAGCCTCATTTGAAGTAAGCTCCATTCTCTTTCTACTTTTCCCCTGCTCCTGATCAAAATATTTTTCCATAGCTGCCCGCGTAGCCGAACCTTCCTCTCTATAAATCAATGGCTTTTTCTCATCTCTGACGGCCTGATTCCCTACTAAATACAATTTGTTTTCAATTAATAACTCCTCTTCGATGGATAGCTTTTCAGGTACCACTGACACCAAGGCAAAATCAATTTCATTGTTTTTGAGACTCTCCACTACTCTACTTTTATTGGTCACATCCAAGACCAAATCAATCCCGGTATGCTCCTCCAAAAACCCAGATAAGAAATAAGGAATTACATATTTACCTGTTGAAGCAGCAGAGATGCTGAGTTTTCCCGTCAAAATTCCCTGAAAAGCTTGCGTCTTATAATTGATGTTTTCTAATTCCTGAATTACTCGTTCAGCAATTATTGCTATTTCTTTTCCGAAGTCAGTAATATACAACTGTCGGCCTATTACCTGAGTCAGCGGTATATCAAACTGATCCTGCAAATTTTTCAATTGAATTGATACGGCAGGCTGGGTCATAAAAAGTTCTTCCGAAGCCTTCGTTATACTTTTGGTTTGTACCACTTTCAGAAAGATCTGAAGTTGATGGATCGTATAATTCATATATTTTATTTATGTATTCCATAATAAATATAAATAAAAATTTATGAACATGTTTTACAAACTTTGCATTGTAAACTAAAAACAAGAAGATGAATACAACTGAAGTTTTTGAAAAAGATGTGAAAAAGATAAATGACCAAGATCTTATTAAAGGGGATTTCTCACCTGAAGAAGCATCTGAAATTATCAACCATCTCTTTGCTAAAAAGATCAATTTCCACGAAAGAAAAAATTTCAGCGATGAAATTAGATTCGGCGAGGTTGACAATAACTCAAAAGAAAGAATAAAAGAGTTGAAGAAATGTAAAGCTTCTTTGAATGAGTTTATGGAGCTAGCCAAAAAGCAAGGCAAAAACTTGAGAATCAAATCTTCTATTTCAGTAGAGATCATATAATAAGGTGGACTCAATTATGAATCAGAACTTACTCGCATTAATTGCAATATTATCTCCAGCGGTTTTTGTCCTTACGGCAATTACTTCCTGGTTTCAGACGGGCCTACGTCCGAATCTTGTAAAAAAGATGGCGACCATGTCCACCATTTTGAGTATCATGATTGCCGCGATATGCGGTTTTTTTGTGATCAATTTTGGTCTACTTGAAACATCTCTTTTAGGAAGTGAACAATTAGGACTAAGCCTAAGATTAGATGCATTAAGTATATTAATGCTTACAATGATAGCGCTGCTTGGCTTTATCGTGGTACGTTTTAGTCTTAACTACCTCGATGGGGATGCGAGACAAGGGGTCTTCATAGGAAGACTAGCTGCTACTATTGCTTCAGTCCAACTTTTAGTACTATCAGGAAATTTAGTCTTGTTGTTTATCTCTTGGGTTCTTACCAGTATGTCCTTACATAAGCTGCTGGTATTCTATAGGGAAAGACCTGGTGCTATCATCGCAGCTCGTAAAAAATTCATAGTTGCAAGAATCGGAGATGCTTGTTTATTAGCTGCCTTTGTTCTTTTATATTCTCAATTTGAAACAGGTAATCTAGAAATTATCTTTCAAGAGATAAAATCAAATCTTTCTTCCGGCATATCAATGAATGGAATGGAAATAGCCGCAATTCTACTTGTTTTTGCAGCCCTTCTTAAATCCGCTCAATTCCCAACACACGGCTGGTTAATCGAGGTAATGGAAACTCCCACACCAGTTTCTGCTCTTCTTCATGCAGGCTTACTTAACGCTGGTCCATTCCTAATCGTGAGAATGGCTTTCGTGATGGAGTCAAGCATTTATGCTCCCCTAATTCTTATTTCAATAGGAGGCTTTACTGCTCTATTTGCTTCCGTTGTTTTCCTTACTCAGACATCCATTAAAACTGCCTTAGGCTATTCTAGTGTGGCTCACATGGGATTTAGTCTGCTTACCTGCGGATTAGGTATATATCCGGCAGCAATGCTTCACTTAGTAGCTCATTCTTTTTACAAAGCTCATTCCTTCTTATCCTCAGGAAGTGTCATTGAAGTAATCAGAGCTTCTAAAGTTAGTTCTGCGTCTAAACGAGTTGGAAGTCCTTTTAAAATTGGTTTGGGTATACTTCTGGCACTTGGATTATATACATTCTTCGCTTTCGTATGGGGGGTTGATCCAGAAAATGAATTATCACTTTTGGCAATTGGAGCTATAATTGTCTTAGGCCTTTCAAGATTGTTTACTTCAGCAATTGACTCAAACAGTAGTATGAAACTCATACTGAGAGCAAGCTTTCTAGCAGTAATTGTCACCATCTCATTTTTCACGCTGGAATCAGTATCCCACTACATCCTTTCTTCTCAGATACCTGAGTTGGTAAGCCCAAGCTTAACAGAAATAATATTTATTTCTATTGTGCTCATCATATTTGGCGCGACAATTTTCATTCAAATTTTAGCACCTACCCTTTCTGAAAATTCATTTTATCGGGCAATGGCTATCCATTTTAGAAATGGATTATATGTGAATACAGTTTTTGATAGGACAGTACGGGCACTCTATGAACATCATCCACAAAACAAATCGGTTTTGTTAACAGAAGCTAAAGATCAAAAGCCTTTTGAGGTTGAGAACTTTGAAAATAAACATGTCTTACAAAACAATTGAGTACTACCAACAAACTAAACCCATTTAAAGACAGTCAAATGATTATGAATAAACAATCAAAACAAAACTTCTTTGAAAACTTGGAAAATAGTAAGCAAGAATTGCTTGTAGATACTTTGAGAGAAGCATGTAAGAAAATTGCACCAGTTTGGCCATTAGAGAATTTTGTGGCTGTAAATCCTTACTTGGGATTTACTGGTAAAAAATTTGAAAATGTAGCTCAGGAACTTGCGGCAGCCGGTGGTATTCAAATGACTTTGCCTACATCGTTTTACCTACAAAAAATAAAAGAGGGTGAAATTAAGAACGAGGACCTTTCCAAAGTCTTAAACAAAAGAAACTATGATTCTGATTTAACTCAATTTCTAAAAAGCTTGGAAGAAGAAAGTGAAATCATAGAAACTACCAAAACCATTGCTTCTGTCATTGACGTAGCAACTCAGGTAACCGAAAAAGACTGGAATAGATTTGTTATTGGAAGAGTCTCCCAGTGGGCAGCTTCTTATTTCGACAGCGGGCAAGCGGTCTGGGCGGCAGCAAATCAAAGTGAAGACCTTTTCTTGGCTTGGAAATCGGAAGCCCAGATAGATAGAACTCCAGAATTAACGGGTTTAAAAGGGTTTAGAAAAATTGTAAAAGCACTTCCAAACAACCCATTACAAGCTGCACAAGTAGGCTTGAAAAAATTGGGAATCCAATCAAAGAAGCAGGCTTCCTTATATCTACACCGGATTCTACTTCGCTTGGGGGGGTGGTCTGCCTATGCTGCTCGATTAGATTGGGATAATGAGTTGTACGGTGGGAAAGATGGAAAACTAATGGAATTTTTAGCGGTCTTAATTTGCTGGGAGGCATGTCTTCTAGAAAGTTTAGACCATCCTCAAGTAACTAAAAAGTGGAAAGAAGCAAGTGAATTACTAGCTCAGGTTAATGTTCATCAAGAAATAAATCAACAATTAACGCATAATCTAATCCTTCAGGAGGCCTTCGATTTAGCAACCCAAAGAGAAATCCTAGAAAAGTTTGAAAAAGCTAAACCAATAGAAAATAAGAATACGGAACAAGCAAAAGCCCAAGCAGTATTTTGCATCGATGTACGCTCCGAAGTATTTCGAAGAAATCTGGAGTTGGTTGATAATGAAGTAGAAACATTAGGGTTTGCAGGCTTCTTTGCCTTCCCTATAAAATATGTGCCTATTGCTCATGATGAGGGAGAGGCTCAATGTCCAGTGCTTCTCAAAACTGGCCCCACTATTCTGGAAGAGATTTCTGATAAAGAAGAACACAAAAAGGCAACAAACAGCAGAATTCTAAATCATCAGCTACATCAGGTTTGGAAATCATTTAAATCTGGAGCTGTTTCTTGCTTCAGCTTTGTGAGTCCAATAGGTCTATCTTACTTGCCAAAAATCTTTACTGACTCATTTGGATTAACAAGGCCGGTTCCACACCCTGATAAAGGTGGGTTATCCAACGAAATTTATAAAAAGAAGAAGATAAGCCTTTCGGAAGGAACTTTTGGAAATGAGACGACAGGGATTCCACTGGATCAGCAAATACAAATGGCCAAAAATGCACTAAAGGCTATGTCGCTGGCTGATGATTTTGCCAAATTAGTTTTAATCGTGGGCCATGGATCCTCCACAGTCAACAACCCTCATGCGACAGGATATGATTGTGGGGCTTGCGGGGGGCATTCTGGTGAGGCAAACGCCAGAGTAGCTGCTGCAGTTTTAAATAATAGAGAAGTAAGAATAGGACTTCTCAAGGAAGATATCTTCATCCCAATAAATACGGTTTTCCTTGCTTGTCTACATGATACTACGACTGATGAAGTAAGTATCTATAATGAATATGACGTTCCTACCGATAGAAAAGGAGAACTGGAATCACTTAAAAAAACTCTTGAAATGGCTGGAAAAGCAGCTAGAACAGAGCGCTCTATGCGAATGTCATCAGAGAGTAGATCCAGTGTAGACAATATGATGATTGCTAGAAGCAAGGATTGGTCACAAACCCGCCCCGAATGGGGACTCGCAGGATGCGCGGCATTTGTTGTAGCTCCGCGGGAAAGAACCAAAGGAATCAATCTCGGAGGAAAGTCTTTTCTTCACTCTTACGATTGGAAAAAAGATCAGGGGTTTTCAGTGTTGGAACTTATCATGACAGCTCCGATGGTCGTAACCAGCTGGATTAATTTACAGTATTACGGGTCCACAGTAGATAATAAGAACTTCGGGTCTGGAAATAAAACGCTGCATAATGTTACATCAGGTCTAGGAGTTTTGGAGGGTTACTCGGGAGACTTAAGAGTAGGCTTACCGATGCAATCAATTCATGACGGGGAAAAGTACCAACACGAGCCACAAAAGCTAAATGTGATCATTGAAGCGCCAATTGAGGCGATGAACCTCATACTTGAAAAGCATCAATCTGTCAGAGACCTCTGTGATAATGGCTGGATCTATCTTTTAGCAATGGATGACAATGGGAAAGTAACCCATCGATATACCGGTGATTTAACTTGGGAAAGTACATCTCAAAATGCTGCTTGATAGTGATCAAAGATTTGGAAAAATAAAAATTACCCCTCAGATTATGGGAACTGACTCATTCAGTCTCGCAGAACTTTAAAAGACTCCTTAATTGGAGTCTTTCTTTATTGTATTAACTTTTACTGGGTATATATTATCTACTTCTGATTTTTAAATACAATACTTTGGTAATCAAAGAGTTTTTGACGTTTTTCATAAGACAATCAATCCCCAATCTTATGAAAAAATTAATTCCGCTTTTTGTTATTGTGCTCTTTGCTTGCAGTAGTTATGCACAGGTTACACTCAACCCAGCACCAGATCGACGAGCAGATGAAGGAGAAGGCCCTTTTGATCGTTTGATTATTCGAGGAGCAATTGTCATTGATGGTTCTGGAGCTCCTCCAGCCGGCCCTGCTGATATTGTCATAGAAGGAAATAAGATCGTAGAAATCCGTCAGGTGGGCGTACCTAACGTTCCCATTGATGAAAAATCTCGACCTCAGGGCGCTACCAAAGAAATTGATGCCCATGGATCTTATGTCTTACCGGGATTTATCAATCTTCATGCACACGTTGGAGGTGCAGAAAAATCACCCAATGCAGAATATCCTTACAAACTCTGGATGGCAAATGGGATTACCACCATCCGAGGAGTACCAGCGGCCAACGTGGCTTGGACCCAAGAAGAGAAAAAAAGAAGTGCCACCAATGAAATTGTTGCTCCTAGAATCATTGCTTTTCAAACATTAGGGCAAGGAGAAAATTGGAAAGGCGGACCTGTTTATACTCCTGAAAAAGCTAGAGAATGGGTAACTTGGGCAGCGAGTCAGGGAGTAGATGGAATAAAATTTTTCAACCATGATCCAGATGTTATGAAAGCTGCTATTGATGCTGCCCATGAAAACGGAATGGGGACTGTTGCTCATATCGCACAGCCAATGGTCGCGCAGACAAATGCTTTGGATGCCGCCAGAATGGGCTTGGATGTTTTAACCCACTACTATGGATTGTTCGAGGCCTTATATAAAAATGAAGACATTCAGCATTGGCCTGCAGATTTCAATTACAATGACGAGCAAAATCGCTTTAGCCAAGTAGCCTATCAATGGGATAAAATCCACCCTCGAGGAAGCAAACAATGGCAGGATTTAATCGATGAGTTTTTGGAACATGATTTCATCATCGATCCTACCATGACCGCATACCTGGCAGGTCGGGACTTGATGAGGGAGAGAAATGCAGAATGGCATCAGGAATACACCCTGCCTTCTCTTTGGGATTTCTATACACCAAACCGGGAAAACCATGGCTCCTATTTTTACAATTGGACTTCTTGGGATGAAACCGCCTGGAGAAACTTCTACAAGGTATGGATGTCATTTTTAAATGATTACAAAAATGCCGGAGGAAGGGTTACGGTCAGTGATGATGCCTCTTTCATCTATAATCTTTGGGGTTTCGGTTATATAGAAGAAATGGAATTACTTCAAGAAGCAGGATTCCATCCATTAGAAGTAATCAGAGGAGCGACTTTACACGCAGCTCAAGCTATCTTTGAACCAAAGGGTAAGCCCATAGAATTCGGAGTCATCAGACCGGGTCTTTTGGCAGATTTGGTCATAGTGGAAGAAAATCCAATAGAAAACTTAAAAGTATTGTATGGTACTGGGTTCCTGAAACTGAATGATGAAACTGGAGAAATGGAACGGGTTGGCGGCATCAAATATACCATCAAGGATGGGATTGTTTATGATGCTGTGAAACTGAGAGAGGATATCAAAGCCATGGTTAGAAATCAGAAAAAATAAAACACTTTAGCCACCAAGGATTCAGCCCTCTAGAAAATGTATCTAGAGGGTTTCCTTTCTTATAGCAGATGAGCTCAGATTTTTTTTAATCACGTTAAACTTTTATTTTAAATTCACTAATTTTCAAGAAGTTCTCTAAACCCATCATACCTATGAACATTAAAAAAGTTGTCCTCTCATTAGGACTATTTGCATTTGCTGCCTCAGCAATTGCACAAGACGGAACTATTTATCCTTTGGATAACCCTTCCGAACCAAATGCCATTCTCTTGAATACCGGAGGGGTAGAAGATCAACCTGCTCCGGAAACGTGGTTTCGCCAATGGGGAGACCCGATGGCAAGGAATATTTCTACTGCAACTTTAACTCCTTTTTTACCAGAACCAGGTAAGGCGAATGGAGCTGCCGTAATTGTGGCTCCCGGAGGAGGATTTAGATGGCTTTCAATGGGAAATGAAGGTTGGGAAGTCGCAGAAGCCCTTGCCAAGCAAGGTATAGCTGCATTTGTACTTAAATATCGACTTTTCCCAACTCCAGAATCATTGGATGACTTTTCCGATTGGATGAATAGACCACGTCCTGCAGCTCCAACTAATTCAGGGGAACCAGCACCAAGACCTGCGATAGACCTTACTAATCAACTAGAAGATGCAGAAGCAGCATATGCTATGATAATAGATCGTGCTGAAGAATGGGGTGTAGACCCAGAGAGAATCGGAATGATTGGATTTTCTGCAGGAGCCGGACTAACCATGCATTCTACTTTAAATTCCAAGTCGATGAAATTGGCATTTATTGGCCCTATTTATGGAGGAATGGGACCAGTGGAAGTTCCAAAAGACGCCCCACCAATGTTTAATGTAATCGCTTCAGATGATTTTCTTTTCAGGGGTCAATTTGGAGTAATTGATTCTTGGTTTAAAGCTGGAATCCCGGTCGAGTTTCATTTATACCAAAATGGTGGACACGGGTTCGGTTTAGGAAATCCAAATCGTACCAGTAACCGATGGTTTGATGCTTTTGTCCATTGGCTGGATGTCAATAAATTTCTCATTGCAAAATCCGAATAAGTAAATTCCTCCAAAGAAAAACTCCTATCAAGATATTCGAAATATTCCAGTTCGAATATCTTGTTATAATCTGCCTCCAAAAAGTGGTTAGTTTTTGGAGGCATTTTTATTGTTGAAAAAATCGCTTAACCCGAAAGGAAAATAACACGGCCTTGAATCAATCCAGGAAATGAATAATAAATTTATAATATCATGCCAATTCCAATAACTTTGAACCGGAGTAATTCGAATTAAAACTGAAAAAATCCAGAAAGTAATTTCAATAAGAGAAGGAAAAAATAGTTTAATCGAATAATTTTGGCTGAAATTCGAAAAAAACCAATTTTTAATTTGAGTAGCCTAAAGGCTATCTTCCAAATACATGATGTAGTAGCTGGAAGAAATTACACAATGAATGATTTATGACAATTAGTTCTTTATTTATAGCATTGTGCGGAATTGGTTGGATTATAGCATATATCGATGCATTGCGAATTGGATTTCGAGATAAGACTTATGCCATTCCATTTTTAACTTTGGCGATGAATTTTACCTGGGAAATTCTATATACCATTCAAGGTTTTCATGTTTTCGGTTACCATGTTTCCACATACGTTAACTTTTTATGGGTATTAATTGATATTGGTATTCTCTACACCTATTTCAAATACGGTCGAAAGGAAGTAAATGTCAGTGAGAGAATATTTTATGCTCAGGCAATCTCTTTTATTATTCTATCCTATGTGATTCATTATTTTGTTTTTCAATGGCTTGGAATAGTTCAAGGCGCACTTTACACAGGATTCACCATCAACTTTATTATGTCCTTTCTTTTTGTAAGGCTATTTTTCAGAAGAGGTGGATCCAAAGGACAATCACTAATTATTGCTATTTCGAAATGCTTTGGAACTTTCTCGTCTACAGTACTAATAGGAATGATTGGATCAAAAACAGCAGGAGGGGTCAATACTTACATCCTTTGCATGGGACTTATTATTTTGCTTGTAGATCTCTTTTATATCTATTTGCTCTTGAAGGATAAAAAATCAAAACTTCATAAAGTAAACATAGTCTAATTCTTTCGACCTTATTTTTTGCTAAACTCCATTTAAATTGTCTATCGGGTATTTTTGATAAGATTGTTCGCTTTCTATATATTCTTAATTTTCCTTGGGGAATAATATTGACCCTGAGACTGAAGAAATTTTATTAGTTAGAATAAAATCATTCTTATGTCCTCCAATCAGCAATTTTTAGAATGATCTATTTCCAAAATCAGACTCTATTCCAAACCCGCTGGTTTCATCGAAAAAAATGATAAAAAAAGTAAGTCACTTCATGGGTAATTCGAACATAAAATAAAACAGGCTAACAAGAGAAGTTACTTACTGGCAATAGGCGCGATGTTATCCAAGCAGCAATATTTAATGAATTAAAAATATTTAGCCAGTTTGGAGATGAAAGAATCATTCAATATCTAATCAAGAATATTAAAATGAAAAATTAAATTTTTAGAATTCGGAGTGAGTAATTATCTGGAATCAAACACAAGTTTTTTAATGATGAATAATAATTGGTCAGGTTTTGTCATGGATGGTTCTGAACAGGCAATGAATCGAATAAAAACCATACTTGGTACTGGAAATACGCACTTACTAATAAGGATTTATTTATTGACAAAGATAATATTAATGGACTGCTAAAAAGTACAGGTTTTTCCAAAACAAGAAAATTGAGGTCATTAAGACAGTAACAATTAATTTATTCTATTGAATAAACAATATAAAGTCAAGAATAACTGGGATGTAGAATCTTTAAACCGAGAATTTTTGATTATTTAATTAAAAGGAAGTTTAAATTTAGAAATAAGATAAATCAACTTTGCCTTTATTGTAAAATAAACTACTAAGAAAGTCTGTAGTTGTATCTTTATCGATATCAGATTATTGATAGATTCCTTATTTTATCTTACCCAAGAAATGTCCAAATTACCAGAGCAGCATAAATTTTTTGATCTCTCAGATTATGGTAGACCGGTAGCAAAATTAATTGCAAACTCTTTAAAAAATTCTTCTGTTACCCCGATTCATGTAACCATTGGGTTTATTATATCAGGACTAATCGCAATAGCTTGCATTATTCAGGGTTATTATTGGGCAGCAGCATTCTTTTTAATATTTAAATCCATTTTAGATGCAGCAGATGGAGAATTGGCACGGGTAAAACAAAAACCATCTTATACTGGGCGCTATTTAGACTCCGTAGCAGATATCCTCTTAAATATCTTATTTTTCCTTTCTATTTGGATCGTTACCGATACGAGTATTTGGCTTTGCATTTTAGCATTCATCGGGCTTCAATTACAAGGCACACTTTATAATTATTACTATGTAATTTTAAGAAATAAATTTGATGGCGATACCACAAGTCGAGTCTTTGAAGACAAAGCACCAATTGCATTTGAAGGAGAAAAACAAAAACATGTAAATGTACTTTTTGCCCTGTATAAACTACTTTATGGGATATTTGATAAAACAATTTACAAGCTAGATAGCAATGCAGATAAAGGCGCAGTATTACCAAATTGGTTAATGACTTGTGTTTCTACTACTGGTTTGGGCTTTCAGATCCTCATCATGGCAACGATGTTAGTATTGGGGTTAAAAGATCTAATTCTACCTTTCTTTTTAGCTTATACCATAATGATTTTTGTTTTTATTGGCATAAGAAAGTTCTTTTACCAAAAATTAGAAGAGGATATTCAAAAACAAAGAACTGCACTTTAAATTTGAGCAGAATTTTATTGTAGATTATTTCGCATTTTAGGGCTTAGTTTAATTCATTGGAAAAAGTATTTCACACGCTGACAATCTAATTTCTAGTAATCCTCAAATTTTTTCTAGCTTATTTTAGAACCACTTGGCATTTCGTTTTTTAAAAATCTGAAACTTATAATCACTCCTATTGTCTTTAACCATTCCTCAAAAATTAAGATGAAGACTCGGTCCATCTACGTAAATTCCACTTTGTACTGAAAAACAGCCCTATGAAAAACAAGATCTTTTTACTTCTACTTTCCTTAAGCATTTCCACTCATACCTTTAGTCAGGAATTAACAAGTGAATTATTAAACGGACTAACATTAAGAAATATAGGTCCTGCCACAATGAGTGGCCGAATAGTTGACTTGGCAGTAGTCGAATCTGACCCTTATACTTTTTATGCGGCGACAGCAACTGGAGGAATATGGAAAACGACCGATAACGGGATCACTTTTAATCCAGTCTTTGAAAATGAAAATACCCATTCAGTAGGAGCTATTGCTCTTCACCAAGCTCATCCTAATATTCTTTGGGTAGGAACTGGGGAGCGAGCCAATAGACAAAGCAACTCTTGGGGGGATGGAGTTTATACGTCGCATGATGGTGGCAAAACTTGGCAAAATATGGGGTTAAAGGACTCGCATCATATAGGAAGAATTGTTCTTCACCCTACCGATACGCTTGTCGCTTATGTTGCCGCTATGGGACATTTGTGGGGTCCAAATGAGGAGCGTGGATTGTATCATACGCAGGATGGCGGGAAAACCTGGGATCGATTGATTTATGTAGATGAAAATACCGGAGTATCTGATGTTGCTATGGACCCTTCTGATCCTAACATTATATATGCTGCAACATACCAAAGGAGAAGAAAGCCCTATGGTTTTCATGGGGGAGGACCTGGTAGTGGAATACATAAATCAACAGACGGGGGGAAGACGTGGAAAGAGTTAAAAAATGGTCTTCCTGAAGGGGATTATGGTCGAATAGGGATTTCAATTTATAGAAGCAACCCCGAGATTGTTTTTATTTCTTTAGAACAAGGCTTCCAATACAATGCATCTACTGCATATAATGAAAGGAGAGCTGGACTTTACAGGAGTAAAGACAAAGGTGAAAGTTGGGAATTGATGAGCGACTGGAACCCTAGACCGATGTATGCATCACAGCCTTTAGTAGATCCTAGTGATGAATCGCGGATTTATATGATGAATCAGTACAGCTATTCAAGTGATAGTGGTAGGACTTTCACAGCTCCTAGACAATCGCTTCATGGTGATGATAGAATTCTTTGGGTCAATCCAAATGACTCTCGGCACGTGATCAAAGGAGATGATGGCGGAATAGGGATTTCTTATGACAGAGGTATTAAATGGCTCTTTGTAAACAATCTACCAGTGAGTCAGTACTATCGCGTATCGGTGGACAATGCCAAACCCTACAACGTGTATGGTGGATTGCAGGATAATGGAAGTTGGGTAGGCCCGAGCGAAACCTACAGAGCTGAGGGTATATTAAATGAAGATTGGAAAAGGCTAGGAGGTGGAGACGGCTTCCTTAACCTAGTAGACCGAAACGATCCGGATGTAGTCTATACGGAGTCTCAATATTTAGGGCTTTCTAGATATAATATGAAAACCGGACAACGTCAGGATATCCGTCCCGGTGATCCAAAAGGAAGAATAAGTGCAAGAAGAAATTGGGATTCGTGGGGTCCAGGTATTCCGGAACCAGAACTTGGGAATGCCATGGCACCAGCCAATTGGGATGGACCTTTCTTTTTATCGCACCATGATGCCAATACTATTTATTCAGGCACAAATGTACTCTGGAAAAGTATAGATAATGGCTCTACCTGGACCTCATTGGGTGATTTAACGACGAAAGTAAATAGAAGGGAACTTCTAATTATGGGACAAAGACCGGACTCAACCACAGCCTCACTAGATGATGGTATTCCCTATTATCCTACTTTAACAGCCATCGCAGAAGATTTACATACACAGGGAATGCTATATGCTGGAACGGATGACGGCTTACTTCAAGTTTCCTGGGATGATGGAAAAACCTGGATTGATGTTACTGATGAGTTGGAAGGACTTCCAAAGGAAACTTGGATCAATACCTTTGAACCCTCATCTCATACCCCAGGAACGGCCTATGTGGCAATCAACAACTATCGAAACGATGATTTCAATAATTACATCTATCGAACAGAAGATTATGGAAAAACTTGGAGTTCCGTTGAAGGGGATTTGCCTGCCAATCGTGTAGCAAGGACGCTGAGAGAAGACCCCAAAAACCCCAACTTATTATTCCTAGGGACCGAATTCGGTCTTTTTATAAGTATCGATAGAGGACAACATTGGGTAGAATTAAAAAACAACATGCCTACACTTCCATTCAATGATTTGATCATTCATCCGAGAGACAATGATTTGGTATTGGCAACTCATGGTCGTGGAGTTTGGATTTTAGATAATATCAATTCTCTCCAAGAACTGACTCCTTCTGTCTTACAAAATCAGGCTGCTTTATTTACCATTTCAGATGCCGAAATCATCAATTATACCAGAGATGGTGCCCATACAGGTGATATGTATTATAGGGGAGAAAACCCAGATTTTGGAGCTGCAATCGACTATTATTTGAAAGATTCTATTGCTGAAGATAATATAAGTCTTAAAATATTTGACGCCAAAGGTTCTCTTGTAGATGAAGTAAAACCAAAAGTAAAAAAGGGACTTAACCGTGTGATGTGGGGGCTAAGATATAAAAATGATCAGTCGGGGTCAGGTAGATCCAGAATGGATGGTCCTTTTGTTTTACCCGGTCTTTATACTGCCAAATTGGAAGTAAATGGAGAACTCCATGAACAGAAATTCAGCGTAAGTGACGATCCTCGACTTGATGTTTCTATCAGCATAAGAAATGAGTGGACCGCCTCCCAGATGAATGTATTAGCATTATCAAAAGAGATTAACTCTGATAAAGAACCAATTGAAAAACTGGATAAACAACTGGAGAAATTGGAGAAAGATAAAATTTCTTATGATAAGAAATCAGCAACTCCATTAAAGGAAATCAGCAGAAAATACAGCGAGCTATTTAATCGAGTCAGATCGCTCTATTCAGAAATAGGTGATTACATAGGTCCATGGACCCATGATCAAAAGGAACAATACAACTATTACCTATCTATGGTAGAAAAGCTTAAAGTTGAAAAAGAGCAAGTCCTAAAAAACACAATACCCAAAATCAATAAAGGGCTGAAAAAAGAAAATCGATTAACTATGGACTAAAGACTTAAATTAACCATAAAGCTCTCCTATCTTATTTTTATCCTAGCCTGTTAAGAGGCTAGGATATTTTTTCATTTTGAACCCAGAGGTAGTAAAATTTTAAGACATTGAACATAAATCTTACACAATGAAATCCCAATCAGAAACTACCATAGCCAAACTAGGCAATATTACGGAGTACCCTCTAAATTGGCAAAGTGATAAAAAAGGTTCAACCCATGAGCTGGTAATCGATGAAAAATTCATTTATGTCACTGGACAAAACATGGATTGTGTCGCCAAGTTGAATTATGACGGTATAATATTGGAGTATTATAAAATGCCTGATAGTAGTGGTCCACACGGGATTCTTTTAGACAAAGAGGGGAAGATTTGGGTTTCACTTGAATTTCAGGGAAAAGTCGTTCGGTTGGGAGAGGATGGAAAAATTGATAAATCTGTTGACGTATCACTAATTATCGAGGGATCAAAAAAGAAAATTAATCCAGCTCCTCATGGTATTTGTCTAGATGCCGAGGGTAAATCTATTTGGTTCACAGGCAAACGCACCAGTACAGTTGGTAAGTTTAGTCTAGAAGATTTTTCAGTTGAACATTTCCAATTAGAAAACTTAGCCTCTTTACCAATTTTCCTTTGTGCTGGAAATAAAGGTATGATATGGGGAACCGAATTATTTGGAAATGCCATTCTCAGGACCACAGAGAATGGTGAGGTTAAAGAGTTTACTATTCCAACTGGAAACAGTCGACCGATTGGAATAATACCTGATCCAGATTGTGATTTGGAATCAATGTGGTTTACTCAAGAGTCGGGAGTTAAAATCGGAAGAATAGATAAGGACGGGAGAATTAGTGAATATCCAATTCCTGCACTTCAAAAGAATGACGTTCTAGGATCTCTTACATTTGATAACCATAAAAATCTATGGGTACAAGTCTATAACCCAAGTGCTGAATGTTACAGCTATCTTCTCAAATTAGACAAATCGATTAGAGAAACTATCGGACTTTCACTTTCAGATGTTCCATATAGCACCCATGTTTTATCGAGTAAAATGCCCATGCTACATCGGATCAAAATGGACTTTGACGGTAACTTATGGTTTACAGAGATGATGACGGATAAAATTGGAGTCATTAGATTTTAGTCTACCTATGCTTAAAAAACGATTTGCATTGACTTGACTTAAAATTCTAATTACCGGGAAAAGAAAGCTACCGAAGCGAATAAAAACAAAAGCGTGGTTTTAAATAAACTGCTTCAAAAAATGATAATAAAGCTTGACAATAGTGAGTTAGAAACATCAAAAAAAATACATTCCGTTTTTCAGGTATCTTATAAAGTTGAGGCGAAAATTTTAAAAGCTATTGATTTTCCTCCCTTAAAGCGAACAATCGATAATTTCATGACTAGTGAAACAATGTTTTTTGGATACTTAAAAAATGAAGAACTGGCTGGTGTTGTTGAAATAAATCAAACCGAAGACTACACACTTATTCGAAGCTTGGTGGTAGATCCAAAATTCTTTAGACAAGGAATTGCCAGACAATTAATCGAATTTGTTTTCTCGACATTTGAATCAAATCTATTTATGGTTGAAACTGGGCTGGAGAATGGGCCAGCAACTAAACTCTACAAAAAATTTGGTTTTAAAGAAGTTAAACAGTGGGATACTGATCACGGCGTTAGGAAAATTAGATTTGAGCTTAGAATGAACCAGTAAATATAAATTCTTAAAAACAACCTAGCTAATATTAAATGCTATTGCGAACCAAGCTAGTTATAATAAGAGAGATCTTTTTTTGTATAAAATTAATTCAATGAAACTAACGAAAAGAATAATCGGAATAATTCTAGCCCTGCTTTTATTAGTTTCCGGTATAGCACATTTCATAATCCCGGAATTTTACTTCCCGCTCATTCCTGATTTTTTGCCAAAATCCGTAGCAAATATCTTTGCCGGAGGAGTAGAAATACTTTTAGGAATTGGGGTTTTCATCCCTTCATTTAGAAAGCATGCCCTTTTAGGTATTTTCATTTTGATGATTATTTTCCTACCCATTCACATTCTGGATGCTTTGAAAGAAAACCCAGCTATAGGAACAAAAGCTGTGGCTTTCACAAGAATTGCAATCCAGTTAGTTTTAATTTACCTCCCTTGGTTTGCAAGAAAGTTAGATTAATCTCAGCCTTTGCTGCTTTCTTTTAATTCAATTAGCTATGGGTCAATAAAATTACCTTTTATCAGATTATTTATACCAATAATTAACAAACAAAAGGAAGTCCTTCTCCAAATTCAATAACTTGAAATAGTATTACTTGAGCCTCCCTTCATATGAATTTTATTTTCAATCAAATGAATCGAATAAAAAGTATCCTTTCATTGCTTCTAGGCATTTTCATGCTCTTTTCTTGCCAGGAGAAATCCAGTAAAAAAGCAGAATTAAGAAAATCGATTCTCTCCCAAATTGATGAAATCCAAGGTGATATAGCAGTGGCTTTTTATAATTTAGATGATGCAAGTGATAGCTTACTAATTAATGCTGAGGAAGAATTTCATGCGGCAAGTACGATGAAAGTTCCTGTAATGATCGAACTCTACAAGCAAGAAAATGAAGGGATATTAGATCTTAATGATTCCATTTTACTCAAAAATGAATTCAAAAGTATTGTGGACGGAAGTCCCTATAGCATGGATATAGTAGATGATAGCGATGATGTGATTTATAGTAAAATTGGAACAGTTGTAGCAATCAAAGACCTGATTTATAGTATGATAACTGTCAGCAGTAATTTGGCTACCAATGTTTTAATTGAATTAGTGGATGCCAAGAAAGTTACCGCTACCATGCGAACCTTAGGAGCAGAAAAAATCGAGGTATTAAGAGGAGTGGAAGATCAAAAAGCTTTTGATCTGGGATTAAGCAATTCTACAACTGCCAGAGATCTTATGATGATCATGAAAGCCATCGCAGAAAATACGGCAGGGACAAAAGATGATTGTGAAGAAATGATTGGGATTATGAAAGACCAACAATTCAATGAAATCATCCCTTTTTATTTGCCGAAAGACGTTTCTGTGGCGCATAAAACCGGATCCATCACAGGGGTACATCATGATGCAGGAATTATATACTTACCAGATGGGCGAGCTTATGTTTTAGTTTTACTTTCTAAAAACCTAAAGGACTTTGATAAGGGGACGGAGCAACTCGCCGGGATATCTAAGACAATTTATGATTATATAATAAAAACTGACTGAAGATCGAACCTTGGTAAATGAATACAAGTGCTGAAAATTACTTCATTAACGGTTGCGGAAGATGTCCCTTAGGCGGCACCCCCCAATGCAAAGTTCATTCCTGGGCCAACGAACTCGCCCAATTTCGAAAGATCATTCTTCAAACAGGACTTCAGGAGGAAAGTAAATGGGGAGTTCCTTGCTATACTCTAAACGGGGCAAATGTTTTGATTCTAAGCGCCTTCAAAAAATACTGTTCTATCAGTTTCTTAAAAGGGTCTTTGCTTCAGGACCGAAAAAAAATCCTGACGAAACCAGGAGAAAATTCCCAAGCGGCAAGATTGATTAAAATTACCGATGTCAAAGAAATCCTTAAACTTGAGGAGGATATTAGAGCATATATTTTGGAAGCCATTGAAGTAGAAAAAGCAGGGCTTAAAGTGGAGTTTAAAGACAATACCAATCTTGAATTTGTTGAGGAACTTCAGCAAAAACTGGAAGATGACCCATCTTTCAAAGCTGCTTTTGAGGCATTGACTCCCGGCAGGCAGCGGGGTTATAACATCTATTTCTCCCAGGCAAAACAATCCTCGACCCGGATTTCTAGAATTGAAAAATCCATGGGAAAGATATTTGAAGGCAAGGGCTGGAATGATCGATAATATAAAACGGCCTGCCGAATCATTTAAAATTCAGTTGGCCGTTTTCTTAAAACTTCACCTCATCATATTAAGCCATTTTCCCAAAAGGGCCAAGAATTAATTACTACTTCGTGTCAAACTTATATATACAAGTATGTTCATATTTCTCCCCAGGTATTAAAATCGTAGATGGGAAGTTAGGCTGATTAGGAGAGTCAGGGAAATGTTGAGTTTCAAGGCAAAATGCTGATCTGTACTCATAGGCTTTTCCACCTTTTCCTTTGGCCGTTCCATCTAGAAAATTACCAGCATAAAATTGGATGCCTGGCTCCGTGGTATACACTTCCATTTCAATCCCTGAAGCTGGCGAATAGGCAACTGCCGCTAATTCCAATGCTCCTTCTTCCTTTTTATCCAAAACCCAGTTGTGGTCAAAGCCTCCTCCAAACTTAATTTGCTGATTATCTTTATTGATATCCCTTCCTATCGTTTTAGCTTCAGTAAAATCAAATGGCGTTCCAGCCACAGGCACATTGTCACCCAATGGGATCAAAGTACTATCGACCGGAGTATATTTACTGGCCATTAATTGTAATTCATGTCCTAAAATATCTCCATTGCCAGCACCATTGAGATTGAAAAAGGAATGGTGAGTTAAATTGACGGGGGTAGCTTTATCAGTTTCAGCTTCATAAGTGATTTTAAACTCATTGTCCTCCGTCAGATAATAAGTCATTTTCACAGTTAGATTTCCTGGAAAACCTTCTTCCCCATCTTTAGACAAATAGGTAAAAACAATATGGGAATCATCAGCCTCTTCCACAGTCCAAATTACATTATGAAAACCTCCAGGTCCACCATGAAGCGAATTGGGCCCATTATTTAGAGCTAGGGAATAGGTTTGACCATCTAATTCAAATTTCCCTTTTGCGATTCTGTTTCCATATCGACCCACAGCAGTTCCTAAAAAAGGCTCAGGAGAAGTCAGATATTCCTTTGGCGTATCATAACCCAAAACTACGTCAAGTACTTCACCATTTTTATCCGGAATTAAAAGAGTCATTACTCTTGCTCCTAAATTGGTAACGGTCATTTCTATTCCATTACTGTTTGACATGGTCAAAATCTGATACGGATTAGCTTCTTGGATCATAGTTTCATCAGGAATTTTAGATTCATTTTTTTGAGCGCATGCAAACATAAGTATCAAACAGCTCAAACTTAAAAATTGGAATTTATTTTTCATCACATGGTAAATATCTATCTAAAATATTGAAATCTTATGGGATCATTGATTCCTATCTATCAAAGGATCAATTTACCTGATTTTATTTGACAGAAACATTATAAAGTTGATTGTGCAGTGATTTTAATTCTGCTGCTTTCATTTTGATAATTTTACGGTCATAGGTCATCAAGCCATTGGTCTCGATTTCTACATCTGTGGTTTGGGTATAGATTGCTGCAGAAAGACCAACTGAAATCATCTTTTTCATCTTTTGCATTAATTGGGAGTATTTATCAAATAGCTCTTTTTCGTTTTTGAAACTTTGATAACCCCAGTTGTCTTTTTGTTGCCAAACGTGACCATCGACTGGAAGACCCAAGCCTCCAAATTCTCCTAATACAATGATATTATCCTTTCCAAAGATGCTCGGATCTGGCATTTTTACATCAGGATAGTTATGTAAATCGAGGATATCCCCAACAATTTTTGTTCCCTCCATTTCAAAATTACCTCCACTTGCCGAGTTAACTAATCTGCTAGGATCATGATTTTCAGTCCATTCCGTAATTTCTTTTGTTTTGAATTGACCCCAAGCTTCGTTAAATGGTACCCATACTACAATGGAAGGGAAATTGTAAAAATCATCCATGATTTCCTTCCATTCCGTTCTATAAATTGCCTCAGATTCTGGTGTTCTTTCCCGATCAGATTGACTCCCAATAACTCCTACTTTCATCTCCCAGCCATTTCCCATGTCTCCACTAGGCATGTCTTGCCATACTAGCATTCCTAATTTATCACATGCATAATACCATCTTGCCGGCTCCACTTTCACATGCTTCCTGATCATATTGAAGCCCATTTCCTGAGTTTTCTTGATATCAAAAACCAAAGCTTCATCACTTGGAGCGGTATATAATCCATCAGGCCACCAACCTTGATCCAATGGACCATATTGGAACAAAAACTTGCCATTGAGCATCATTCTTTGTATTCCATTGGCATCAGGAGCCATTTTAATTTCGCGAATAGCCGCATAACTTCCAATCTCATCCAATACCTTTTTACTTTTGATCAACTCCACTTTCAGATCATAAAGCACCGGGTTTCCAGGTTCCCAAAATTCAGCATTTTCAATCGTCAATTTTGCAGTACCCATTGGATTAATAGTTTGCTCAGCTAGCATAAGTCCATCTTTCCAAGCAGAAACTTTTATTTGCTGGCCTTCTTCTGAACCAGCAACAATTGGGCTTACCCAAATTTGTTTGGATTGGATATCCGACATATTTCTAATTCCCGAGATATAACTATTGGGAACTACTTCCAACCATACAGTTTGCCAAATGCCAGTAACAGGAGTGTACCAAATTCCCTTAGGCTCTTTTACTTGCTTTCCCCTCGGCTGAGGACCGTCATCGCTTGGATCCCAAACTCTAACTTGTAAATTTTGGCTTTTCCCCGACTTCAAAAAATCAGTTATATCAAACTCAAATGGATCATATCCTCCTTTATGGACTCCCACGGACTCTCCGTTGACGTAGACTTCGGTTTCCCAGTCAGAAGCCACAAAATGCAATAATACTTTATCCTTGCTTCCTTTTTTTGGCGTTGCAAAGCTGGTGTGATACCATAATTCATTGTCTTTTCCTACAGTTTTACCAACTCCCGAAAGAGCTGATTCTACAGCAAAAGGCACTAAAATCTCGCCATCAAATTCGTTTGGAACTGTACCTCCCTTTGCTTGGATTGCATAATCCCAAAGTCCATTTAAGTTCACCCAATTCTCTCGTGTCATCTGAGGTCTTGGATATTCTTGATGCACGTTTTCGGGATCAACTTTTCCAGCCCATTCGGTCATGATTTTACCTTCTACAGGCTTGTACGTACTCGTTTGTGCAGTAGCAACCTGCTGCGCAAAAAGCAGGCATGCACCAAAAATTATAGTTTTTTTCATAGGTCTATCGGTTATCAATCATGATTAATTTTTTCTTATCAATGAATCTCTTCTAAGGATCCTTTTAGTTAGAAATCTTTACTTCTTTAAAATGAGCATAGGAATCTTTGTCTCCTTTAGCGACCATGCCAAGTCGGAACCCCATCCCCCAAGGAACCAGATGCTTTACATCTTGAACTTCTCCAACTTGAATTGATCCGCCATCTACTTTCACAGAAGTACTCATTTTATAGCCATCTTTCATCTCCAAAATCAATTTCACCTTTTTAGAATCGGGGATGGTTTGGGTGGCAATTATTTTTGATTTCTGATTGACGGTTTCCCATAGGGTAACTTCATTCCCTTCTACAGAAATGCCCATCCCAGCCACTGGAGCTCCAAACCCATTATTTGCTCCTCCGATGACAGCCAATCCAGCTCCCACGTTAAATACAGGAACCACAATAGCCTCATATCGATAATTAAGGGATTTTGTACCCTGTACCAGCAAAGTGCCCAAGGTTTCATTCTCTTCGGAAGCCTGAAGCTTTAGCCCATCTTTTCCTGTTTCATATTGAATGTCCTGGGTCACTCTCCATTGCCAAACAGGATCCAATCTCTTTTTAAAATTATCTATAAAGTCGAGAGAGGCTTTACTTCGGGTATAGGCTTCATCGTTGGAAAAAACTGGCCATAGATCGTCAGTCCATTCCACTTTTTGCAGGACTCCCTGTCTTCCTACATACACACTTCCCTCCTGATTATAGGCATGATTAAGTAACCAAAGCTCCCCTTTTTTTTCTACTACGGTGCCATGTCCAGGACATTTCCAACTCTCATTGTCACGGATGACAGGATTCATATCATACTTTTCCCAAGGACCCAAAAGTGATTTACTTCTAGCCACTCCTGTCACATAATCGCAGGTGATCTCGCAGCATCCCCTAGAAGAATAAGTAGCATAGAAATATCCGTTTTTTCGGAAAATTGCTATGCCTTCCACTAATCCACCTTCCCAATCCTGATCATTATGAAATAACTCGTACTTTTCTCCTACTAAGGCTGTCCGATCTTCATTTATTTCCTGTGCCCAAATGGGTGTTTTTTGCCCTTTGCTATTTCCGTCTTCTTTCCAAAGTAAAAAGAGTTTCCCATTTTCATCCCGAGCTTCAAAGGCATCAATAGAACCATATTCCTGAGCCACCAAAGGTCCATGATCGGTGAATTTACTTTCCGGAGTAGCAGCACTAGCAACTGCCACACTCAGCCTGTTACTTTCCTTATCCCGAGCTGTATAATAGGCATAGATTTTCTTCTGCTTTTCATCGTATGCAAGCTCAGGTGCCCAAAAGTTATTTCTTGCCCAATCTGGAGCTCCATCAGGGAAAACATAATTCACCAACTCCCAATTGATAAGATCTTTGGATTTGAAAATCGGAAAAAGAGGTGCCCATTCATTGGACGTCGCTGAAGCATAATAATAATTCCCAATTTTTACGACAGTGGGATCAGGGCGGTCTCCAGCCAAAACTGGATTTTCAAAAGATTTTTTTTGTGCAAAGCTATTTGTGGAAAAACCTCCTATCAGATATACCATGCAAATAATCCCAACGATGTTTAATCGTCTATTCATTGATTTTTGGGTTAGTAGTTAATTCCGGAAAAGCTGTAATCCGTAACCTTGCCGCTCCCATAGGAATCAAAGTCACATCGACGATGGGTTGATCTGAGGTTTTTGGCAGGTCTTTCAATTCACCCACCAAGCCATATTCATCAAATTGCCATTCAGGAATTTGTTGGGCTTTTACGACCATTTTGATCGGGACTTCCTCCAAAGTAAAGGGGAAGTTTGATTTTGGCCATTTCCCTTTCATGACTTCCACGGAGGAAGCCGGATCATTTTCATCCACCAAAATGCTATAATTCCAGTCTGTTACCGGATGAACTTCCCAAGAAGGCCAATTCTTTGTATCCACACCCTTTTGCCATTTTGAATCTGAAATCGCAGTTTCATCACTGTCTTTCTTCAGATATTTTTCTCTTATCTTCAAAGAATAAGTCAGTGGTCCTCGACTGATGCTCAAGCTATTGTTATTTTTTTCCCAACGTTTCGTCTGGACTTCCATTGGCAAAGTGAGGGATACCAAGTCCCCGTTTTTCCAGGTTCTTTGGATCTTGGCAAAGCCGATTCCAGAAAGATCTGATTTCACCAATTCCCCATTGATTTTGATACTTGCTCCATTTGTCCAGGCAGGAATTCGTAGATAAAGTGGGAATTCGGCGTCTTTTGGGCTGCTGACAGCAAATTGGATTTCCTCCTCAAAAGGATAATGGGTCGTTTCCTCCAGTTGAACTTCTGTTCCGTCACCCACTTTCACCTTGACAATGCTCTCTCCATAAATCGCCGCAACGACTCCATTATCTGGAGTTGCCATCCATAGGTTTTCTACGAAATATGGCCAACCTTGTGAATGATTGTGTTGACAACAACGCGAACTAAAAGGATTCATCATTAAAAATGGGCCCTTATTGCCTATCCCAGGAAAATGATTCTCCGCATCCAGTAAAGCCATATTAGGAGAGGTGATATAATGTAAAGCCTTAAAATCTGGCATAACTGCCGCTGGATAAGTATTGAAAGCGACTTCCTCTGCATGATCGCCCCAAAATGGATCCCCGGTTATTCGAAGCATATGCTCGTCTGAATTCATCTGCTCCACCATCCCACAGGTTTCTACTCCCTGCCTCGGGTCAGCATATCCTGGTCGGGCATCTTCATCTGCTCCAAACATCCCTCCCGGAACCTGACCAAAATGGTTTCGCATGATCTCAAAGTTTTCGTAGGAAGCTTTCAAGTCTGCTTCATTATTACTAAGCAAATAATACTGTGCCGGTTCCCGGAAAGCCTGAGCATGATTTACATTGTGCCAATCCACTTGATTCCGATACCAATCTGGGACTTCCCCACCATCTCTGACTTCGTAATAATTTTTGATTTGGTTTAACGGCAAATCTCGACCTTCCCAGTTTGCCGTATTCCGATGGATTTTTTCTGCCAACTCTAATAAAAACTCATCGCCAGTACGATTATACAGCCAGAAAACGCTATGAAGATTATCTCCTCCACGAAGCTTTTGCCAATATCCTTCTAAAAAATTCTCATCCGGTACCGATAATTCATATTTGAAATAATTGGTCATCAATTCGATGACACGTTGATCTTGGGAATACTCATAATAGGATTGAAGACAATAGAGCATGATCATATTCGCCCAAAAATCCTGGTTTTCTCCATCGAAATGCTTGGGGCCAAAATTTCCATCCTCACGCTGACTATTCAATGTCCCTTCAATCCAGACCATTGCTTCATCGATCATTTTCTGGTCCTCGAGAATGTATCCGATATTAGCATATCCTTTTAACCAGTAGGGAACTTCCTCCCAGCCCCATTCACCCTCTCCATCAGGAGAAAGCCAGGCATTGTCCTGCTTTTGGAGCCAAGCTGAAATCTGTCCAAGATTCCCGGTTAATCCCTCTTTTTGCCTCAGCAGGTATTCTTTTAGAAACCCTTTTGGCTTGACAGAGCCAACAGGTAGTTTGATTAAAGCACTGGGAACCAAAGGAGCTCTATTACTGACGTAATATTGGTTTGTGCTTTGAGAATCTATTTTCTCCACAAAACTCACTTCACCATTTTCACTTTCAGGCTGACAAGCTATAGCTGAAATGGAAAGGGCTAGAACTAAAATCGATTTTCCTCTGAATTTTAACATTTCCAATGTTACTTTCCTTTTTTCTTAATTAAAAATTGGAGCCGTCTGAAGAGAGATGCTCGGTTCAAGGTTTTTGATACTAGGCCATCCATCTTTCCAAATTAATGGATCCATCAATAAAACCCTTCTATTGGTGCCGTTTTGAAGTTTTGGCTTTGCTTTATCCATCCCATGGTACAGTAACCAATCCTGTCCATTATCATCTGTTATAATCTCGGCATTATGGCCGGGCCCGGCATAACCCGTATCGCCAGAATTACTTTTTACTACCAAACTTCCTGCTGAGTCATTCAGGAGTTCATTTCCTTCTTGATCCAAATAAGGCCCAAAAAGAATTTTAGATCTTCCAACTAGGACTTTATAGGTGCTTTTTGCTCCTTCACAACAAGTCCCTGAAGATCCAAAAAGATAATAGTAATCTCCTTTTTTGATTAAATATGCAGCTTCGAGGTGATTTCCGGCAAGCTTTATTTTTTCACCTTCCGCTTTGTTGCCATCAGTGGAAAGTTGTGTGAGATACAAGCCATGAAAACTTCCCCAGATCAAATATTTTTTTCCGTTTTCTTCGTAATAGAATGGGTCAATTGAATTAGCTACCCCGATTTCTTCTGAGGTAAAAACAGGGCCTTGATCGACAAATGGGCCTTTTGGTTTTTCAGCAATTGCCAACCCAATTCCCGGATTGGGATCTCCCCAGGTCGAGAAGGAATAATACATAAAAAATCGGTCACCAACTTTAGTAACATCCGGTGCCCAAATACCTCCTTTTGGTCTCCAGTTAGGCTTTTTTTCCATCGAGTTCCCAACAAGATTCCAGTGGACCAAGTCTTTAGACTGAATCACCGGTACCAAATGGTATCCTCCTTCTTCCCCCCAATTATCCTCAGTCCCATATGCATAAAAGTACTCTCCATCCTTGATTACACTAGGATCTGCGAGGACCGGTTCGAAGATGGGGTTTAAATAAAGTGAACTATCTGATTTTGGACTGGCCAAATGGTGATCATTTAGCTCAATTGCATGTGAAAAATTTGAATAAAAGTGGAATGCCAGAATTAGAAAAATATGCATGGGTTTTGGGTTATAAAAGCAACCTTTGAGGTTCTAATTATCAAGGGGTTACAATTTAAGTGATCTGATTTTAAAATATGTCCGATTTTTAGAAGAATCCCCACAAATCCACCAGCGGTGCGGAAATCTTAAATCTCCTAGATAATTTTAAATTCTAAATACAAGAATATGAAAAAAAGCTACTTATTAGGAATGGCGTTGATGCTGACTTTGGGAATCAATGTTCAAGCTCAAGATCAGGTAATTGAAAACATTATCAAAGAAGAAACTGAGAATTCCCAGTTGAAGCAAATCGCGCATGAATTAATGGATGGAATCGGGCCAAGATTAGTGGGAACGCCTCAGATGAAAAAAGCTCATGATTGGGCGGTAGAAAAATATCAAAGCTGGGGTATTGAAGCCAGAAACGAACAATGGGGCGAATGGAGAAGTTGGGAAAGAGGAATAACCCATATTGACATGGTAGCTCCTTGGACAAAATCGCTTGCAGGTCAGCAGTTAGCTTGGAGTCCTGCCTCTCCGGAGGGTGGGGCAACTGGTGAAGTGGTCATCATCCCTGAGATAGCTGATGAAGCAGCGTTTAATGCTTGGCTGCCTTCAGTAGAAGGAAAGTATGTAATGATTTCAGCACCACAAATTACAGGAAGACCCGATTACAATTGGGAAGAGTTTGCAACTGAGGAGTCATTTGCAAAAATGAAAGAAGAACGTACTGAATCCAATAGAGCTTGGAATGCAAGACTTCAAAAAACAGGAAAAGGCAGAAGGGAACTTCCAGTTGCTTTGGAAGAAGCAGGAGCACTTGGAATTATCACCTCCTATTGGTCTCAAGGTTTTGGAGCTAATAAAATATTTTCCGCATACACTAAAAAAGTACCAACCGTTGACCTTTCTTTAGAAGATTACGGACTTCTTTTCAGATTGGCGGAAAACGGAGAAAAGCCACAAATTACACTAAATGCTCAGTCAAAAGATCTCGGAGTTGCTCCTACTTTCAACACAATCGCTGAAATAAAAGGAACTGAAAAACCTGATGAATATGTAATGCTATCCGCCCATTTTGATTCTTGGGATGGTGGAACTGGTGCCACTGATAACGGAACTGGAACGATTATGATGATGGAAGTGATGAGAGTTTTGAAAAAATTGTATCCTAATCCTAAAAGAACAATTTTGGTCGGCCATTGGGGATCTGAAGAACAAGGGTTGAACGGATCAAGGGCTTTTGTGGAGGACCATCCAGAAATGATGGCAAAAATTCAAGCTCTATTTAATCAGGATAACGGAACAGGTCGTGTGGCAAATGTGTCGGGACAAGGATTCGTAGATAGCTATGAATACCTAGGTAGATGGATGTCTAAGGTTCCGAGAGAAATTACCAGAGATATCCAAACTAACTTCCCTGGAAATCCAGGTGGTGGAGGATCTGACTATGCTTCCTTCGTGGCGGCAGGCGTTCCTGCATTCTCTTTGAGTTCTTTGAATTGGTCTTATTTCAATTACACTTGGCATACTAATTTGGACACGTATGACAAAATCGTTTTTGACGACGTTCAAAGCAATGTCATCATGGCTGCAATCATGGTTTACATGGCAAGTGAAGAAGAAAATATGGTTTCAAGAGAAGTAAGAGTTCCTATAGGTAGAAACGGTGAGCCAACAGATTGGCCAGCCATGAGATCTCCAACTCGAAAGGGTGGTTTAGATAACTAAATTTGACTTATTCTATAAATTGAAAGCCACAGGAAACTGTGGCTTTTTTTATTTCACTTTTTAAATTCGGCCCACTAGCGCATACGGAAAAGGTTTTGTATTTTTCTATTTCCTAAATCCCCAACTATGAAAAGACTTTTTCTACCCATACTTTTTGTCCTATTATTCACCTCCACACTTCTAAATGCCCAGGAAAAAATCTTGGTAGATGCTGTTGAAAAAGCTAGAAGTGAAAATTTTTCCGGAGTAATATTGGTAGCTCAAGAAGGTAAAATTTTATATGAAGAAGCAATTGGAATGCGCTCCTTTGAGAACCATGTCGTATTAAAAGTGAAGGATATTTTCGAAATGGCCTCTGTCTCCAAGCAATTTACAGCCATGATGATCATGATGTGTCAGGAGAAAGGCCTTCTTGATTACGATGATGCAGTTGGTAAATATCTAGATATCCCGTACCGAGGAATTACCATCCGGCAGTTACTCACTCACACCAGCGGTGTTCCGGATTATCAAGCGGTGATGGATGAACACTGGGATAAAAGTAAGGTAGCTGGAAATCCGGATATTTTGGAGTATCTGAATAAGTATCAACCTCCAATGCTTTTTGAACCAGGAGAGAAATATCAATACAGCAATACAGGATATGTCTTTTTGGCCAGTATTGTTGAAAAAGCAACTGGGAAAGATTTTGTGGAAATGATGAGAGAATGGATTTTCAAACCTCTCGGCATGAAAAGCACTGACATTCGATCCCCAGAAGAAAAGGCGAAAGTGAAAAACTTTGCTGCTGGCCATATTAAAAATAATGATGGTAATTATGTCAATGCCAACACTTTTAGGAGTTCAGATTACACGGTTTGGCTAGGAAATAGAAAAGGCCCCGGAAGAGTGAGTAGCACAGCAGAAGATTTATTGTTATGGGATCAAGCATTATACGAAGATAAATTAGTCTCAAAAGAGACTTTAGATTTAGCTTTTAGCCCTGCAAAACTGAATGATGGAACCAGAAGTTATTATGGTTTTGGGTGGGAGTTAGAACCTAAAAGCCCCTTAGGGAAAATGGTCATGCACACCGGTGATAATCCAGGATACAAAACCATCATTGTACGATTCATTGAGGAAAATAAAACCATCATTATTCTGAATAACAATTATCATCCAGATATGATGCGCCTTGTTGAAGCAGCTACTCTTTCTCTTGGAAAATGGTAAACAATTGAATTTTATACAATTTAACTAATCCTCCAATGCGGCCATTTTGAAGCGATCCAATGCAGGAGTACTATGTTCTTTTTTCATAATCTCTTCCATTTCCTGAATGATTTCAGGGTGAGCATCCGCAATATTATTTTGTTCTTTTGGATCAACAGATAAGTCATAAAGTTCAATCTCCAGATTTCCTTCCTTTATAATATTCTGTCTTATACCTTTCCACTTCCCCATTCTAACGGCCTGCTGTCCTCCATATTCAGGATATTCCCAAAAAAGATATTCATGTGGTTCTTGCTCCTTTCCTAAGAGCGTTGGTAAAAAACTCTTGCCATCGGTATCTTGGGGTATTGGAATTCCAAGCAAATCGCAAATTGTAGGCATCACATCATAAAAGGCGGAGATATGGTCTGTCTTACTTCCTGCTTGTATTTTGCCAGGCCAACTCACCAACATTGGAATACGAATTCCACCCTCGTATACAAATCCCTTTGTTCTACCATATCCATTCGTAAAAGGTGATGAACTTTCGAAATAATCAAAATCAACTCCACCCGTATAGGTAGGTCCATTATCGCTAGTCACAACAATAATTGTATTCTCTTCCAAGCCGAGCTCTCTTAACTTCTCTCTTACCTCACCAACTTGCTGATCAAATAAACTGATCATCGCTGCATAAGTTGCCCTTGGATATCTATTTGGAAAATATCCATTAGATCCATCGTAAGGAGCTTCGTCTCCTATTTCATTTTCATATTTATCCACGTCATCGAGCGGCGCTTGGAGTGGAACATGGGGCAAGGGTGATGCATAATAAAGAAAGAATGGTTCATCTTTGTTTTGCTCGATAAAACTCAAAACTTTTTCATGCATCAAAGTAGGGGCATAATCTTGTTGATTATACTTGGAATAACTTGCTGGATCATTTGGATCCGCTCCCTCATCTAATTTAGTCCTTGGAGCAACTACTGGATTATTTAAAGGTACTTTTGCTTCATTTTCCCACATATGGGGTGGGTATAAATTATGGGCTTGTCTTTGACAGTTATAACCATAGAAATAATCAAAGCCCATTTTGGTGGGAATGCTTTCCGTTGTAGGTCCACCTAGCCCCCATTTTCCAACAATTCCAGTTTTATAGCCTTGATTTTGCAGAATGCTAGCCAAGGTCACTGTTCCTATAGGTAAAGGCCGCTGCCCTTCTAAATTCGGATCAGCGGCTGCCTTGGCATAATCCCAAACTTCTCCTCTTTCTCTCCATTCGTCATTTCCTCTGATATAAGCATGTCCTCCATGTTTTCCCGTCAACAAAATACATCGAGCTGGCGCACAAACTGGGGCTCCGGAATAATGGTTGGTGAATACCATTCCTGATTTGGCAAGACCGTCGATATTAGGAGTATGTATTTTTTCTTGCCCTTGATATCCAACCTCCCCAAAACCTAAATCATCTGCAAGAATATAAACGATATTTGGCTTTCCTGGGCTTTTATCTTGCTGGGAACAGGAAAAAAGTAACATTAGGCCGAATAGGGATAAAATGGATCGGTTCATAATCGGTAATTAAATCTTAAACATGTTTTTTAATAAACTGAAGGGCCTGACTCAACCTAGCCTTTTCATTTCCACTGACTACTTCAAAAGGAAATCTACTTTCTTCAGCCAGTTTTAAATATTTCTTAAAGAAATATTGCCGCATTTCCAATTCAGGATATTCCCTTTGAGGATCTTGTTCCCAAGGTAAATCCGTATCTTTTAATAAGATCAAACTATATTCGCGCTTTTCTATCTGTTCCAATATCCAAGGATCAGTTTTTCCAAATCTATGGCTTGACCAAATGTGGATAACCCGCAAGTCAGTATCACAAAAAAGATATTTTTTAGCCACTTTTGCCAACTTATCTTCCATCTCAATTTGACCTTTACCAATTTTCAATAAATCATCATAGCCGTAGGCTCTATCAAGATTTTCAAGAAATTCTCTTGCATATTCAGGGACCCAAGGTTCTTCGAAGGTTGCGGATAACTGCTTACAAAGGGTACTTTTTCCTGTGGATTCGGGACCCAAAATTAATATTCGTTCAGGTTTCATATGCTCTTGCAGATTTTATCCATGCCATTAAACCAATTGTAGCCAGAATTGTAAAAAAAAGAAATTGAAAAGAAGTTAAAATCAATCCTTTGTAGAAATACAATGGTACAGCAACCAAATCTGTAATGATCCAAAATATCCAGTTTTCTACTTTCTTCTTTGCCATCAACCACATCCCTACAAAGGCAGTTGCTGTTGTAAACGAATCCCAGTAAGGCACATCACTATCCGTAAATCGAGATAATACCAGATATAAAACCAAATAGGAGATCAAGAATATTGCAACGGAAACAACCCATCCTGAGGGCTTCAGCCAAGTAACCGGAAGGACTTCCTCACCTTCTTTTGGGTGAGACCAAACATACCAGCCAAAAATCGACATACTGAAATAGTAGGCATTTATGCCCATATCAGCATACAGTTTATATTGAAAACAGATCCAGACATAAATTAAGGTAGAAATAATCCCGGTGGGATATACCCAGATATTTTCCCTCATCGAATAAAAAACTGATGCTATTCCAAAAAAGACAGCAATAGCCTCAAGAAGTGTCATTTGCTTGAGCCCCTCAGAAAATCCATCAAGGAAAAATTGTAAATCCATCATCGAAATAAAGAAATAATACCCGAATTGCCTCAAATAAAAATAGCGAGATTATATCTCGCTATTTTTATTCTGTTAAAACTGCTATTAGATCATTGAGTATTTGGATCTGCCTTGATACCCATACTTGAAGGTATGGCTCCTGAGGGAGTTTTGGTGACATACACAGCGAACAAAGAATTACTGGCCCATGTACCTTTGTTAGGAATCTCCGGAAGAGGAGCTGCAGCTTCAATACCCCCAAGAATATATCCAGCTAGAACTTTTTCTCCCGCAGCCAAACCACTCAATTTTAGGACTCCGTTTCCGGTGGCTTTGGCATTACTGATTAAAGCTCTATTTCCTATAAAGGTGATACTTGCTCCCAATAATCGATTGTTTACAATTGGCTTATCATTAATGAATTCAGAATATACCCCATCAGCCCCTTCTATAAAAGTACTGATGTCAGCCACAAATGGAATCCCATCATTCCTGCCTTGACCAGTTGCAAGATTATAAATTGCCTTTTGAGCCGAGTCTTGAGAGTAATAATAAAGACCGATTCCACCGAACATAGTGCTGTAAATCGATTTGTTAGTTGATTCATCATCGTAGATGGAAATTACCGGACATTCGTATTGGCTAAATTTCTGATGAACATCTTTATTAACAACTGGATTTTGAGGTCCCGTGATGTAAATCGGATAATCATATCCTCCAATCACTCCCGGAGGAAAGACTCCCCCTAAAGCAGTAATACGCTCGACTCCTGTTGCGGGATCAACATCTTCGATAATGTTCCCATCTCTTCGATGGAAAGGTCGATCAGGATCTGAGCTCTTTGTGGCACCATAACTCAAAACATCCAAAGAACCAGGTTTTAAGGTAAAAACTCTGATTTCCTCTGTATATTCCTGCGTAAAATCTGTACCTCCAAATGCTCTATATTGACCATCAAATCGTTGACCAAAAACTAGATAAAATCTTCCGTTCAATTTAGCAAGCTCACCTCCAGTGACAGCAAATCGATCGTCTTTCCCATACTCCATGAGTGCCTCAATCTCATTTGCCGAGGCTCCATTTTTTATAGCTTGGGTCAAGGCCTCCACTTTGAATCGAATGATGCTACCAAAGGTTTTCATATCTGACCCATCTGCCAACCAACCATATCCACCGACTATATACATTTCGTCAGTTTCCAGATCATGGTATCCCTGCAAATTATTTGACTGAAGCTGCTCTGAAAGTTCATCTTTCAATCCATTGACATCAAAACTCCAAAAATCACCGGAATCTGGGTCCAATACAAAAAGGAAGTTATTTGCACTGTCTGGGATGAAGTTATTATTAGGAGCGGGCATAAATGTATGTAAGCCCTGCCTTCTTCCTCCAACTACTAAAATTTCTCCAGACGTATTGACAGCACTAGTATAGGATTGTAAACCCGGCAATGCGGGCTTATTTGGAAATTCCTGTTCCACAAACTCAATGGTATATGGCAATACATTCGGTTGAATATTTGGATCTGCTACGGGCTCTTGCATAAACATTTGAGCAGAACTTTCAGATGAATCGGAAGTCTGTGAACCATCGCAGGATGCTAGAGCAAAACAAGTTGCTACAAATATAAAGAGATATTTTAAGTTTGGCTTTTTCATAATGTTTGATGGTTAGGTCCAGAAGCAGTACCGTCGTGAAGATTTTTGATAAAGTGCAAAACCGTCATGGTTTTTTCCGGGGACATGTCCCTGGTGACAGGCATGTAGCGGGTATCATTAAAATCTCTGGTCATAAAAAACCCAATAGCCCCATAATTAATCTCTAGTGGCCCAGATTCATTTGTACCATACATATGACTCCAAGGTGGGTTTTTTGCAAAAACCTCGAATGACTTGAAATCAATTAGATTGATCTTTTCTGTCATACCTGGAAATAACTTGGCATATCCTGCAAAAATCTCCTGAATTTCCGGCCAGGTAGGATTTTCATTAATAATATAATTTGACCAAACCAGACAGGAAATCATGGCACTCTGAGAAGTACTAATAGGTACTAGCCCCTCAGAATCATAAAGATTTATGAAATATAACTGACCGTCTAATTGAGGAGTTCTAAAGCCCGGGTCTTTTAAAACCACTATAGTAACCGTTGCAAACCCATTCGAATCAGTTGCTGAAACCGAGGCCTCAATTGCTCCAAAAGCTTGTGGTGTATTTCCTGGATTACTAGGAGGTACCGTTGCCCCTGGAGTATTTCCATGGACACTTACGATGTCTACTTTGAGTTGCTTTCCAACCAAGGGTTTTGAAAATTTACTTACATAAACTTTTGTCGTAGCAATATTTCCTGGTCTTCCTGTAAGCCGAATAGGCCTAAATTCTACCTCAATATTTGTTTGGGTAATATCCTCTTTAAAGATCTCAACTGGGCCAATATCCGTTCTTGACATTTCAATACTTAGTGCAGCTGATCCAAGGATGTTAATCTGATCTTCTGAAAGGGGAATCTGTACAATATGGGAATAGGAATTAAAACAGAATTCTGAATAATCTATTTTTCCCAACGAAATTGGATCGCCGCTGGCGGGTTTAATCCAAGCTGTCAAATCTCCAAGTTGGACCGGAGGACCACCTGCTGACTGTCTACAAATCCCATTTGCCAAGTCAATAATTAGGAGTTTTCTTTGCTGATCAACTGTGAAGGGACAGGTATTAAACATAGGCCAATTCCATGGATCACTTTTATCTTGAGCCCTTCCGCTCAACATTCTTACCCCGGGACTATAAAGAGGTTCATTTGCATAAACGGGTCCTAATGAACCGGTGATTCTACCCGTTTGATAATTTTTATCCTCGGGAACATTTCTATATCCATCCACTACAAATCTGATGGAAACCAGATATTCCCCATTTTCCTCAAGAGTTTTGTTTTTCAATTCTGCTAAAACAGGAGAAACATCATCGGTTGGCCAAGTAGCTTTTGGAACCCGAATTATCGATTGATAAACTCCTGAGGCATTCATATCTCCTCCAAAGCTATCCATTTGATAGTCCGCATCCTCCCAGCTTCTAGTCGCTAAAACAGCAACCCACCACAATTGATTAAGAACAGCCGGATCGACCAATCCCGTTAAGCTTACTCCTTCCGAGATTGGAATACTCACCTGCATACCATAAATGGTAGGTACCCCTTGCTGGTATACGTCAATGTCCGCAATTTTTGCAGCAGAAGGCTTATCTGTAGTAATAAAGGGGAGTCCTAAAATTGGATCCTGTACTTCTCCCTCCTTACCTATTGCAGAGACTACACTACATTCCTGAAGTTGAAATCGATGGAGACCATTGGGGTTCTGCCAAGGTGAAGGAACAGTGTTGCTTACTTCGTAATGGGTAGGATCATTATTTACAGTTGATGGATCGGTAAAAAAACGTCCATAAAAATTAATCCTTGGATAGGATAAATAACTCATTTTAAATGGGTTTTAAGTGAATAAAATAATTTAAATCAAATTCTAAAAATTAAAGTAGGAGGTTAAATTTCCGATTCTATAAAATACATTTCTACAAAACCTTTATTCTTAACTTTAATTTTACCGCGTGGAGTGCACTTAAACCTATTTTTTATCAACTCATAGGTTTGTCCACTAATATTTATTTTTCCCGGTTCGCCGGCAGTCTCCATTCTCGAGGCTACATTGACAGTATCTCCCCAGATATCGTAAGCAAACTTTTTTAAACCTACTATCCCTGCGATTACTGGCCCTGTATGAATTCCAATCCGCATGCTTATGGATGGCTTATTTTCAGAAATCTGTGATTTCATGTGTTCATTAATAAACTCATTGATCTCAAAAGCTGCCAAAACAATGTTTGAAGCATCAAATTCTTTAGTAAAATTCAAACCTCCCGCACACATATAACTGTCACCTACTGTCTTTATTTTTTCAATACCATACTTGCCAATGATCCGGTCAAACTCGCAGTAGAAATAGTTTAATTCTGCAACCAATTCCTCCGCTGAAAGAATCTCGCATAAGCCTGAAAAATTCACAATGTCAGTGAACATCACACTAACATCTTCAAATTGTCGGGCTTTTGAAATCCCGCTATTTTTCAATTCACTGGCAATCTCAGGAGGCAAAATATTTAATATTAATTCTTCTGACTTTTCCTTTTCTTCATTCAACTGCCTCGTCCTAAGTCTAATCTTTTCCTCCATATTTTGATACAATAGAGCATTTTCCAAAGATATCGCCATTTGGCTTGAAAGAATATTTATCAAGTTTAAACGCTCAATCGTGAATGCTCCTTCAATCAAGTTATTTTCCAGATAAATGATCCCGGTTACCTCGCTTTGCTTCATCAATGGCACCACCATAATAGATTTCATTTTCTGACTTAGGATATATGGGTCTTTTCCAAACTGGGCATCTTCAAAAGCATTTTCCAAAATCACACTTTCCTTATTTTTTGCAGTAAAAAGGACCGATTCCTTTGCAATTTGATCAAACTTTTTCAGCGGAAGATTTTCAAATAGCTTTGGTTCGATATTTTTGGTACAGGATTCTGACTGAACCAAAAATTCATTTTCGCTTTTCAACAAAAGTACCATTCGCTGGGCCCCGGCATTTTCAATGATTATTTTCATCAAAGTTGTGAGCAGGTCTTTTAGTTTGATCTCTTTGGAAATTGCTTCGGATGATTTCATTACTGATTTCAAATCCAAATCTTGATTGGAAAACTTTTGAGATAATTTTTTATCATCTATTCCTTCTACAAACCTGAATTCTACTTGGGATAAATTATAGGAGCTATTCTTGGAGACCAATAGTTCCACAATACCTTTCGCTCCTAATAAATCATATTGGTATACTGCGTCACTCAAATGTATTCCGGCTATTTTCTTTTTCCCATCCCTCAAATGCAAATCAACTAACCTGCGATTTACAAGTGCTTGGATTTGGAGATATTCATAGCTCTCAGAGGCATCCAAAGCAGCATAATACTCCGTTTCTGCTTTTTCAGAATCGCCTTTAACCAATGCTGACTCGGCAGAAAGAAGGCGATATTTATGCTCAAAATTGTATGGATTTTTCTGGCTATATTTTTTGAATTTCTTGACTATGCTTGAGAGCTCTACCTTCCACTTCAATTTATTTATTCCACTAGTTTTCAAAATCAAAGAGGCCAAAATCATTCCTTTGTAGAAATAATGCTCCGCTGTATGCAGCATCCCTGGAGAGTCTTTTAAATAAAAATCTGAGGTAATAGAAACCTCATAAGCCTGATCAAACTCTTCCCAGAGGTAGAGGGATTGCATTTTATTGATATAATAAAAATGAGCAAAATGCCTTGAATTAAAATTTTCTAGCTTTTTCACGTACTCATTTTCCTCAAAGCCTTCGTCAGAAAAAGAATCTGATGAATTCGTTTTCCCCTGAAGATTTTTAATGGCCTGAGTCACGGCACGAATAGTAAGTACTGCTTCCTCAATCTGAAATCTTCGCAAAAAGTCCAAGTGAGAATTGCTTGATTCTAAAATCTCTTCAAACTGAACCCCTCTCATGAAATAACTCTGAACTATCGCACAACTGGCACAACTGGCATGAAATAGATCTCCAACTTCCAGTCCTGATTCATAGGCATTAAACCAATATTCTTCCATCACCTTGGCTGACTGTCTCCAAGGAATAGCAAAGTATCCAGTCACAAAATTTGTTTCAGCTCTTGCTCCGTGATTTTGGTATTTTTCAACTAAGTTCAAAGTGAGCTGTCCTAATTTAAAGCCAGTAGTCCTGAATCCAAGAATACCGCTGTGAAAAACGGGTCCAAAACCAAGAAACCCAATAAAGCCCCCATCGGTATTCCCATGTTTAAGACATAAGTTAACCATGATCGAACAGACCAAAACACAAAGCTCAGGCTTAATTTGAAAAGCCGATTGACCAGCCGCCGCCATCAAAAGTATCGCAGTTTTGAGCTTTTCATCCGTCATTTCCGGAAGATCAATCAATTCCTCCACATCCCTTTTACCTAGCATGGTTTTATATTTCAAAAACTCAATTGCCAAACTTGGAGGGGAAAAACTTGCTGGAATTTTAACTCCCAATTCGGAAGTCACCTCCCTACAAGCTTTATATGCTGCCTCAAAATCCCTAGTGTTATTATAGTATTGTATTTTTCGGATTGTAACTTTTGCCTTATCAATTACATCTTCTGTGTTTTTTAGAGCCTCATCAAAAAATTGAACTACCTGGCTATTATTACCGGCTAGATACTCCATTTCTGCTCGTTGTAAGTTCAAATTTCGACGAATCTCTTTTGAGACATCCATCTTTTTTTCTTGAACCAATTCCATCGCATTCTTAACATAGCTAAGGCCAGATTCATAAGCATTTGCATACTTTGCCCGGATACTTGCTGCAATATTCAAGGCGATTAGCTTTTGAAGAAGCTCTTCATCTTCAATTAAGTTTTGTGCATAGTTTAAATGGTCCGTCAGGATATAGATTGAGTCAGAATGCTCAATATTAGAAAGCTTTGAGATAATACTTTTCCCAATTTTTAACCGAATCTTTTGCTTTTCAAGATCAGAAAGCAAACCCAAGGCAGCCTGCTGAATTTTGTCATGTTGGAATCCATAATCATCATCACCCGAGCGTTCTTTTGTATTCAGATTTTCGATGATACAAAGCTTTTCGGCAAGCTTAAGTTGCATATCTAGCTCCTCCTCACTTATTTCAACCAAGCCACTCAAAATTTCAATTGAAAATGTATTACCGATACAGGAGGCATATTTCAAGGTGGTCTGAACTTCTTCAGGAAGTCTAAAAAAAAGCTCTGACATCAGATCAATTACGTTATCACTAATGCTTACACGATAGGCTTTTTCTACACTATAGGTCCAATGTAGCGTGTTTTGTGAAAGATGTATTACGCCGCTTTCATAGAGGGTAAGAAGACATTGCCTGATAAAAAATGGATTCCCTAGGGTCTTTCTAAAAACGATCTTTGCTAAGCCATCCGCCTCTCTCTTGTTGATCGAAAGGGAGTCAGCAACTATTTCTGAGACAGAATCCTGATCTAAAGGAGCTAAAGCAAAAAGATTATTTGCCACACCTTGAGACTGTAACCTATCCAACATCATCATCAACGGATGAGATGGTGAAACCTCATTTTCACGATATGCACAAATGATCAGAATATGCTTTAAACTAGAATCTAGGAGCGTATTCTCCAGCCATCTTCTTGTGGTTGTGTCTAACCACTGCAGGTCATCCAAGAAAATACAAAGTGGATGATCTTGGCTTGCAAAAGATCTTATAAAACTGTTGAATACTTGATCAAATCGATTCTTGGACTCATTGATGGGAAGAGTCGGCACCTCTGGCTGAGGCCCGATTAGCAATTCCAAGTCGGGCATAATATCAATGATTAATTGTCCCGAATTTCCTATTGCCTTTAATATTGACTTCTTCCAATACTCTTGCTGATCTTCTCCAAGAATCAAAACTTGATTAATCAAATCGTTCAATGCCAGTAATAAGGAACTCAAGGGAGGATTCCTTTTGTACTGTTCAAACTTCCCCGATATAAAAAATCCACCTTCTAGATCGATGTATTTTTGAAATTCCCTGACGAAGCTTGATTTTCCAACTCCAGAATATCCACTTACTAATGCGAGTTCGGCGCGCTCATTTCTTATTCGTTGGAAAAGTTCATTCATCTTCCTGAGTTCCTCGTCTCTTCCGTAAATTTTCGAGGAAATCTGAAACTGATCCAAGTGATCTTGAGTACCTATAGCAAATTCGGGAATCTCGTTGATGTCTAGCAGCCGATCTAAGCATTTTTGTAAATCAGCAAGTAATCCTGAACAGCTTTGATACCTTTCGGAGGTGTTTTTCTCTAATAGTTTTAAGACAATCTTGCTTATAACCTCAGGAATTTGATCTCGAAAAGTACTCGGTGAATCCGGGACTAATGCCAAATGAGCATGCATTAATTCCATCGGATCAGAAAAATGAAAAATTGTTCTACCTGTCAGCATTTCAAAGAAAACCGCTCCAAGCGAATATAGATCAGTACGATGATCAATAGGTCTATTCATTCTGCCGGTCTGCTCGGGCGAAATATAATGGAGACCCAATTCCAATGCCTCACTTACATTAGAATAATTTAAATCTCTTCCTCGCTCGATTGCATAATCAAAACCCCACACCTTTACTCCTCCATGCTTATCCACAATGATATTTGAAGGGTTGATGTTTTTATGAATAATATTTTTACTGTGTAGATAATTAATAGCCTTGGTAATCTCCATCGCTATCTTTAAAAAAATAATTAGATCAGGCTTTCCTCTCTTCAAATATTCCGAAAGTGTCTCACCTGAAACATCCTCATTTACAAGGATTGGTAAGTTTTCAAGATTTTCTAGGCCTATTGGTTGAACAATATTTGGATGGAAAAGCTTTGATAATATGGAATATTCCTGCTTTAAGTGGTTTAAATCACGAAATGTTGGATATGCAGATCTAAATGTCTGGATTGTTACGGGTTTCGAGTCCTGAATCCGGTTAGCCTTGTAGACTATATATCTTGAGTTCTCTCGAACTTTATCTAATATGTTGAATCTTAAATCAGGCATTTAAAAAATAAAAGGATATCCGATAGAAATTAATTTTAAAGCTAAACATTAGCCAAGATGAGAGTTTTTTTAGAGAATTTTAACTTCTTAAAGTACAAAGAATATTTATTTTATTTAAAACGAATACCCAAATAATCATGCACATTAAGGAATAATGATGTCTGGAAACTTAGTTACTCTTTTTTCGCTTTCCAGAATGACCACTATTCCCAAGACGAAATCTACTTTACCTTTGTATCTTTGCCAGCTATGACTTTGAGTACTTTATCCAAAAAAACCAATATTGATTCCTTTGATCCAAAGGAGTTCATCATAATAAAGAATGCTAGGGTCAATAACCTTAAAAGTCTTAGTGTAGCTATCCCAAGAAATAAACTAGTGGTGGTAACAGGGCTTTCAGGATCAGGGAAATCCTCCTTAGCTTTTGACACCCTATTTGCAGAAGGTCAACGAATGTACGTTGAAAGCCTTTCTTCCTACGCCCGTCAATTTTTGGGAAGAATGGAAAAACCTGATGTAGAATATATTAAAGGTGTAGCCCCTGCTATTGCTATTCAACAAAAAGTAAATACTAAAAATCCCAGGTCTACCGTAGGTACTACCACCGAAATTTATGATTATCTAAAACTGCTTTTCTCACGGATTGGGAAAACAATTTCACCTATTTCAGGAAAGGAAGTGAAGCATCATACGGTAACCGATATTGTAGATTTTATTCAATCTTTTGAAGAAGGAAGTAAAGTCATGATCTCATGCCCGTTGCAAATTGAACGGGGAAGAAAAATTGAACAAGAATTGGAGTTATTGCTCCAAAAAGGATATACCCGAATTCTAATCAATGAGGAAGTATATTTTGTAGAGGATTTATTAGAAGAAAAGAAAGTTCCAAAGGGCAAATACGAAATTCTGATTGATCGAGCTTCCGTAATTAAGGACGATGAGGACAATCAATTTAGAATTGCAGATTCTGTGCAAACAGCCCTTTTTGAAGGACATGGTGATTGCAAAATAACAATACCGGGAAATGAAACACGAACATTCTCTGATCGATTCGAACTGGATGGAATGACTTTCGAGATCCCTTCTGTCAATTTTTTCTCTTTCAACAATCCATATGGGGCTTGCAAAACCTGTGAGGGTTTTGGGAATGTCTTGGGCATAGATCCAGATTTAGTTATCCCAGATAAAGAAATGTCTGTTTATGAAGGGGCCATCGCTCCATGGAGAGGAGAAACTTCCAGAAGTTGGCTAGAACCTTTACTTAAAAAAGGGATAGAGTTTGATTTTCCAATCCACAGATCTTACAGCGAACTCACGGAAAAAGAGCAAAGTTTAATCTGGAAAGGAAATAAGTATTTTAAAGGGCTAGATGCTTTTTTCAAAGATTTGGAATCTAAAACTCATAAAATCCAATACCGTGTCATGCTTTCCAGATTTCGTGGAAGAACTACATGCCCGGATTGTAAAGGAACCCGCTTACGAAAGGATGCTTCCTATGTAAAAATAGAAGATAAATCTATTATCGACTTGGTGCTGATGCCGATCGATGAAGCGCTAGACTTTTTTAATAAAATAGAATTACCCGAACATCAGGCGAAAGTCGCCAATCGGTTGCTCAAAGAAATCCAAAGTCGCTTGGAATATATGGATCAAGTAGGGTTGGGATATCTTACTTTAAATAGATTGACCTCTTCTCTTTCAGGTGGGGAATTTCAGCGAATTAAGCTGGCAACATCCATCGGGTCTGCCTTGGTGGGTTCTATGTATATTTTAGATGAACCTAGCATTGGACTTCATCCAAGAGATACTGACCGGTTGATCGGAGTTTTAAAATCGCTCAGGGATTTGGGAAACACAGTAATTGTGGTAGAGCACGAGGAAAAAGTCATGAAAGCCGCTGATCAGATTATTGATATTGGTCCTGATGCAGGAGTCAATGGAGGAGAACTGCTATTTCAAGGTCCAATTGAGGATTTAATGGCAACTGCTCAAACCTATACTGCGAAGTATCTCAGAGGAGAAGAATTGATTTTCAAAAAGGATGGAAATCGAATTTGGAAAGACAGCATCATCATCAAAGGAGCAAGAGAGAACAACCTAAAGAATCTGACAGTGCAATTCCCTCTCAACACCCTGACAGTGGTAACCGGAGTTTCAGGTTCTGGAAAATCAACTTTGGTAAAAAAGGTTCTATATCCGGCTTTGGGTAAGATGCTTGGTACTGTCATCGATGAAAGCGGTAAGTATGATAAAATCGAAGGTGATTATCGATCTATTTCTCAAATTGAATTTGTAGATCAAAATCCAATTGGCAAGTCATCCCGATCCAATCCAGTCACCTATGTGAAAGCTTATGATGCCATTCGGTCTTTATTTTCGGATCAACCTATCTCGAAACAACGAAATTATAAGCCTGCTTTTTTCTCATTTAATGTGGACGGAGGAAGATGTGAAGCCTGTTCTGGGGAAGGCATCACCACGGTGGAAATGCAGTTTATGGCAGATATCCACTTGACTTGTGAATCCTGTAAAGGTAAGCGCTTCAAAAATGAAATTTTGGATGTCAAGTATAAGGATAAGGACATTTCCGAAGTCTTGCATATGACCATTGATGAGGCAATCGAATTCTTCAAAGGCAAAACTCAGATCATCAATAAACTCCTTCCACTTCAGGAAGTGGGGCTTGGCTACATCGGCATGGGTCAGAGTTCCAATACTCTTTCCGGAGGTGAAGCGCAACGGGTGAAACTCGCTTCTTTCTTGGGTAAAGGGGGTAACAAATCCGGAGATCATATCCTTTTTATCTTCGATGAACCGACTACTGGTCTCCATTTCCATGACATCAAAAAATTACTTCACTCCATCAATGCCCTAATTGATCAAGGTCATTCAGTTATAATTATTGAGCATAATACCGAAGTGATCAAATCCGCTGACTGGGTAATCGATCTAGGTCCTGAAGGAGGAAATAAAGGAGGAAACTTAACTTTTGCCGGTACACCGGAAGATATGATGAAAGAAGAGGGGAATTATACAGCGAAGTATTTAAGGGAGGCTTTTGTGTAAACCTTACATTTTTCAACCTATCAAACCTAAGGTAGCTATCGGGAGGTTCAGAGCACAAAGAGACAAATGGGATCTTAGCTCAGTTGGTTTAGAGCGCTGCTTTGACAGAGCAGAGGTCATGGGTTCGAATCCCTTAGATCCCACATTTATTCAAAATGTAACCCCTAAAATGAAAATGGAGAGTCAATAGACTCTCCATTTATTATTTCAACATAAGAACTGGGATGATTAAGATTTGGTACCAACCACAATTCTGGAAATTTTCAGGCCATTCAAGATCTTTTTTATGATTTTACAATGATTTTTTGGCAAGATACCAATCCACTTGTTCTAATGATGTATCCGCCTTTCTTTCTGCAAGACCTTCCAATGTTTTAGGAGCTCCAACGATTACTTTATCACCGGGCTGCCAGTTTAGAGGCATAGCTACCTTATATTCATCCGATGTTTGCAATGCCAATAAAGTTCTCTTTATCTCATCCATATTCCTACCAACATTCAATGGATAGTACATAATCAATCTAATCTTGCCTGTTGGGTCTATGATGAAAACCGCACGAACAGCGGCTGTTTCACTTTCTCCCGGTTGAAGCATTCCATAAAGTTTGGCAACTTTCATATCCAAATCAGCGATAATCGGAAAATTGAATAAGACACCCGTCTTCTCATCTACTGCATTTACCCATGCAATGTGTGAGTGTATGCTGTCTATACTTAATCCCATCAATTTGGTGTTATGCTTTTCAAAGAAATTACTTTCTTGGGCAAAACCTGTCATTTCAGTTGTACATACTGGTGTAAAATCCGCCGGATGTGAGAATAAAATAACCCAACTTCCTTTATTATATTCTGAGAATTTAAGATTACCTGTGGTAGTTACCGCATCAAAATCAGGAGCCATATCTCCTATCCTTGGCATGGTGTTAATAGTTTCAGTTTCCATTATTTCTTGTTTTTTGTTTTAAACTTTTGATGCAATATCACCCCAAAAAACTCCAAGTACAGCAACTTTTGTCACATGGAAACATTAGTTTTTCTTCGAAAAATTAGTAATGCAAATCCAGTGTTTTCTTATTCTTAATATTTCACTATTCACAAGAAAAAAAGATTCAATTTCAGAGCTAATTCACGGTAGCGAGGTAATTCAAACCCAAAAAATAACCAATCCCAGTGCTTCCTGGTAATGCTCCACTCTGACTTCAATATAATTTCATCGATATTTACCTTCCTAATTAATAAAGGAGGTTTAGGAAATGGCCTTCTTCTTACCAAAAAGACGAACAACGGAAGCCTTACCTACATGATAAAGTCCTTCACTTAATTCCGTTTCCGTTTCACAAGCTTCAAAAAATTCAAAGCCTTTAAAATCCTCCTTTACCTCTTCCAAGTCAAAAAGCATTGACACTTCTTTTGGACCTCCTGCATTCGGATTTTCTTTCTGATAATTAATATGCTTTTTACTAAAGCATTCTAAAATAAGAAGTCCCTCATTTTTAAGATAGGAACTTAATTTTTGATGATAAATCCGTCTTTTCGCTTCGGGGAAATGCGTATAAGAGAACGCTATCGCATCAAAATAATCAGTTGGATAATCAACTTCTTCCAAACTATTGACCCGATAATCAATTGAAACTTTATTTGTCAAAGCAAGCCTTTCGGCCTTCTTTTTACCTTCAATACTGCTATCAAAAGCAAAGACCTCCCATCCCAACTTAGCTGCATAAACCGCATTTCTACCCTCTCCTTCCGCTGGAAATAAAATTCGCCCTGGCGTAAGATTTGCCAATTTCGATTTCAAATACTCGTTTGGCTTTTTGCCATAGGCAAAATCAGGTTGACTGTATCGCTGGTCCCAAAAATTCATATCAAAATCTCTTAAAATAAAAATGGAGAGCCTATTGACTCTCCATTGATCACAATTTATTTAACACATTGACTTACGTTATTCCATGTGCCACCATTGATAACATTTTGAAAACCATTCTGTTCTAAAATACTTTTCGCCTGTCCACTTCGGTTCCCACTTCTGCAGAAAACCACAATGTTTTTCTTGCCTTTAAATTTTGCCAATTGGCTTTGAATTCTATCCAGGGGAATATTAACTGCCCCTTTTACACTTCCTGAAGCAAATTCACCGGCAGACCTTACATCTACCAAAAATGCTCCTTCATTAATTGCTTCGGTGAGCATTGTATTATCTACTCCTCCGAAAATTGCTGAGAAAAAACCCATATCTATTAGTTTAAATTGTTACTACTTCTTTTTTGAAAGTTTGCTGTCCCTTCTCTTTCCACTCCTTCATCCCTCCGGAATAGTTCTTCACATTTTCAAAACCATTTCTTCGAAGAAGAGAATAAGCGATAGCAGCGCGATCCCCACTCTGACAATGAATTACTACCTGCTTGTCTTTGCTGATTTTATCCAAATTATCTTCTATGGTCCCAACAAAAACATGATCAGCTCCTCTCACATGGCCCGTATTATATTCCGTTGTATTTCTAACGTCGACTACTTGTACCTCCTCTTTTTCTGCCAAGCCTTTGAACTCTTCAAAATCAATTACATCTGCCTTTTGCAAGGCCAACCCCAAGTCTGAGATGTCCTCAACAAAACCATAAATATTGTCCAGACCAATTCTCATCAATTTTCTGGTTAAATCTTCCATCTGGCTTTCTTCCGCCACAAGAATAAATTGTTCTTGGTAATTCAGAATCCAACCTGCCCATGTAGAAAAAGAATTATTGCCCTGAATATTGATACTTCCTGGCAAAAACCCTTTGGCAAAATCCACTTTATTTCGAGTGTCTATCACTTTCAAACCATCCTTATAAGCGGTCAGGAATTGATCTTTTGTCAACTTTGAGTGCTTAGGCACTTCTACAAGTAGAGGTCTATCTACCTTGTTTAAATGCTTCATCATCGCAAAGTATTTAGGTGGCTCCGGCTGGCCATCCAAAAGATAATCCACAAAAGCCTTTTCGTCAGATCCAAATCGGAATGCCCAGTTTCTAATTTTTTCATATCCCACTGTAGAGCTAGGAACTGAACCCAGTGCTTTTCCACAGGCTGATCCAGCACCATGTCCAGGCCAAACCTGTACATAGTCAGGTAATGCTGCAAATCTTTGAATAGAATCATACATTTGCTTGGCCCCTTTCTCCTGTGTACCCACAATTCCAGCAGCCTTTTCCAATAAATCCGGTCTTCCTACATCTCCTACGAAAACAAAGTCTCCAGTAAATACCATGACAGGTTGATCAGTAGCCGGATGATCCGTCAATAAGAAGCTAATACTTTCAGGGGTATGTCCAGGAGTATGCAAAACTTCCAAGGTCAAGTTACCCACATTGATTTTATCGCCATGTTTTAATCCTTCATGCTCAAATTCATATTGCCATTCTTCAGGACCTTCATCGGATAAATACAATTTAGCACCAGTAACCGCCGCCAATTCTCTAGAACCACTCAGAAAGTCTGCATGAATATGCGTTTCCGTAATATGAGTGATCTTCATGTTGTTTCGCTTTGCGATATCTAAATAAACATCTACATCTCGCTGAGCGTCAATTACAATTGCTTCACCTTTTGCTTGACAACCAATAAAATAACTTGCCTGTGCAAGAGTCTTGTCATATACGTGTTGAAAATACATTTCTATCTTTTGTTTTAAATTATAGTTCGAAATACGGGATAAAATTCTTCACACTCAGGAACTTTTGTCACATTTGGAAAAATCAATGTCGATTTATTAAGGATCAAGCGACTTGAAATCAAAAGCTTTTTTTTAATCGGTGTTAATGCTGAAGACAAATCCTTTTAAATTCATGCCTTCAATCTATACCACCTCCTATGAAAAAACATATATTCCTGAGTTTAATCCTTTTTACTATCTCAATTTGCGGATGGGCACAGATTCAGACACCTGAGCAATTTTTGGGATATAAACCCGGTGATCGATTTACTCCACACCACCGAATGGTTGATTACTTTGAGCATGTTGCGGCAAATAATCCAAACGTAAAACTGATCCAATATGGTGAAACCAATGAGAAACGGCCATTGATTGTCGCAATTATCGCTTCGGAAGAAAACATGGCTCGAATAGAGCAAATCCGTGAAGATAATTTAAAAAGAGCAGGTGTTTTAGAAGGAGAGCCTTCTACTGCTGTTCCGATCAACTGGATGTCTTTCAATGTTCACGGAAATGAATCTGTAGGTATGGAAGCGGCAATTTCCTCTTTTTATACGTTGGCCAATCCAGCAAATGCAAAATCACAGGAATGGCTAAAAAATCAAGTTATCCTTTTAGACCCATGTATTAACCCTGACGGTCGTGATCGCTATTCCAACTGGTACAACCAGAAGATGAACACCAGGCTACAGCCTGATTTACAATCTGTGGAGCACAACGAGCCATGGCCTGGAGGTCGTGCCAATCATTACTTATTTGATTTGAATAGAGACTGGGCTTGGCAAGTACAGGTTGAATCCCAGCAGAGAATGAAGCTTTACAATCAATGGCTTCCACAATTGCACCTGGATTTTCACGAGCAAGGAATCAATAATCCATTTTACATGGCTCCGGCAGCTGAGCCATTACACGAGCAATTGACCCCATGGCAACATGAATTCCAGGATACTTTTGGTAGAAATACTGCTAAATACTTCGACGAAGCAGGTCGTTTCTATTTTACTAAAGAGCGATTTGACCTACTTTATCCTTCCTATGGAGATTCCTATCCAATGTTCAATGGTGCCATTGGGATGACCATCGAGCAAGGTGGCGGAGGCCAAGCAGGAATTGGGGGATATAATTCCGTGGGTGATACCGTGACTTTAAGTTATAGAATAGCAGGTCATTATACTGCAGCGATGTCAGCTGCCGAGGTAACCAGTCAAAATGCTGAAAAGCTACTTGCTGAATACGAGAAATTCTATGATGAAAATTCCTCAAGCCCAAAAGGAAAATATAAGAGTTTTGTAATCAAAGGAGAAAGCAACCCCGCTCAGGTAGCTAAATTGCTTATGCTTCTCGACAAAAACGGAATCAAGTATGGTAAAGCCGGATCCAAATCTGGTATAAAAGGATTTGAATATCAAACAGGGGAAAGTAAGACCTTCTCTACTACTGAAGAAGATGTAATTATCAATGCTTTTCAGCCAAAGTCTGTTTTGACTCAAGTTTTCTTTGAGCCAAATCCTGTATTAAACGATAGTATAACTTATGATATTACAAGCTGGGCATTGCCTTATGCCTATGGATTAGAGGCTTATGCAGTAGAAACCAGAATTGATCCAGCAGGTGAATATGAAGCACCTGAATTCGTTTCCAATCAAGCTGGAAAAACTCCTGTTGCCTATATGGCTTCATGGGAAGGAACCAGAGATGTTGCTTTCTTGGCTGAATTGCTGAACGCTGGAATCCGTGTGAAATATCCAGAATTCCCTTTCGAAGTAGAAGGAAAAAGTTTCCCTGCGGGATCACTTTTGATCACTAAGGGTGGAAATGAGTATGTGGAAAACTTTGATCAGAAAGTAATTGAAGCCGCAAATAAGTTTGGTATCACATTAGCCACAACAATGAGCGGCTATGTAGATAAAGGAAAAGATTTTGGATCACCAAATATCAGAATCATTCAAGCACCTAAAGTTGCATTAATTGGAGGATCTGGAACTAACTCACTGAATTATGGAGCAATCTGGCATTTCTTCGAACAAGAGCTGGATTATCCTTTAGTGAATCTGGAGCTCGAAAATATGGGGCGTTATGATCTGAGCAAATATGACGTTTTAATCATGCCTTCTACAAGAGGCGGTGGATTATCTAAGCCTGCTTTGGATAAAGTAATGGAATGGGTTAGAGCTGGAGGAAAAATGATTGCAATTGATGGTGCCCTGAATGCTTTTGCAAATAAGGAGGGATTCGAGTTGAAAACCTTTGATACAGATGAGGAGAAGAAGGCTGCAGAAAAGGAATCAGAAGCATTGGCAAAAGAAGAAAGATTAGCCCCTTATCAAGAAGGAGAACGGGTAGCTATTTCAGGCGGTGCTGCTGGAGCAATTTATGAAATTACTATGGACGAAACTCATCCCCTGGGATATGGAACAGGCGGGAAATACTACACTTTAAAGAATAACTCTAGCCGCTACGCTTATTTAACTAATGGAGTCAATGCAGGAATTATTGCCGATAATGATGCATATAGAACCGGATATATTGGTTATAAAATCAAATCCAAAATCGGTGAATCCATGGCAATTGGTACCGAAAGAGCTGGAAGAGGGCAAATCGTTTATTTTGTAGATGATCCTATTTTCAGAGGCTTTTGGGAATCAGGGAAACTGATTTTGAGTAATGCCATCTTTATGGTGGGTCAGTAATAATAAAAAGACTCTAGTACCTTTAATCATAACCGGCTACTGAAAAGTGGTCGGTTTTTTTGTTTTTTAAATCTAATTATTCGTTTTGAAACAATAAATTTCCTTTTATATAAAATTTGAGCTAAAATCTATTTAGCCATAGTCAGACACCAATTTTAAGGAGCTATATTTTCTTCATAATCAGACCCTTGACAATAAACCTAAAACCATGAAAAATAATAGACGAGAATTCTTTAAAAAAGTAGGCGTTGGAACAGCAGGACTAGGACTTGCCACCACGATTCCATTTTCTGCAAGTGCAAAATCTTCGAATTCGACCCAAGATGCACCTTCTGGTCAATTCCTACAAATTGGAGACGACATTGCTGTTGCCAATACTGATTCAGGTAAGATAAGAGGCTATATTCTGAATGATGTATATACTTTCTTAGGCGTTCCCTATGGTGCAGATACTTCTGGTAAAAATAGATTTATGCCTCCTCAAAAACCTGAAAAGTGGACTGGGATTAAACCTACCATTTGGTGGGGAAATACAGCTCCCCAAATCATGGATAATCGATATGCGAATCCTGATTATTCTTTTGCAGACCACTGGAATTATGACGACGTCAGTGAGGATTGTTTGCGACTCAATGTTTGGACACCAGCATTGGATAATAAAAAAAGACCTGTTCTGGTTTGGCTTCATGGAGGAGGATTTACGAACGGAAATGGTATCGAACAGGATGGCTACCATGGAGAAAATATCAGTAAGAATGGTGATATCGTTTTTATCTCTATCAACCATCGATTGGGACCGATTGGATTTACTGACCTTTCTGGAGTAGGTGGATCCAAGTATGCCAATTCTGGCAACGTTAGTCAACTGGATATAATCGCCTCTTTGGAATGGGTGCGGGATAATATTAGCAATTTCGGAGGAGACCCCGGAAATGTCACCATTATGGGACAATCAGGTGGTGGGGCCAAAGTCACTGCGACGATGTCAATGCCAGCTGCCAAAGGCCTGGTGCATAAGGGTGTTCCATTAAGTGGTTCTATGTTGCGTGCTAATGATCAGGAATACTCCAGAAAACTGGGTGAATATGTTATGAAAGAAGCAGGGCTTACTCCTGATACCATCGATAAACTTCAGGAATTAAGTTGGAGAGAATACATTGATGTTGCCAATAAAGCTTTGGCGAAAATGAGAAAAGATAATCCAACGCCAGGCTTCAGAGGAGGATTTGGCCCGGTGGCAGATGGAGTGAATATTCCGAAAGGTGAGTTCTTTTCTGACCCAAATGGTTTGGGGTCCGATATCCCAATGATGATTTGTACTACATTTCATGAATGGAACCCGACGCGTACTTCACCGGAACTTGAAAAGATAGATTGGGCAGGAGTAGTAGAAAAAATAGAACCAAGATTTGGGGCTGATTCTGAAAAAATAGTAAATGCATATAGACAGGATTTTCCAGAAGCCTCTCCTGCTGATATTTGGGCGATGGTTTTATCTAATCGTCAAGGTGCAATAAACACGGCCAATGCCAAATCTAAACAAAAAGCACCAGTCTATCTGGCTTGGTTTGGCTGGAAACCTAACCTCTATAGCGGTAGAATGAAAGCTTTTCACTGTATTGACATTTGTTTTTGGTTTGATAATACAGATCGGATGTATACGCATACTGGTGGTGGGGATCGGCCTAGAAAGCTTTCCAAAGCCATGTCAGCTTCTTTACTCGCATTTATGAGAACAGGAGATCCAAATGCGGGTAAACTTCCAACTTGGCCAAGATATTCGGCTGAAAATAGTGAAACGATGATTTTGAATGATAAAAGCCAGGTAAGAAATAAACCTGACGGAAATGGACTAGCAAGCCTACCAGCTTGATTCTTAATAAAAAGGGACCGAATTTGGTCCCTTTTTAATTTTTGGCAAGTTCTTTAAAGATCGATTTATTTCTAATTAGAAGAAATCCCTAGTTTTAGGGACATGAAGAACAAACACCTAATTGTACTTTTCACCTTCTGCTGGGTAATCAATACTTCACTTTTAGCTCAGAATAGTGAAATGTTACATGTAGTAAATTTTCTAGGAGCATCTATTTACTCGGCTCCAAGTTTTGATTCCCAGCTAATAGGTCTCGTAGAAGCTGGCAATAAAGTTTATGTGAACAAATCGCTTGAAAGAAAAGTGAAAAAGCAGGTTTCCGCAGACTTAGGGTTAGAAGGAAATTGGTTAGAAATCATTTTAGATTCAAGTATCGGATATATTTTCAGTGGCGATTTTACAGCAAAACTGATTACAAAAGATGCCGATTTGGGAAGTTTTGAAGAGTTAAACTTATTTGGAAAAGAACTCGAGAAAAAAGAATTTACAGAACAGACAATCATTGATGGTAATTCTTATCCTGTTCAGAAAATAGTTAGAAAGTATGAGTCTGCTGTAGTCTATGAAACATTTTTCGACGGTTGCCATGACACAGAATACCTTTTAGAAAGTTTTTCTCTTTCAGAAGCTTATCACCAATTAATCAACCTGACTGGAAGAAAATTTAGCCATCAATTTGAAATCCCCAGAATTTCCTCTCGAGAAGGGAATATTTGGAATTTTTCAGACCTCGATGCGATACAAAACTTAAAATTACAGGATTTGGGTGGCGGCAAGTTTAAAATCACTTTTTATTCTTGCACCTGAAAACAACTACTTTTTTCTAACTTAGGTTAATTTTCACCCAACCATTCCATGTCCGAATTTGATTACATTATTGTTGGTGCAGGCTCAGCTGGTTGTGTCCTAGCGAACAGGTTATCCGAAGATCCGGGAAACCAAGTGTTACTTTTAGAAGCTGGTGCTCCCGACAAAAAAATGGAAATCAAAATCCCTGGAGCTTACACCAGGTTACATCGCTCAGAAGTGGATTGGGGATTTTGGTCGGAGCCTCAAAAACAATTAGGTGGAAGGAAACTCTTTCTTCCGAGAGGAAAGACATTAGGTGGGAGTTCATCTACCAATGCAATGGTTTATGTTCGGGGTAATCGGGCTGACTATGATGAATGGGCTGCATTGGGAAACAAAGGTTGGAACTACGATTCAGTTCTACCTTATTTCAAAAAATCCGAACATAACGAAGATATCCACAATGAATTCCATGGAGATTCAGGGCCCTTAAATGTTACTTTTGCAAGAAGCTTTAAAACTCCTTTTGCAGATGCATTTGTAGAAGCTTGTGCAGAAAAAGGTATTCCAAAAAACCCGGACTACAATGGAGCAGAACAAGCTGGGGCAAGCCTGTTCCAGTTTACCATCAAAAATGGTAAAAGACATAGCACTGCTGATGCTTTTTTAAAACCTATTCTTAAAAGAAGTAACCTTACCATCAAAACTCATGCTCTCGTAACTGAGGTAATTTTGAAAAATGACCGGGCGATCGGTGTAAAAGTGACCCGTCAAAATGGAGAAGTTGAAAAGATTTTCGCAAGAAAAGAAGTAACCCTTTCTGCTGGGGCATTTAAATCTCCACAGATTCTATTGCTTTCCGGAATTGGAGATCCTGAAGAATTAAAATTTTTTGGAATCGAATCCAGAATTTCACTTCTTGGAGTGGGTAAAAACCTTCAGGATCATTTATTCTTTAATTGCTCGGCTTTGAGTAAAAAACAGGAAGGGTTTAATCATCACACCACCCCTTGGAATCAGTTTAAGGGTCTTATACAGCTTTTTCTAAGCCAGAAAGGCCCACTTACATGTAGTCCTTTAGAGGCAGTTGCATTCTTTAATTCTCATGGAAATAAAGCGGTTGATTTCCAGTTTCAATTTGCTCCAATCCAACTCGGATCTGATTACAAAACAGATTTTCACGATTTAGCTACCTTCCCTAGAACTGATGGATATACAATATTGCCTAGCTTAATCAAACCAAAAAGTAAAGGATTTATTTCCCTTAAAAATGCTGACCCCAAAAGTCCTCCACTGATTCAACCAAATTTTCTTTCAGAACAAGAGGATTGGGATACCTTAATCAGGGGATGCAAAAAAGCAATAGAAATCCTTGAATCAGCTGCATTTGAACCATTTTGCAAACAAATAATTACCCCACCTGACAGATCCGATGAAGGAATAATTTCCCATATCAAAAAATCAGTTGAAACAATCTATCATCCAGTCGGAACCTGCAAAATGGGAAATGATGAATTAGCTGTAGTTGATCATGAGCTTAGAGTACATGGGATCTCTAACTTGAGAATAGCTGATGCATCAATTATGCCCACAATTGTATCTGGAAATACCAATGCCTCTTGCATTATGATAGGCGAAAAAGCTGCTGACCTTATTCTGAACAAACTGAATTGAAATTCATCAGATATATAGAACCCCGAAAAAATTTAAAAGGCTTGCAAACACTTTTATTTTAAATTCCAAAGCTTCGCCTTTTTTGTACATTGTACAGATTAATTAACCCAAAATTCCCATCCAATGAGAAAGGTTGTCTTATTACTTTTTGTCTTTCTACTCCTACTAAAATTAGAGTCTTATGCCCAAATGTCTCAGCAGGCTAGAGACAGCATCTCAAAACTCAGCCAAGAAGATCATCGGTTGATGATGCAAAAATTAGGAATTGAATCCTTGCGGCCAGGTCCCTCAGGAAATCCAGAAGCTCCTAATGCGGCAAACAAAGATGAGTCGATTGCAACTCCTTACAGCGTTCTTCCTGACCCTTTGATTTTTGATAATGGCGATGAAGTAAAATCAAAAAAGGATTGGGAGAAGAGAAGAATGGAAATCAAGGAGCATTTTGCTCGGGAAATATATGGGAGGATACCAGAAAATACCCCTTCTGTTTCATGGGAAATCATAGAGGAAAAAGACAGTCTATTTGGAGAAACTCCCGCTAGGTTTAAAAAGTTGATCGGGCATGTGGATAACTCATCTTTTCCTAGTATCAAAGTAGATATTGAAATTATGATGGCTACCCCTTTGGAAGCAAAAGGAGCTGTTCCTTTAATCATGCAGTTTAGCTGGATTTGGCCAGCCAGTATGCAAAGGCCTAAGCCAACGGGCCCTACCTGGCAGGAACAAATGCTTGCAGAAGGTTGGGGATTTGCAATGTTAATTCCAACAAGTTTTCAAGCGGATAATGGTGCAGGTTTGCGAGCAGGAATTATCGGATTAGTCAATAAAGGTAAACCAAGAAAATTGGATGATTGGGGAACTTTGAGAGCTTGGGGTTGGGGAGCTAGTAGGGCATTGGATTACTTTGAGACTGACCCTACTGTAGATGCTAAAAAAGTGGGAATCGAAGGCTTATCCCGCTATGGAAAAGCGGCTTTGGTTGCTATGGTAGACGAACCAAGATTCGCTATCGGATTTATAGCTTCATCGGGAGCTGGCGGATCAAAAATCTTTAGGAGAGTTTATGGAGAACAAGTAGAAAACCTTGCTTCTTCCGGAGAGTATCATTGGTTTACCCCTAATTTCATCAAATATGCCGGCCCATTAACACCAATGGATTTACCGGTGGATGCACATCAGATGGTAGCACTTTGTGCACCAAGACCTGTTTTCATTTCCGGAGGAGATCCCAATGTGGAAGGACATTGGATCGATGCCATGGGCATGTTCAAAACAGCAGCTGCGGCAAGCCCAGTTTATGAATTTCTAGGTAAAAAAGGGATTGAGACAGATCAATATCCTGGAACTAATGTAGGCCTATTGGATGGAGATCTTGTTTTTCGCCAACATGATGGAGGGCATACAGAAGGGCCAAATTGGGAATATTTTATTGAGTTTGCCAAGCGATATTTAGAGGATTAAATTCATATACCCTTTCTCTCCATCTATGAAGTACTTTCTTTCGATTGCGGTCTTAATCCTTATCTGTCTACAGGCATTTTCTCAACAGGAAAAGCCAAATATCATCTTGATCAATATTGATGATATGGGCTGGAGGGATCTCGGCTTCATGGGAAGTGATTTTTATGAAACCCCGATTATTGATAGCCTTTCAAGATCTGGAATGGTATTTACACAGGGATATGCCTCTTCTGCGAATTGCGCACCCAGTCGAGCATCGATGATAACTGGCTTGTGGAACCCCAGACATGGTATTTATACTGTTGGAACCTCAGAGAGAGGAAACTCCAGAGATAGAAAAATAATCCCAACAGAAAATAAAACCACATTAGGTAAGGAGTATCAAATCATTCCTCAGACCCTAAAAAAATCAGGATATAAAACTATCCATGCCGGCAAGTGGCACCTAAGTGATTCACCGTTAGATTATGGGTTTGATGTGAATATTGGAGGAGGTCACAATGGACATCCTTCCAGTTATTATCCTCCTTATGGCAACGTTAATTTGGAAGGAGAAAATGAAAAATATCTGACAGATGCGATAATGTTGAAAACTCTGAAGGAAATGGACAAAACTGAAGGACCATTTTTCTTGTACTATTCTCCATATGCAGTCCATACTCCGATTATGCCAGTCAAATCTTTGCTTTCGAAGTATGAGCAGAAATCCTCCAAAATCGGCCAGTCCAATGCTGAATACGCAACTATGGTGGAAAACCTGGACAGAAATATTGGTTTACTTATCAACACATTAAAGAGAAACCATCAACTCAAAAACACAATCCTCATCTTTGTTTCTGACAATGGAGGACTGAAAGGAATTACCGATCAACAACCCTTACGGGCAGGCAAAGGAAGCTATTACGAAGGAGGTATTAGAGTTCCTTTCTTTTTCATTTGGGAAGGAAAAATTAAACCTGGAACAAATAAGCAAACCCCAATCACAAATCTGGATATCTTCCCAACAATCCTGGAGGCTGCAGAGATCAAAGAGGAATTTCCTTTGGATGGGGAAAGTCTAATCCCACTTTTGACTCAAAACAAAGAGCTGCCAGATAGGCCTCTATTTTGGCACTTCCCAATTTATCTGGAATCTTATAAATATGGTCAAAATGAAACCCGTGATTCCCTCTTCAGAACCCGTCCTGGAACTGCCATGCGATTCGGTAAATGGAAGCTTCATTATTTTTTTGAGGAAAATGAAATAGAGCTTTATAACTTAGAAAATGATCTTTCAGAAAAGATTGATTTATCCGGACAACTGCCTGAAAAAAGAGAAGAGCTATTGGGAATGATGAAAGATTGGTGGATATATACTTCGGCCCCCATCCCTCAAACTCCAAATCCAGCTTATATAAAGTTAGATGAATAAAAGGTGTTTTGAGGATCTGTCAGAATGAATAGGAGAATCGCTTTGAGTTTCTGCTTTCCTTCCGATATTTATACAATAATCTATTCTTATGAAAAACTTAAGTAAATCACTTTTAGCAATAGCACTAGTTACTTTTTCCTTTCAGGTCGCAGCTCAGGATTTTCTTCCTCCACTTCTGCCATGGAATGGTAAAAGCAAAAGTCTGATCGTGGACTCTTCTAATCCTTGGATCACTCCAAGCGAAATTACCGGACTGACAGAAACTCCAAGCTATGATGAAACGATGGCATGGCTCGAAAAATTAAGTCAAAACTCTCCCTACATAGCTATCAACTCGATTGGAGTCAGCGAGCAGGGAAGGGTCATACAAATGGTGATGGTTTCTAAGGACCAAGACTTCACCGCTGAGGAGTTATCCACATCTAAAAAGCCATTGATCCTATTTCAAGCTGGAATTCATGCTGGAGAAATCGACGGGAAAGATGCCGGGATGATGCTTTTAAGAGATATTAATGTGGGCGAAAAATTAGAGCTCTTGGATTATGCCAATTTACTTTTTATCCCAATCCTAAACGTAGATGGTCATGAGAGAAAAAGTGAATATTCCCGCGTCAACCAACGAGGCCCGAAAATCATGGGCTGGAGAACGAACGCTCAAAATCTAAATCTAAATAGGGATTATACCAAATTGGAAACAGCAGGAGTTAAAGCAATTGCTAAAGTTATTAACAGTTATGATCCAGATCTTTACATTGATATTCATGTGACTGATGGTGCGGATTATCAATATGACGTAACCTATGGTTTCGTAGAAACAGGAGGATATTCACCTGAAATTTCCTCTTGGCTGACAAATCAATTCAAACCAGAAGTGGACCAGGCATTAAAAGAGCAAGGACATATTCCAGGACCTTTATTGTTTGCGGCAAACGGGGAGGATTTTACAGAAGGGAATATTGCATTTTCCTTTAGCCCAAGGTTTTCTCATACTTATGGAGACATTCGTCATTTACCGGCCATTTTAATAGAAAATCACTCCTTGAAACCATATCAGCAGCGAGTTCTGGGAACTTATGTTTTTCTAGAGCAGGCAATCAAATCTATAGGAAATCATTTTACAGAACTTCAAGCAGCCATTGCTTCAGACAAAGATCAGAGCATGGAATCCGTAGTCGTCAAATTTGGTTTTCGAGATACTCCTGCTGATTCAGTAGAGTTTTTAGGAATCAAATCTGAAAAAGTAACCTCTGAGCTTTCCGGAAACGAATATGTGGCTTGGAAAGGTGAAGCCATTACTCAAATAGTACCGAGTATTTTAATGGATAAGCCTGTCACTTCTGTACCTGTGCCTAAAGCTTACTGGATTCCGGTAGAGTGGGTCGAAGTAATCCAGAAGATGAAAGAACATGGAATTGAAATGGAAGTTTTAAAGGAAGAAAAAGAGATAAATCTTGAATTTTCAATCGTAGGTGACTTCCAAATGGTAAGCCGCCCTTATGAAGGTTTGATGCGTTTTCGCTCTTTTGATTTGGACAAAGAATATAGAAAAGTCACCCTACAACCCGGATCTGTGCGAGTTAAAACGAGACAGGCATTAGGGGAACTTGCAGTGATCTTAATGGAACCTGAATCAGTTGATAGTTTTTTCCAATGGGGCTATTTCAATTCAATTCTATCTCAGACCGAATACATGGAAACTTATTTTTTAGAACCTTTGGCGAAACAGATGCTTGAAGATGATCCTGAATTGAAAAAGAGATTTGAAGAAGAGAAAGCAAAAGACGAAGAGTTTGCCAAATCACCCCGAAGAATCTACCGCTGGTTTTATGAGCAAACTCCCTATATAGATCAAAATTGGAAGGTAATTCCTATAGGAAGGGAGTGGTAGTTTTACTGTACTCAAAAAGTTAAGGTGCTTTTCATGACAGAACTTGGGTCTCAATTTATCCTTTGGTTTTTTATTATATTGAATATGAAAATTTTATGTCAATTTGAATGAAAAAGCTATTTGTTTTTATAGGGGCTATTATGCTTCTTCTGTTTGCCTCAATATTTTTTTTGGAGATATGGGTTCAAACTAAATTTGAAAACACCTTAAATACAAATCCAAACCGTAAGTATGATCTGAATTACGACAATCTTAGCGTAAGTGTCTTAAAAGGAAGAATTGAACTAAATCAGGTGAAAATAACTCCTCTAACAGGGGACAGTATCCCTACAATCATAGAGGGTAAGGTAGTGCGGGCAAATTTAGAAGGAATTGGAATCTTTAATTTTTTAAGATCCAAAGAAATCACCATTGAAAACTTACATTTTCTAAATCCAGAATTCACCCTAACCCGCACCAATTTTCAAAGAGAACAGGTAGAGTCCAGCAAGCCCTTTCAATCGCTATTTAGGGATATTATTTCCAGAGGTGAAATAAAAAATTTCTCCTTGTCAGAAGGAAAAGCCATCTTATTTGACCTAACAGATAGTCTAAAGAAGATAGGCTCTTTTGAGGGTCTTGAAATTATAGCCAGAGGTATTGAGACGGACTATGTCCAGTTAGACAAAGCCATACCTTTTAAGTTGGAAGAGCTGAAAATTTCCTTTAGAAATCTCGCTTATCAAGTTTCAGAAAATCAGACTTTTAATTTTGAATCCTATGGGTTTGATTTTTCGAAAGGTCAAATGAACCTCAAAAACATCCACTTGGAACTTGATAAAGAATGGTATGAACATGCCAAAAATCAACCAGTTCAAAAGGAAATCATGGAATTTGAAATTGGGAAAATAACTGTAAGAGGACTTAGTGAAGCAAGTCAATTTGGAGATTCATTAATAGTCATTGCAGAATCCATTACCCTGGATAGTTTGGATTTCAAAATAGGGAAAGATAAAAACAGACCCTTTCCTCCAAAGGAACTTAAACAAGATTTCTCCTTTCTTTTGGAGGCCTTGACATTTCCCATGAAAGTTGATTCTTTACTGGTTACCAATTCCACGATCACCTATTCCGAAATTGGAAACGGACAAAAATTGCCAGGTACAATTGAATTGTCTAAAATCAATGGAATGATTTTGAATGTTTCAACTATTGAGAAAATAGAGCGGGAAAACAGCCTATTTGTCCAAGTAAATGCAGTTTTTGACAGATCCGGCCAGCTAAGTCTGGAAGTCCATGAAAATTACTTTGAACGTGAATGGGAAGCTGACATTACATTAGAAAATTTGGAGATGACTCACCTGAACCAAACAGTCAATAATTTGGCAGGAATCTCCATTGCTTCAGGAAGGTTAAACAAACTGCATTTGAATATGGAAGCCAATGCTCAATTTTCAGACAACCATTTTTTGATGGAATACGAAGATTTAAAGATTGAATTATTAAATGCAGAACATCACAAAAAGGGATTCCTTAGCAGTATGGCAAATTTGGCGGTACATAAGCAAAATAAACCTGAAGATAAAAAATACCAAGAACTAGCCTATGCTACAAAAAGAGATCCCTACAAAGGACCTATTAATTTAATTTGGTTAAGCGCAAAAGATGGATTAATGGCCACCATTCCCAGTAAATCAGCAAGGAAGCTGATGAAACATTCCAACAATGAAAATCGAGGGAAAAAACATGGGAAAAAGAAAAAAACAACAAGTAAGGAATAAAAGGATCATTCCCCTAGAAATGTCACTTACCAACCGCCACCTAAGGCTTTGTATAATTGGGCAAAGCTACTTAGTAGTTCTTGTTTCGTTCCAGCAAAATTCAATTGGGCATCAAAGGCTTGTCTTTGTGACTCCAGGTATTCCAAATAGCTTGTTACTCCTTGATTATATCTCTCTTGAGATAAGAATTGAGCTCTTATGGCAGCCTTTACATGTGATTCTCTAGCAATTAGTTCTTTTCTAAGTGATTCAATATTAAGTAATGTGTTCTCTACCTCCTGGAAAGCCTCCAGAACCGTTCTCTCATAGTTCAGTACTGCCTGTCGGGTTCGACTTTCTTCGATATCCACTTGTCTTTGTAAAGCTCCCCAATTGAAAATTGGACCTAATACTGAACCTCCAAGATTCCAGGCTGCACCACCCGAACCAAGACTTTTAAATTCACTACCGGCTACTCCTAGCAAGCCAGTCAAGGAAATATTTGGCAATCGGTTCGCTTTTGCGGCACCTATCAAAGCATTAGATGCGATAAGTTCTTGCTCGGCAAAAAGAATATCGGGTCTTCTTGCTAATAACTGGCTAGGTAAACCTTCTGGAATTTCCAAATTTAAAGCTTGATCTATCAATGGTGTTCCTGTTTCTATACCCATTGGCAACTCCCCAACTAAAACACTGATCTGATGTTCAGTTTGAGAAATTAATCGTTCCCAAATTGGAACACTTCCTGCCGCTATTGCACTTTGGATTTGGGCTTGATTCAGATCAATTTCTGCTATTATTCCTCTTGCAAAACGCTCTTCAATAATTCTCTGCATGCTATCCCTCAGAGCCAATGTCTGATTCGATATTTCCAACCTTAATTTAAATTCCAGAAGTTGAAAATATGATGAAGCCACTGTACTCATCAAGCTTAGCTTAGTCGCCCTGTAACCTTCCTCCGAGGAGATAATGTTAGCCCTAGCCGCTTCATTGAGCCTCCGATATTTTCCCCAGAAATCAATTTCCCAATTTACAGCGCCGAATCCGGTAAATACATTTTGAGTAGATGGCAAAACCAATCCGGCATAATTACCCCGAGTGGCGCCTGCTGAATAACCTATTGATGGGAGCATTTGAGATCGCTGGATCACCAAAGCGCTTTGAGCCTGTTGGATATTTTCTGCAGCAATTCCTAAATCCTGATTGTTTTCAAGTGCACGTAGGATCAAGGTATCCAATACAGGATCTTTAAAGATTCCAAACCAATCTCTATTCAGGAGGGAATCAATTTGAATTGTATCAATATTTACCTCTTCAAATTGTTGTTGATATGTTGTATCCGTGAATCTATATTGATCAGGGATAGTGATCTCCAACCCTTGATAATTTTGGCCTGATTTACAGGACCAAATAGAAATTATCCCAAAACAAAGGATTATGAGTTTTCTCATGATTTTTTGGGATTTAATAGTGCTTCTCGTTTTTCTTCATATTTGGCAAGTTTCCCTACCAAAACAAATAACATGGGATATAGAAACAATCCAAGGAATGTGGCTACTCCTATTCCTCCTAATAAAGCCATACCCATTACTTTACGGGCTTCTGCTCCAGAACCTGAAGCCAAAATCAAGGGTAAAACCCCTAGTATAAAAGAAAAAACTGTCATTAAAATGGGTCTAAAACGCAGCTTTGCAGCTTCTACAGCAGCATCAAAAAGACTAAGTCCCTCATCAAATTTGATTTTCGCAAACTCCACAATTAGAATGGCATTCTTTGCAGCCATAGCAATTAACATAACCAATGAAATCTGGGCAAAAATGTTGTTTAAATATGCTTCATCCATCAATCGGGCTAAATACAGGAAAAGGAATGCACCAAATAGCGCAAAAGGTGTCCCAAGTAAAATAGCAAATGGAAGCGACCAACTTTCATATTGTGCTGCCAAAATCAAGAACACAAAGAATAGAGAAAAAGCGAAAATTACTCCTATTTGCCCAGAAGAAGCTTTTTCTTGGTAACTCATAGCATTCCAACTATAAGTCATATCATCCGGTAGAACTTCTGATGCCACTTCTTCCAAAGCATCCAATGCCTGCAAAGATGAGTAACCGACTGCTGGTGACCCCGTAACTTCCGCAGACCTAAAAAGATTAAATCTATTCGTATAGTCTGGACCCGAAATCCGTTTGACATTTACGAAACTTGAAATGGGAACAGACTCTCCCAGATTATTTTTGACATAAAACAAATCCAAACCACTTTCGCTTTGCCTATATTCGGGTTCAGCTTGCACATAAGCTTTGTATAATCTTCCAAAACGATTGAAGTCATTGATATAGGCGCCGCCGAGATAGGCTGCAAAGGTATTATAAACATCACCCAAGCGAACGCCAGTTTTAAGTAGTTTATCCTGATTGATCTCCATAAAGCGCTGGGGGACGGTTGCCTGATAAGTAGTAAATGCAGAGGCAATTTCAGGCCTTTCTTGTGCAGCTCTTATAAAAGCATAGGTATTCTGAGCTAAATAAACAGGATCTTGACCTTTTTTATCCTGAATCATAATACTAAACCCAGATCCATTTCCTAAACCGGGAATTGCCGGTGGTCCAAAGCTTAAAACTTGAGCCTCTTGGATTTCTTTCGCAAAAATTCCATTCAGCCTTTGCATCACCTCTTTAGCTGTAGCTTCACGATCATCCCAATCTGTCAAGGTGATAAACATAAAACCTGTATTTGGTATAAACGACCCCGCCAACAAGCTGAAGCCAGAAAGTGCTGTCGCATACTCTGTTTCAGATTGCGCCATTACAATTTCCTCCACCTTTTTCATTACTTCATCTGTTCGTTGCATTGAAGCTGCATTGGGCAATTGAAGGTTGACATAGATATACCCTTGATCCTCCTCAGGTAAAAATCCCCCCGGCACCATTGAACCTAAAATTCCAGCGGCTACTAGAGTAAATAGTATGTAAATTGAGCCACGCTTTAACTTTCCAGCCATGACTTTTGCCAAGCCATAATAACTTTCAGTACTCTTGTCAAACCCAGTATTGAATTTATTGAAAAATCGTCCTAATATTCCTTTTGCTGGACCTGTGGAGCTTTTTAACAATAGGGAACAAAGTGCTGGACTTAAAGTCAGCGCATTAATAGAAGAAAATAAAACAGAAACGGCAATGGTAATCGCAAACTGCTGATAAAGCTTGCCAGTGATCCCTGCCATCGCCGCCACTGGAACGAATACCGCTACCATAACCAGGGTAGTTGCAATCACTGGAGCAGTCACTTCTCTCATTGCTTCAGATGTAGCAGTTTTAGGATCCATCCCTTTTTGCATATTAACCTGCACGGCTTCTACGACTACAATAGCATCATCCACCACTATTCCAATAGCCAGAACCAAGCCCAATAAAGAGAGTGTATTTATTGAAAAACCAAGTAAAGGGAAAACCATAAAAGCTGCTACCAAGGAAACAGGTATGGCCAGAGTAGGAATTAATGTAGCCCTCCAATCTTGAATAAAAAGGAAAACTACCAAAACAACCAGTAATAGAGCTATGATCAGTGTTTCGATTATTTCAGAAATACCAGCTTTTATCGGGGCCGTAGAATCAAGTGAAACTTTATATTCTATTCCCTCTGGAAAATCCTGGGCAAGTTCATCCATGGTTTGTCGAACAATTTCTGAGAGTTCAACAGCATTAGAGCCTGGTGCTTGATAGAGTGCAATGATTGCACAACCATTTTTATTGAGTCTGGTGAAAGCATTGTATGACTCAACTCCAAGTTCCACTCGAGCAACATCTCTTATGAAAATCTGACTTCCATCTGCATCTGTCCTTATAACGACATCGCCAAATTCTTTTTCTGAAACCAATCTGTCTGGAAGCCGAACGGTATAAGTAAACTCTGTACCTGGTGGCGCAGGTTCTGCACCAAACTTACCTCCTGGAGCAATCACATTTTGCTCTCTCACAGCATCAACGATTTCAGGAATGGTTATTCCCAATTTAGCAAGCCGATCTGGTTTTACCCAAATCCGCATGGAATAATCACTTGCTCCTAAAACTTGAACTCTACCTATTCCTCTTAGTCGAGCCAATTGATCTTTCACATTAATTATCCCATAATTCCCAAGAAATTCCTGGTCATATTCACCTTCAGAAGTAAGAGTCACTAACATCAAAATGTTAGGCATAGACTTTTCCGTCTTAACACCAAGTCTTTTGACTTCCTCGGGAAGTTTTGGAGTCGCTGCAGCAGCTCTGGTCTGGGTGAAGACCGTATTCATATCAGGATCAGTTCCTAGGTCAAAAGTTACATCTAATGCCAATGTTCCATCATTTGCATTAGTTGACTTCATATAGAGCATATTCTCAACCCCATTGATTTCCTGCTCTAGTGGAGATGCGACAGACTGTTCTACACTTATAGCATTTGCACCAGTGAATGCAGTACTAACTCGTACCACGGGTGGCGTAATATCTGGATATTGTTCGATAGCCAATCCCAATATTGAAACGGCACCTACAACCACCATAAAAACCGCAATGACAATGGCCACGATCGGTCTCTTTACAAAGAAAATTTGCTTTGATTCGTCTAGTTCTGCCATTAGATTAGTCTTTGTACTGGGATTGAAAAGTTACTTCTTTAGGTATTATCACCTGACCAGCGGCCACTTTCTGAATGGCTTCAAGAACAACTAAATCATCCGAATTCAGTCCACTTTGCACCAAAAAATAATCCCTATGATTTCCTGCTATCTGGATTGCTTGTTGAATAACCTTATTATCTTCTCCCACTTTAAAAACAAAAAACCTCCCCTGAAATTCACTGACTGCTCTTTGGGGTACCAATACACCATTTTCAATATTTTGGATGGGAACTCGAACCCTTGCAAATTGACCCGGACGAATCAGTCGGTCAGGGTTAGGAAAAGTAGATTGAACCAAAATTGTACCTGAGGTGGCTTCAATTTGCCTATTTATAAAATCTACTGTTCCTACCTGATCAAATGGAATTCCATCAGACAAAATCAACTTAATTTCTGCTTTCCCCTCATCACTTACCTTACGATGCTCTTCCTGATATTCCCTAAAAAGGGACAAATAATCATTTTCAGAAAGGAAAAATTCTACCCGAACAGAATCAATCAAAGAAACCGTATTCAAAATCACGGGATTAGGGTCTCTTCCAACATATTCACCCACTTTTGCATTAGTTTTGCCTATTAGTCCTTTAATGGGAGATTTTATTTGGGTGTAGCTTAATTGAATATCTTCAAACCTCAAATGCGCTTCTGCTGCTTTAACCATTGCTTCCGCTGCATCTCGATTAGCTATAGCTGCATCAAGATCCTTTTGGGAAATTGCATTAATTTCTGCTAGAGGAAGGTATCTTGCAAGATCATTTTCTGCTTGGGTAAGGCTCACCTTGGCTGATGCAAGTTGCGAATTAGCAGCATTTACCCCTTCTTGAAATGGGTCTGAGTCAATAGTATATAAGAGTTCTCCTTTATTGACCATTCTACCTTCCTGAAAGTAAATCCCTTCTAAATATCCCTCAGCTCTTGCTCGTATAGGAATATCCACTTTACCATATATTTGAGCAACAAAGTCTTTTTCCAGTTGAATCGACTCTGATTTCAACCGTACTACTTCAATCTCAACAGGCGGTTTTTCAAGTATTTCTGGCGGCGAAGAACACGAAAAAGCAATACAAGCCGATCCAATCATCAAAATTCTTACAGAAAATTTCATCTTATTAATATTTTGCCAGAACTAATGCTGTTAAAAAAATATAATCTAATAAATTATACTAAAATTAATGATCTGAAATTAGAGTATTTATTTAACCCCATTTAAGTTCATCTGAATACTTGACATTTCAGTCAGGGTTTTCTACACTTCAGTCAGTTTCAATTTTTTCGGCTGAATTATGACTTCATATTTGGTTCATAATTGAACTGAAATGAAAACCAAGGCAATATTATTTATCTACTTTCTTCTTTTAAACAGTAATGCATTTGGCCAAACTGAATTGCATGGCAAAGTGCTTGATGAAAAAGGACTCGGCCTGCCTGGTGTAAATATTTTTATCAAAGGAAGCTTTGATGGAGCCAGCAGTACAATTGATGGGACATTCAAATTGACCACCACTGAGAAAGATTTTCAGATTTTAGTTTTTCAATTCCTAGGTTTTAAGACAAAAGAATTGGCAGTCACGCTCACTGAAAAAACTCAAGAAATACCAACTATTACACTGACTGAGGAAATCACAGAAATGAATGCCGTGACCATCTCCGCTGGAGCCATGGAAGCATCTGACGAAAGCAAATCCGTGATCCTCAGACCACTTGATATTGTAACAACTCCAAGCGCCATGGGTGATATTATGGGTGCTTTCCAAACTCTCCCTGGAACAAGCACAGTAGGTAATGACGGTCGCCTCTTTGTTCGTGGAGGTGATGCCACTGAGGTTGGAATTTATATCGATGGGATGCGGGTTGGAAATGCCTACGGAACCACAACTGGCAATGTCCCTACTCGAACTCGCTTCAACCCAAACCTTTTTAAAGGTACATTTTTCAGTACAGGAGGCTATTCTGCTGAGTATGGCCAAGCACTTTCTTCAGCTTTGGCACTAAATACCAAAGATCTATCGATTCGAAGCCAAGGAGATCTTAGCTTAATGACTGTAGGCGGAGGATATTCTCATACCCTCGCAAACGAAAAGCAAAGTATAACAGCAAGTGCAAACTACTTTAACCTGGGACCCTATCAGGGCTTGATTAAACAAGAAATTGAATTTGAAGCTGCTCCAAACAGTTGGGATTTGGAACTTGCTGCCCAAAAGAAATTAGGAAAAAATAGCTTGCTCAAAGTTATGGCAAGAACAGAGTCTGGAGGCATGAGTCTTTGGCAACCACTCCCTGGTACCGATAAGAAAGTGCTTGTTGATCTAAAAAATGATTACAGTTTTGCACAAGCTAATTGGAGAACATTAACAAAGAATAAGTGGACATTATTTGCAGGAGTTTCTTATTCTAAAAATCATGATAAGATCGCCTACGATAGCTTATTAATCGAGAGAAGAAATGAAATTCTTCACTTAAAAGGAACAGCTATTAAGGACATTTCTGACCGCCTTTCAGCAAAATTTGGGGTAGAGCACTTTATGCATCCTTATTCAGAAACACTAGTGAAGGAGGGTTTGGTTAGAAACTATAATGACCGTGAATCCTATCTATTTACAGAATGGGATTTCTACCTAAACAAAAATCTTGTCTTCCGGGGCGGCCTGAGAGCCGGAACAAGTTCATTATCTAGAGAGAATTGGATAGACCCAAGATTCTCTGTGGCCTATCAACTAAACGAAAAAGGTAAATTATCTTTTGCGGCAGGTAGATTCCATCAGCTGCCTATCGAAAACTTCCGAGTTTTAAACATAGATCTTCAAAATTCAGAATCAAATCACTTGATTTTAAATTACCTGTTTTCAAAAGATGGATTAACGTTTAGAGCAGAAACCTTTTATAAATCCTATGATCAGTTAGTCACTTTTGAAGGACTTCCTGATGCTCCTGAAAAGCTTACCAATGGGGGATCCGGATTTGCGAAAGGAATTGATTTTTTCTTTAGAGATCGCCAAAGTATCAAAAACACTGATTATTGGATCACCTATAGCTATGTGGATAGCAAGAGAAGATTTAATCAATTTCAAAGCCGAGTTCAGCCTAGCTTTGCTCCAAAGCACAACCTTTCCATTGTGGTTAAGCATTTTATGGTTCCACTTAAATCTCAAATCGGAGCTTCTTTTGCCTTCAACGATGGATATACTTACACCAACCCAAATCTGGATCAGGCTGAGATGAATTCTAAAACAAAGAGTTTTCAAAACCTGAGCCTTTCATGGAGTTACTTACCAAAGCCAAACCTCATCATTCATCTTGCATGTACCAATGTACTGGGTAGAGATAATGTGTTTGGCTACACCTTCAGCCCAAAAACAAACGCTCAGGGAATATTTGAATCGATTCCTCAAGGACAGGTAGCCCCTAGATTTTTATTCTTGGGTATTTTCCTAACTCTTTCTAAAGACAAAACCGCTAATAATTTAAACAACCTATAAAAGACAAAACCATGAAAAAGACAATTCTAACTATCGCACTCGCCTTTATATGGATATCATTTGCAAAAGCTATTGATCCAGCCTATGAAGCCGCAATGCAAAAACAGATTTTAGCCATGAATTCCATCCCAAATCTTGAATCAGCACAAGAGGTAACTAATGGGTTTTTGAGAATCGCTGAAGCCAAAAATGAAGAGTGGCTTCCGCTATACTACGCAGCTTACAATCAAACTATGGCAGCTTTCAGATTTGATGTGAATAAAGACAATTATTTTGATCAAGCTCTTGAATTGGTCCAAAAGGCAGAGAATATTGCTCCAAATAACTCAGAAATTACAGCTCTGAAGGGATTTGTATTAATGGGCAAACTATCTTTAGATCCTGCCTCAAGGGGCCAAAGTCTAAGTCCAGAAATTATGCAGATCTATGGAAAGGCCATTAATCTTGATAGAGAGAATCCAAGAGCTTTAACCTTAATGGCTCAAATGGAACTAGGAATGGCGCAGTTTTTTGGATCAGGTCCTGAAAAAGCCTGTGGAATGGCAAGGATGGCATTAGATCTTTACAAAAAAGAAGAAGCTAAAATCAATGAGGATTACATTCTACCTACTTGGGGCAAAAGCCAATCAGAGGAAGTTTTAAAAAATTGCAAATAATTAAATTGTGCACAATTGAAGATGTTTTGATTGTTAACTTTTGATTTAAGAAAGTAACAATTGAAGCATTTTCATTTATTTTCACTCTATGGAATGCAATTCTCAAGAATCCATTTTTAAAATCCAATCCGGAATATGGCGCACATTCACACGGTTTATGTTGATAAATCTAGGAATTGCGACAACTCTGATGCTATTATTTTGTCCAAGCTGTTTTCAAAGCTGGCAAGGAATAAGGAACATTTTTCCTGATTTCTTGTATTCCCTTGCAATAACCATTGCAATGAGCTATGGAGGTAATGTGGTTGAGAATTATTATGATCGCAAGGTTTCTTGGGTTAATCATCCTGTCAAAAGACTTCTGCTTACTGGATGTACTTATTTAAGTTATGCGTTTGTAGTTTCTTATGTAATAGTTTTCATTTATACTTTGCTGACAGCAAAGATTCAAATAGAAAACATCCCTTGGCTTCTTCTCGCAGAATATGCACTTCAGCCTATGATTATTGCTTTAATAATCATGGCTATTTTTACAACAAGGAGCTGGTTGATGGAATGGAGAAAGTCGGCACTGGAAGCAGAAATCCTCCGAAATGAAAAATTGTCCAGCCAATACCAATCTCTAAAAGATCAGCTTAACCCACACTTTCTATTTAATTCGCTGAATGTCCTTTCCAATTTGGTCTATGAAAGTGCGGACAAATCTGCCGCTTTTATTCAAAAATTATCCCGGATTTACCGCTATGTTTTAGAAGCTCAAAAAGAAGAATTGATAGAGTTGGAAAAGGAGATAAATTTTGCCAAAAACTACCTGGAGCTTCAGAAGATTAGATTTGAAGAAAGTCTTCAATATTCTATTGAAATAGCAGATCAAAGTGGATTGATACCTCCGCTTTCTCTCCAGCTTCTTCTCGAGAATGCTATAAAGCACAATATCATAAGCGAAGAAAATCCATTGTTTATCCACATATATAGAAAAGAGGATGACCTTTGGATCAGTAATACTTTTCAACCCAAATCCGGTCAATCAGAACCATCCACAGGCATAGGGTTACAAAACATAAAAATGAGGTATCAGCTGATCTCCACGAAGGAAATGGAAGTCCTCCAAACCGAAGATGAATTCCTAGTCAAACTTCCAATTTTAGAGTATACCAGATGAGAATTTTAATCATAGAGGATGAGAAACCAGCATATAATCTGCTTCTGAAGAAAATTAAGGAACATTTTCCAGATGCTGAGATTTTTGGAAACTTGGACAGTATCAAAAGTGCCATAGACTGGTTTCAAAAATTTCCTTCTCCAGATTTGATTTTTTGTGACATCCAACTGGCAGATGGAATCAGCTTTGAGATATTTAAAAAAGTCAGGTTATCCACACCGATTATCTTTACTACGGCTTTTGATCAATATGCAATTCAGGCATTCCAGGTTAATGCTGTAGACTATCTTTTGAAGCCTATTGATCCAGAGGATTTAAATAGGGCAGTAGAAAAATTCCGATCCAATCAACTCAAATCCAATATTGATTTAGAACTGATAAAAAATTTGCTCAACCCCAATAAGACTTCCTATAAAACCAGATTTCTAGTGAAGTATGGAGAAAAAATCAAGAGCATTTTCGTGGATGAAATCGCCTTCTTTTTTAGTGAAGAGAGAGTGACTTTTATTCAGACCAAAGAAGGTAAAAAGTATGTGCTTGACTCTACCCTGGAGCAGGTAGAATCTCATGTCAACCCAAGCAAGTTTTTCCGAATTAATAGAAAATACCTTTGTTCATATCCATCTATTTCTGATATTTTCACTTATTCCAACAGCCGATTAAAAATAAAATTACAGAACTGTCAAGACGAAGATATCTTAATCAGCAGAGAAAAGGTTTCAGATTTTAAAAGTTGGTTGGATGGCTAAAACCTAATCTATGGAAGAAAAGAATTTAGATTCAGAGCGTAAACAAGAGGAGCTAACCTGGCTAGAAAATCTCCAGCGAAATAGCTGGGAACCTGAAGTGATAATCTCTGGTATTACATTAGCTTTTTTATTTGCTTTTCCCGCAAAGATATATGCTTTTTCCGCTACTCTAGTTCAGGAATATGGACTTCATTTCCTTGGTGCGATGCTTGTTCTTCTCTATTTAAGTGCAATGATCAGTGTCTTCAAAATTTTTTTTGTAGTGCATTTAGTACTAAGATTTATTTGGGCGGGTTTGCTAGGGCTTAGTTATGCTTTTCCAAAGGGAGTAATCAAGGAAAATCTATTCAAAATGTCTCAGCATTATGAATACAAAAAGCCATCTGAAATGGTTTTGACAATGGAGCGCATATGCAGTATGACTTTTGCTTATCCGATCTCTCTTGTAATGATAATTTTGATTTTTACATCCTATTTAGGTTTATTACTCATTTTCTATCTTTACCTAAATATTAGTTTTTTCATTATCTATTTGATTTTTGTCGGAAGCCTTTTAATTTTTTTGGTCCTGACTTTAGTAAGAAAGAAAACCAAATGGAAAGGAAAATCTGCAAAAACGATAATGGCATCTGTCGTCGCTATCTATCAAAGTAATTTGGGTAAGTGGTTCAGTTTCATATATGGACTTGGGATTTTTGTTCTATCCATTCCGCTTATTCTTACAGACGTCAGGGATTTTTCCTTGTTTTTCAATGAAACAGATTTATTGGAAAATGAACAAAAATGGCCTACAAAGGAACTTTCGTATGTAGAATTTCATACTGAAAATACCCGTTACCCTAGAGCATATTTATCAACTGAAATAGTGAAAGGAGATATCCTCCATTTAGGAATCGCCAGATATGAGGGTGACGATAAATTCTTAAAAGATTTAAATTCAAACTTCAAAAAAGAACTGGATTCTCTGGGATGGCATCCGTTGGAAGATACACCGGATCTCTATCGTTTCTTTATAAAAGAAGAGAATTTGATCCCGGGAAACTGGAGGAGGAACAGAATTAACCTATCTAATCAAAAAGTATACGAAACATCTATTAATATATCCCATCTACCACCTGGTAATTATGATATTTTAATTGAGAAAATCATGGTCAACTATGGATTGTTTTCAAATGCCCCAACCACTATTCGGCACCGCAAGAAGTGGGATGAAGTCTCATTCATAAAGGAATAGATTTCTGAAAAACTATTTTTCTGACATTTCAAAAAATAAAATGTTTAACCTGAAGTATTTCTATTTATTGGTTTTTTCAACATTTCTCCTTGGAGTATTTTCCTGCTCTCAAAAGCCTAAAAATCAAGTTCCTGTTTTCGATTTAAGTGACATAATTCTGGACACCTTTTACTTGGAAAAAGATACTATTACAAAGGATTTGGGTTACAATTTTCACTATGTAATAAATGATGAAGGTGAATTCCTAGTAACCTCAGCCCAGGATAGATTTATGATATATAGCTATCCAGAAGGTAAAATGATTCGTGATCAAATTTATGACAAAGAAGGTCCGAATGGAATAGGGAGTTTTTTGCAGGTTAATTTCACTGACGATTCCACTTCTTGGTTTGTGTCTTTTCAGGAACTCATAAGAGCGGATCAATTTGGAAAAGTTTTAATGCGATTTGATTTACCTGATGGGCCTGAAGAGCGATTGGCTATTAATTACAATAACTTAGTGGGTACGAAAGCAATGAATACAAAAGGTAAGGTGATTATTCCAGATGTCCCTTTTGTTTTAAAAAAACCACTACTTGGGTATGAAAACTGGCTTTTAGAATTTGATCTCGCAGACAGTTCAATCAATTATATCAAATTCAAATACCCGAGTAAGTATGTGGATTTTTTGGATGATCCAAATTTCGCTGCTTACCAGAATGGGTATGATGAAGAACATAATTTCCATTTGATCTCATTCCCTGCTGATGACTCTTTGCTCGTAATATCACCTCAATCGAAGAAGTGGGTATATGCGGGAGTAAGTGATAAAATGGAATTTTTAGTCGGTAAAACTGTGCCAAGAGGTGAATTCACTGCTTTTTTACCAAATGAAAAAAGCAGTAAATATAGCTGGGTTGATTATGACCCAAGATCACAAACATACATACGGCAAGCGATTGTCATAACTGATACTGAAGAAAATAGAAGTCAGGGAAGAAATCCTCTGACAAAGCTTGTGATTCTGGATAGCGATTTCAAAAAGTCCATGGAAGTGATTCTCCCTTTTCCAACAAGGGGCTTCCCCACTCCAAAAGGTTACTATCTCAACATTGGCTATCCACATTCAGAGGATGAAGTAGCTTTCGTCAGACTGGATTTTTCAAAAATCCTCTTTCCTTAAAACTGATTTTTAATGGTGAAAGGAAAATTCCTTTTGCGACACCTCATTGAACCTCTCGATAAAATAAAGGCAAAAAAAAAAGCGAGACTATTCAGTCTCGCTTTTTACTTGAAGTTCTATTTCCTCTCCAGATTCATCTTGGAATCTGTATTCCGTCACTGGTAGAGAAGAATCTTTGATCAGTTTAATCCATTTATAATACTTGAAAAACCACTTTACTCTTCGGCTTAAGACGCCTGTAGTAAAGTATGCGTGCAGGTAGGGATGCAGCCCGATGTGGATGTTAGCCACATTTTGGATAGTTACAATATGCTCCAGATCTTTTTCTAGCTTATCGGCTATCAGGATAGATGCCTGAATTTTGCCGGTTCCATTACAAGCTGGACAGGTCTCTTTGGTGACAATATTTACTTCCGGCCTTACTCTTTGCCGGGTGATTTGCATGAGCCCAAATTTGCTCAGTGGCAAAATAGTATGCTTAGACCTGTCAAGCCTTAGCTCTTCTTTCATTGCTTCATAGATAACCTTTTTATTTTCGGCCTTTCTCATGTCTATGAAGTCAACTACGATGATGCCTCCCATATCTCGGAGACGTAGCTGTCTGGCAATTTCTTTAGCAGCGACCAGATTGGTTTTTAATGCTGTTGATTCCTGGTCACTTTCCTGGTTGGATTTGTTTCCACTATTCACATCAATGACATGAAGTGCTTCGGTATGTTCTATAATTACATAGCCTCCTTGCGGAAGGCTTACCGTTTGTCCAAACAGGCTTTTGATCTGTTTTTCTATTCCAAAATTTTCAAATAGCTTCGCTTTACCATTGTAAAGCTTGACAATTTTTTCTTTTTCAGGCGCTATAGACCTGATGTAGGATCTGATCTGATCGTAAGTTGATTCTTCTTCTACGGTGATTGCATCGAAGGATTCATTGAGGAGGTCTCTCACAAGTGAGGAAGCCATACTCATCTCTCCTATTACCTTGTCACGGCTTTTGGCTTTCAGCAACTTCTGCATACCCTCCTCCCAATTTTGGAGAAGATTACGAAGGTCTTTGTCTAATTCAGTGACAGATTGACCTTCTGCCACGGTGCGAATGATCACACCAAAGTTGGCAGGTTTGATAGAAGTGATGAGCCTCAATAGACGTTTTCTCTCGTCATTGCTTCTTATCTTTTTAGAAACATTTACAGAATCTGAAAAGGGAACCAAAACGAGATAGCGACCTGGTAGAGAGAGCTCGCAGGATAGTCGGGGTCCTTTTGTGGAGATGGGTTCTTTGACGACCTGAACCAACACTTGATTATTTTTTGACAGGATGTTGGAAATTTTCCCAATCTTGTCTATTTCAGGGTCGTTTTCAAAACCCTTCAACATGTAATTGCTATAGTTGTTGTTGCGTACCATTTTGGTAAACTTCATCAGGCTGTTGAAATTCGGGCCTAAGTCCTGGTAATGAAGAAAGGCATCTTTCTCATAACCCACATCAATGAAAGCTGCATTGAGCCCATTGACGATTTTGCGTACCGTACCCAAATAAATATCACCAACCTTGAATTGATTATCCATTCCTTCGGAATGCAATTCAACCAAGCTTTTATCTTGAAGGAGTGCAATTCGACTACCACTTTGAGCAGAATCAATTAATAATTCCGTACTCAAAATCGTGTCTAATAAATATGTAAATGAACGTTTTTAATTAAAACAAGAATAAGAAGAAGTGTATTACTTCTTCTTATGTCTGTTTTTTCTAAGTCTCTTTTTACGCTTGTGCGTAGCGATCTTATGTCTTTTTCTTTTCTTACCGCAAGGCATAGTTTTTAGTATTTAAGTGATATAATAATTTATAGCCTGTCAAGATAGCCTTGAATACTACTAAGGATCATTTCATCCCCAGTCATTTCCTTAACTGCCTCAAACTGAGCTTTCGCTTTGTTCTTTTGATTGGCTTCAAAATAACTTACTCCAAGATAAAATTGACCTTGAAGATTTTGAGGATGATGCTTAATCAATTCCTCAAATCGCTCCGCCGCTCGCTTGTACTGACCTGATTGAATCGCCAAGATACCCATATTAAACAAAGCATCCTCATTTTGAGGGTCTTGTTCGAGAATTTCCCGAAGCATTGTAATACCTTGCATTGGGTTCGTTGAAGACACATAAGTCATAGCGACTTTGGTTTTCAAATCCAATCTGGTGGGATCTTTTTCCAGCACCTGATTTAAATACTTTCGGGTCTGTTCGGAAGTGTAAGCGACTTTATCAGCGTCAAGAGCAAAGGTATAAGCCTCATAGAATGAATCTCCCGCTTTTTCCGCAAGAGCTAAATTATTGCTTTCCTCTGCTGCTAGACCAAAATAAAGTCCAGCACTGTCAAATCTTCCCAATTCCTGATAAATGGAGCCTAAGGAATCAAGTAAAGCTTCCTGATTATCATTCGCATCACTATCATCCAATTTACTTCTAAGCGAAGCAACTAAAGCTTTTTGATCAGGTGTCAACTCAGCCTCATGCATAGCAGCTGAACTAGATTCTGAAGATTCTGCCCCTGCGTTTTCCTGAGAAATAGCATCAACTTCCCCTTCATTATCTACCACCACACTAGGTAAGGCATATAAGCCTACCACTGCAATGATTCCCACTATGATGAGAATGAGCTGAGTTTTTTTCATGTCAAATTATCTTCTCAGATTAATCCTGAGGAGCCAATTCTTTAATTTTTTTACTGTTCTTGATCTTCTCTACAAACACCTTAGATGGCTTGAAAGCCGGAATGTAGTGCTCATCAATTACGATAGCTGTATTCTTAGAGATATTACGAGCAATTTTCTTGGCCCTCTTCTTATTGATGAAGCTACCAAATCCTCTTACGTAAATGTTTTCTCCCTCAGACATAGAATCTTTTACTACCTTAAAGAAGGCCTCTACAGCCTGTGTAACATCATCCTTCTGGATTCCTGTTTTGTCTGAAATCTTAGTGATTACTTCTGCTTTTGTCACAGTAATTTAAATTTAGAAATTATGAAATAAGCTTAACAACCTATTAACCAAGTGTTTTTGGGACTGCAAATGTACGAGAACCTACGCAATTAAAAAACAAAATGGCAAAAATTAGCTTGATTTGTATAATAGAAATTTATTATCGATGAACCGTAAATACACTGAATTACAGGCATTTTCGTATCAAATCTTATTTTGGTATCGCTCAAATCCTAGGGAATTACCATGGAGAGGAACAAAAAATCCATACAAAATCTGGCTATCTGAGATCATTCTTCAGCAGACTCGAGTAGCTCAAGGAATGCCTTATTATCACAAATTTCTTAACAATTACCCAACAATCAATGATCTGGCAGATGCTCCCGAAGAAGAAGTACTACGCCTTTGGCAAGGTTTAGGTTATTACAGTAGAGCTAGAAACTTGCATGCCTGCGCAAAATATGTTTGCTCTGACCTAGGTGGAAAATTTCCAGATACTTATGAGGAACTCATAAAACTAAAAGGAGTGGGAAGCTATACTGCGTCAGCAATTGCAAGTTTTGCTTTTGGTCAAGCCAAAGCGGTAGTAGATGGGAATGTATTTAGAGTACTTGCAAGATATTTTGGTATTGAAAAAGATATTGCAAGTTCCCGGACTAAAAAGGAGTTTGAAGATTTAGCCGACCAAATTATTCCAAAAGACTGCCCTGATGAGTACAATCAAGCAATTATGGATTTCGGTTCCAGACAATGTACTCCTTTGAGTCCTGATTGCCCAAACTGCCCTTTGCAAACAAGTTGTTTTGCTTTTAACAATAATATGGTAAAGGATCTTCCTGTTAAAATCAATAAGACGAAGATTACAGAAAGAGACCTTCACTATTATATCATCAAATGTGGAAAAGATTGGGTTTGGAAAAAAAGAGGATCTGGAGATATTTGGGAAGGTTTGTTTGACTTTCCCGTGAAGGAAAAAGATAAATCCCTAAAACTCCCGATTTGGGAGTCCTTAGAAGGAGAGGAAACTCATTTCTTTGAGAAAAAATATCGACATATTCTGTCGCATCAAAAGCTTAATGCAACTTTTTCAGAGGTAGAAATTCCAACCAAAAAATATGAAGAACTATCGAAATGGTGCAATGAAGCGGGTTTTATCCTAGTCAATGAAGATAAAATAGACTATCTGGCAAAGCCCAAATTGATTGTAAATTTTTTGACTGATCAGGGTATTTGACTAACTTCAATTTTCACTTTTTGAATTATAATCATCAAAAAATATGGCAGGAGTAAACAAAGTAATATTAATAGGGAATCTTGGAGCTGATCCAGAAGTAAAATATCTTGAGGGAGATAATGTCGTGGCAAACTTAAGTTTGGCAACAACTGAGTCATACAAGGACAGAAGTGGAAATAGAGTAGAACAAACCGAATGGCACGATCTTGAGCTTTGGGGACAACAAGCAAAAATTGCGGAGCAATATCTCAAAAAAGGAAGTCAAATTTATGTAGAAGGAAAAATCAAATCTGATAAATGGACTGATGAACAAGGACAGAATAGAAAAAAAATAAGAATTAGAGTTTTGAGTTTCACCATGCTTGGAGGCAAACCCGAAGGAATGGGGCCTTCCAGTCCTCAATCCAGCAGTCCACAGCCGAAACCTAATACTTCGGCATCGACGTCAGGGCCAGATAAAATGGTCATGGATGATTCAGATGACGATCTTCCATTTTAATTCAACTCCTCCGAAAGTTTTTTTCGGAGGATTTTTTTTACTTTTGTACCAAACATTTTGTTTTATCCATGGACGACCCCTATCCGAGTTTTCATCTACTCGCCCAGATCAGTGAACTAAGTGTAAGTTATCTGGTCTTTAATAGTTTACTTTTTGTATTATTATTAATTGGCTCAGCCCTCGTTTCAGGTTCAGAAGTAGCATTTTTTTCCCTTTCTAATGATGATTTGGACTCACTGCAATTAGACCAGTCCAGCAATGCTAAAAAAGTAATTCAATTGGTAGAAATGCCAAAAAATCTGCTCAGCACAATTCTAATTCTCAATAATCTCATCAACATCGGTATTGTGACTTTGACCACCTTTGTTTCCTGGTCGATTTTTGGAATGAATGCAACAGGAATAATTATCATACTAGTGCAGACTATTGGGGTAACTTTTGCGATAGTATTCTTTGGGGAGATCGTGCCCAAAGTTTATGCTGCTAAGGCCAGTATGCAATTCAGCCTAATCATGGCTCCAAGCATTAGTTTTTTCAGTACTTTCCTTAAGCCGATTTCTCTTTTTCTTATGGCTATGAGCAACATCATTGAGAAAAATATCCAAAAAAGAGGCTATTCGCTTTCAGTAAATGAGCTAAACCAGGCTCTTGAAATGACGACTGAAGACACACCAGAGGAAGAAAGAGACATTCTCAAAGGAATTGTGAATTTTGGAACACTTACAGTAAAGCAAGTAATGCGAAGCCGAATGGATATTACTGCTATTGATGAGGAAATGGATTTTCATGAATTGATGGACAAAATAAATAAAAGTGGCTATTCTAGAATCCCGGTTTATCAGGAGACTATAGATAATATTTCCGGAATCCTTTATATCAAAGATTTACTTCCATTTATAGAAAGGGATGAAAACTTTGCCTGGAAAGACCTCATAAGAAAAAGCTTCTTTGTTCCTGAAAATAAAAAAGTCGATTCCTTATTAAAAGACTTTCAATTGAAGAGAATCCATATGGCTATCGTAGTAGATGAATATGGGGGCACCTCTGGCCTAGTCACATTGGAAGACTTAATAGAAGAAATTATCGGGGAAATTAATGATGAGTTTGATGATACAGATGATGTTTTCTTCCAAGAACTAGATCCCAATACTTTCATTTTTGAAGGAAAAGTTTCTTTAAATGACTTTTGCAAGAAACTGGAATTAGATCCACAACTATTTGAAGAAGTGAAAGGAGAAAATGAATCATTGGGAGGCCTTCTTTTAGAATTGAATTCCAAGCTCCCAAAAAATGGTACAAAAATAAAGTTTGACGATTTTGAGTTTACAATTTTGGCTGTTGATGCGAGGAAAATCAAAAAAATAAAAGTGCACCTTTTAGGAAATGAAAAAGACCTTCCAGGTCCTTATACTGACTGATAAATACTGTTAACTCTTTGATTTTTAGTTAATTATTATATTCAGAATATTATTCTGTGATTTTAAGATATCAATTCTAAGCAAAAAAGTATTTTTAAGATTCCGCAAAAAAAATTTAATCTTATTTAAAAATTTTCTTTAAAAACCATTTTTTGCCAAATCTACATAATTCTTCTGCAAAACTGGTCTAATTTTACCCTTATCTCTTTAGAATTAACATATTATTGAAAAAATGTTGATAATATTAAACCCATAACTTTTTTGCGAAATAATCAATAAAGTCAATTTTCATAAAAAATTAGGCATTTAGAACGCGTGTTTATTGCCTAAATTTTAATGAAAGAAATTTTTTCTGTATTTTTTGGAAATTTTGAACCTATTAAATTCTAGAAAAAAATGCAAAAAGGGTTATATCGATCGGAGTTTGAGCATGACTCCTGCGGTATTGGTGCGGTTGTCGACTTGACAGGAGTCCCTTCGCATGAAACGATAAGCGATGCCTTATACATGCTTAGCAACATGGAGCATCGTGGAGGCAGAGGATCCGATCCAAAGACAGGAGATGGAGCTGGCGTATTGATTCAGGTACCACATCAGTTCTTAAAAGATATTACAGTAAGATCAGAGATTAATCTTCCTGAAGCCGGTTATTATGGCGTAGGAATGACTTTCTTCCCGAAAAACAAACAGCTATTTCATAAATCCAAGGAACTTCTTAATCAAATCATTGACGAGTTAGATTTTGAATTGATTGGATATAGGCAAGTGCCCGTTGACGAAACAGTTCCAGGCTCTGGTGCCTTGGAGGTTATGCCTATCATAGAACAGCTCTTTGTTAAACATAAAAAAGGCCTTACCGGAATAGACTTAGAAAGGAAACTTTATTTACTGAGAAACTATGCTACTTCTGAAATCAATTCGAAGATCCCAGGAGTAAATAACTCATTTTATTTTGCCAGTCTAAGTAGCAATACACTTATATATAAAGGACAGTTAAGGACAGATCAGGTTTTAGCTTTTTATAAAGATCTTCAAAACAGCAAGATTGAATCCGCTTTTGCCATTGTCCACTCAAGATTTTCTACGAATACCTTCCCTAACTGGAGATTAGCTCAACCTTTCAGATTCCTTTCTCATAATGGAGAGATCAATACCATCAGAGGTAATGTCACCAAAATGAAGTCTAAGGAAACGTTGATGAAAACGAAGTTTTATTCGGATGAAGAACTGAAAAAACTACTTCCAATTACCAATAGTCAAAATTCCGATTCTGCGAATTTAGATGCTATGGTCGAATTACTGACGCTTACTGGAAGGTCATTGCCACATGCCATGATGATGCTAGTCCCCGAGGCCTGGCAAGATAATGAAGTCATGGACCGAGATAGAAAGGCATTTTATAAATTCCATGCCTCATTGGTAGAGCCTTGGGATGGTCCAGCTGCTTTGTTATTTACTGATGGAAAATCAGTAGGAGCTACACTTGACCGAAATGGTTTAAGACCACTAAGATATTTCATTACGAAGGATAAAAGACTGATACTTTCCTCTGAAGCAGGCGCTTTACCCATAAGGGAAGCGACAATTGAAGAAAAAGGTCGAATCAGCCCAGGAAGAATGCTTTGGGCCGATTTAGAAAAACAAAGAGTCCTTTTTGATGAGGAGGTAAAAGGTGAAATCTGTAATAGGCAACCTTATGAAAAATGGGTGGCCGACCAAAGAATCAAACTTCGACTAGTCCCTGATCCAGAACAACAAACTCATCCTTATAACTCCAAGGATCTTAAAAAGTGCCAGACTGTATTTGGGTATACTTCCGAAGAACTGAAAGTGGTACTCGCCCCTATGGGGAATACCGGATACGAAGCAATAGGTTCAATGGGAGCAGATACCCCTTTGGCAGTGCTTTCCAAAGAAAGTCAACATATTTCCAATTATTTCAAACAACTTTTTGCTCAGGTCAGTAATCCTCCTATTGATCCTATTCGGGAACGTTTGGTTATGTCCTTATTTACAAGAATAGGGGAAGGGCATAATATTTTGGAAGAAAGTCCAAGGCATACAAGGCAGATTCATATTTCTCAGCCGGTCTTATTAAACAGTGATTTGGATAAAATCCAAAACATGGAGCATTTGGGCTATAGAAGTCAAAAAATATATGCTCATTTTAAGACGGATCATCAACCAGGAAGATTACTTGAGGCTATAGAGGAACTTTGTTTGGAAGCGGAAAAGGCTATCAAGGACAGCAAGAATATTCTTATTATTTCTGATAGAAACAGCTCGGAAGATTGGGCTCCTATTCCTTCTTTATTGGCAATCGGGGCTGTTCACCATCACCTAGTAAAGAATAATATCCGAACCAAAGCAGGATTAGTTTTAGAGTCCGGTGATATAAGGGAAACTCATCATTTTGCTACAGCAATTGGATATGGAGCTTCTGCGATCAATCCATACATGGCACTTGAATCACTTTTGGAAATGTTTGAAAAAGGACGCCTTCCAAAAGTAAAAGATCGGGAAAAACTATTCTCCAACTATCAGGAAGCCATTGGTAAGGGATTGCTTAAAGTACTTTCTAAAATGGGAATCTCAACTCTTCAATCCTATCAAAGCGCACAGATTTTTGAAGCGCTTGGTTTAGGTCCTGAGGTTATTGATAGATGCTTTAAAGGAACAATCTCGAGAATCTCAGGGATTTCATTTGACGATCTAGCTGAAGAAGTTTTGATCCGTCATAGAGCTGCTTATGGAACCAAAAGCCCCGTTCTTGAAGCTGGAGGGGTTTATCAGTGGAAAAGAAGGGGGGAAAAACACCTTTTCAATCCAGAAACCATTCATTTACTTCAAAAGTCTACCCGACTAAATGATTTTGGGCTTTATAAGAAGTTTGCAAATAAAATCAATGAACAATCAAAAGATGCACTCACTTTAAGAGGACTTTTTGAGTTCAAAAAAAGAATCACTGTACCCATTGACGAAGTAGAACCTGCTTCAAGTATCATGCGAAGATTTGCAACTGGAGCCATGTCATTTGGTTCTATTTCTCATGAAGCTCATTCTACTTTGGCAATAGCCATGAATAGAATCGGTGGTAAGAGTAACTCCGGCGAAGGAGGAGAAGATGAAATCCGTTTCGCAAAAAAAGAAAATGGAGATTGGGAACGCTCTGCTATCAAGCAAGTAGCTTCAGGACGATTTGGCGTTACAAGCAACTATCTTACTAATGCCGCTGAGCTTCAAATTAAAATGGCACAAGGTGCTAAACCGGGTGAAGGAGGGCAGCTCCCAGGTCATAAGGTTGATGAGTGGATTGGAAGAGTAAGGCATTCTACTCCAGGAGTAGGACTAATTTCTCCACCTCCACATCATGATATCTATTCTATTGAGGACCTTGCCCAATTGATATACGATTTAAAAAATGCCAATAGAAAAGCAAGGATAAATGTAAAACTGGTTTCTCAAGCTGGAGTTGGAACTGTTGCGGCAGGTGTTGCAAAAGCAATGGCTGATGTTATCTTGATTTCCGGTGCCGACGGAGGAACAGGTGCATCTCCATTAAGCTCGATTCGACATGCGGGTTTACCTTGGGAACTTGGATTATCCGAGGCTCATCAAACATTAGTAAAAAACAACCTTAGGAGTAGGGTTACACTTCAAACTGATGGCCAATTAAGAACAGGTCGTGATTTAGCAATTGCCACTTTACTTGGGGCTGAGGAGTGGGGGATCTCCACTGCAGCGCTCGTAGTGGAAGGCTGTATTATGATGAGAAAATGTCACCTTAATACTTGTCCTGTTGGTATAGCCACTCAAAATGAAGAATTAAGAAAACTATTTACCGGAGATCCTGATCATGTGGTCAACTATTTTAATTTCTTGGTACAGGATTTACGGGAAATAATGGCATCACTTGGCTTCAGAACAATTGACGAAATGGTCGGACAAAGCCATATTCTACAATCAACTGGTCATTTGAATCACTGGAAATGGGATAAAGTTGATCTTACTCCGATTTTCCATCGAGTAGAAGTACCGGATCATGTAGGAATTCATAAGCAGATTGATCAGGATTTTGAACTGAAGCGGGTTTTAGATAGACAGTTGATTAAAGCGGCTCACCCGTCATTGGAACAGGCTGTTACGTCTACAGGAAACTTTCAAATCAAGAATACAGATCGATCGGTAGGAGCGATGCTTTCTAATGAGATTTCCAAAATATTTGGAAGTGTTGGCTTACCAGAAGATACCATTCAATTTAAATTCACTGGATCAGCAGGTCAAACCTTTGGAGCCTTCCTTACAAAAGGGGTGGATTTCGAACTAGAGGGTGAAGCAAATGATTATTTTGGAAAGGGTCTTTCAGGAGGGAAATTAATAATTTACCCAAGCCGAAATTCAAAATTTAAACCAGAAGAAAATATCATTATTGGAAATGTCGCATTTTATGGTGCAACCTCAGGGGAAGCTTATATTAACGGGAAAGGTGGCGAAAGATTTTGTGTAAGAAATTCTGGTGTCAAAGCTGTCATAGAAGGGATTGGTGATCACGGATGTGAATATATGACAGGCGGCTTGGTGGTTAACTTAGGCGAGATCGGAAGAAACTTCGCCGCTGGGATGAGTGGTGGAATCGCATACATTCTAAAAGATTATATCACAGAAATTAATCCCGAGCTTGTCGATATTGATGTTTTAGAAGAAGAAGATTTTGCAACTATAAAATCATATCTCAAGCGACATGTCAAATTAACCGAAAGTGAATTAGGCATTGAATTCCTGGATGACTGGGAAAATTCTAAAGAAAAATTTATTAAAGTAATCCCGAGAGATTACAAAGCTGTTTTGCAAAAAAGAGCTTCAGAACAATCTAAATTATTGGTGTAAGATGGGAGCGATAGAAGGTTTTTTACAATTCAAGAGAGAAACGCCGAAAACAAGAGACCCTAAAGAAAGGGTTGGCGACTATAAAGAAATATATCAGCCATTTTCTGCTGAACAATTAAATCATCAGGCAGCGAGGTGCATGGACTGTGGGGTTCCGTTTTGTCATAACGGATGTCCCTTGGGAAATGTAATACCAGAGTTTAATGAAGCAGTTTACAATGAAGAGTGGGAACAGGCTATAAATATTCTAAAAAGCACAAATAACTTCCCAGAGTTTACAGGCAGAATATGCCCGGCTCCATGTGAGGCAAGCTGTGTTTTAGGGATCAATAAAGATCCGGTTACAATCGAATTGATTGAAAAAAATATTGCCGAGAAAGCGTATGAACTAGATCTGATCAAGCCAAGTCCTCCTGAAAAAAGGACCGGTAAACAGGTAGCTATTATTGGTTCCGGCCCTGCAGGATTGGCTGCAGCAGATCAATTAAATCAAGCTGGTCATGAAGTAACTGTTTTCGAAAAAGACAATAAACCAGGTGGCTTACTTCGATATGGAATCCCTGATTTCAAATTAGAAAAATGGGTGATTGATAGAAGAATCGATCTGATGAAAAAGGAAGGAGTAATATTCACTTGTTCAACTGAAGTTGGCTTTAATATTAAAGCTGAAAATATCCTTAGAAATTTTGATGCTGTTGTTATTTGCACTGGTGCAGGACAGCCAAGATCTCTGCGAATCAATGGTGACAGTCTAAAAGGAGTGCATTTTGCGATGGAATTCCTAGGAAATCAAAATAGGGTTATCAATGGAGAATTGGAAGAGAATCCTATCTCAGCAAAAGACAAACATGTCTTTGTAATCGGCGGAGGAGATACCGGTAGTGATTGTATCGGGACTTCCAATAGACATGGGGCTGCATCTATTACTCAATTGGAATTACTACCAAAACCTCCCAAACAGAGGAATACTCTTAATCCTTGGCCAGAATGGCCTATGACCTTAAAAACCTCCAGTTCTCATGAAGAAGGGTCAGAAAGAATGTTCTCAATTCTTACCAAAGAGTTTTTGGGAAATGAAGAAGGAGAGGTCACGGGATTAAAACTAGTAGACATTGAATGGAAAGAAAATGGAGGTAGAATGACTTTTGAGGAAATTGAGGGGACAGAAAGAGTCGCTCCATGCGATTTGGCATTTATTGCTATCGGTTTTTCCGGCCCAACAAAAGATGGACTTTTAGAGGCATTTGGAGTTGAGGCAATGGAAAATACGCTTCCCAAATCAAAAAATTATCAGAGCACAAATTCCAAGGTTTTCCTTGCCGGGGATATGCGAAGAGGTCAATCTCTTGTTGTATGGGCTATTTCAGAAGGTAGAGAAGCTGCTGTTAAAGTAGATGAATTCCTAATGGGAAGTTCATCTCTACCACAGAAAGATGAATCATTCTTTCAGGTAGAGGAAGAAATCGCAGGTATTGATTGAGTTTAAATACTCATTTTACCAATAGAATCCCTGTTTAGTTGACAACCCTGCGAAAAAGAAAGCCATCCGCTTCGGCAGATGGCTTTCCTATTTTAATTACCTCCTTTTCTATGAGGAATTTCACTTCTTTCTCTTATTTCCCCTCTAGGCCTTCCTTCTCTTCTATCTCTCTTAGCTTCTTTTAACTCTACCCATTTGGCTCTTTGCTCCTCAGTTAATACTTTTTTAATGGCTTCATCTTGCTCTTTCATTTGCTCCCTTCTAGAGTCCATTTCAGATTTTCTAGCCTCCATTTCTGCCTCCCTTTTTTTAGCATTCTCTAAATTGATTGCTAAAATCTCAGCTTTCTGAGTCTCTGATAGCTCAAGTTGTTTTGCCATCATTTCAGTTTGCTTTTGAGCCCTCTCTTCAGGAGATGGCCTTTCTTTTTTTCTTGTTTCTTGAGCGAACGCCGTGATTCCAGCTAGGAAAACCAAAAGCATTGCAATAGTTAATTTCTTCATCTTCTTTATGGTTTGTTTGTCTTTTAGACCTTGCCGAACTCTGGAAGTTTAATTCACTTCTTACTTTCCTTGTTAACAAACCTTAAATTCTATTTTTCCTCAATTAACTCTTTTCGCTCGCTTGCCCTTACATATTTTGGCTTGATCAGTAGCCTCAAGCTTGGATCGAAGCTCAGGTAATTCCAAGCCCAATCCATGAAGATGAACATCTTATTTTTTACACCTAATATTGCCATCAAATGCACAAAAAGCCAAGTAAGCCAAGCTAACAATCCCTGGAATTTAATAAAAGGCAAATCCACTACAGCAAGCTTTCTGCCCACAGTTGCCATAGAACCTAAATCTTTATAGTGGAAGGGATTCATCTCCTTGCCCTGAACTTGGTTGAGAAGATTTTTTCCCAAGTTATCTGCTTGTTGCAAAGCGACCTGAGCGACCTGAGGATGTCCTTTTGGATAATTTTCTTCTTTCAACAAAGCAACATCACCAAGTACAAAAATCCCGTCTTCACCGATAACCTTATTAAATTCATCTACATAGATTCTTCCATTTGGAGCAAAATGTTCATTACTCAGACCTTCTATAAAATTTGGTTTAATTCCTGCAGCCCACAATAAGGTTTGAGTACTTATGGGGTCTTTTCCTTCCAATTTTACTTCTTCCCCATTATAATCATGAACTTTCGTATTGAGCATGACGTCTACTCCCAATCCTTGTAGATATTTTAGAGAATGGTTCTGAGAATCCTTTGACATAGCAGCAAGGAGATTTGGTCCAGCTTCAATGAGTACGACTTTCATATTACTAAAATTCAGCTCTGGATAATCTTTTGGAAAAACATTGTTTCTCAGCTCTGCCATAGCTCCTGCAAGCTCCACGCCAGTGGGTCCTCCACCTACTATCACAACATTCATCAGAGACTTTCTGTCTTCTTGTTTCTCGATATTTATCGCTCTTTCATAGTTCGAGATAATCTTATTTCGGATATAAAGTGCCTCAGAAACGGTTTTCATCGGTACTGAATTATATTCTATGGATTTGTTTCCAAAGTAATTGGTATCTGCACCCATTGCTAAAACCAAGTAGTCATAGTCTATATACCCAATGTCCGAAAAAAGTCTTTTTCTTTTGGAATCAAATGAATGGACCTCAGCCATTCTAAAAATGGTATTTGGAGTGTTATGAAAGATTTTCCTTAAGGGAAAAGAAATAGCACTCGGCTCCAACCCCGCAGTAGCAACTTGGTAGAAAAGGGGCTGAAACTGATGATAATTATTCTTATCAAGTAAAATTACTTGATATGGGCCTTTGATTAGTTTACGAGCGAGCTTTAATCCACCAAATCCTCCTCCTACAATTACGACTTTTGGAAGATTGGATTCTGGGATATTGGGAATGGGTTTTTGTGCTGGTAGTAACATGGGCTAAGACTTTACTAATCCTACGGATTTAGATATATATAAGACATGATTTAAGTGTCTTTTTCCATTTTCTCTTTTGCCTTTCTTTTGTTTAGCCCATAGATAAAAAGATTTGTTATTTTTACCCTCCAAACAAAGTATATCTATGGGAAGAGCATTTGAATTCAGAAAAGAAAGAAAATTCAAACGATGGGATAAAATGTCTAAGGTCTTTACTCGTCTTGGAAAAGAGATAGTAATGGCTGTAAAATCTGGAGGTCCAGACCCAGCATCCAATCCCAGACTAAGAACTATAATCCAGAATGCTAAGGGCGCTCAGATGCCCAAAGACAGAATTGAAGCGGCAATTAAGCGGGCTTCAAATAAGGATGAAAAGGATTATGAAGAAGTCGTATATGAGGGATATGGGCCTTTTGGAATTGCTGTAATTGTAGAAACCTCAACGGACAATATAAACCGGACTGTGGCAAATATCCGATCCTATTTTACTAAAGCAGGAGGTTCTTTAGGGACTTCCGGTTCCGTTAGCTTTATGTTTGACCACAAAGCAGTCTTCCGTTTTGCTCAGGACGATTTGGATATGGAGGAGTTAGAATTGGAATTGATTGATTATGGTCTTTCAGAAATTGATGAAAATGAAGGAGAATTATTTGTTTACACTGAATTTGCTGACTTTGGAGCCATGCAAAAAGCATTGGAAGAAAGAGGAATAGAAGTGATCAGTGCTGATTTTCAAAGATTTCCCACTACCTTGACCGAACTGACGGAGGAGCAGGAAGAAATTATAAATAAAATGATTGAAAAGATGGAAGAGGATGATGATGTCAATCAAGTTTTTACAAACATGGCCTAGGCAATTGCCTAGGTTTTTTTATACATATGAAATACCCCAAAAGAGAAAATTTTCAGGCTTCTGAAAAACAACTAATCATTGTTGGAAGTAAGAACCCTGTAAAAATTAATTGTACTGAAACTGCTTTCTCGGAAGCCTTTTCAAGATCATTTTTAGTTAATGGAGTTAATGCCTCCTCAGGAGTCTCAGATCAGCCTTTCGGTAGCGAAGAGACATTTCAAGGTGCTAAAAACAGAGCTCAGAATGCCAAAAAGACTTTCCCTGAAGCGGATTTTTGGGTAGGTATTGAAGGAGGAATAGAAGAAGATGAATATGGTATGTTTGCTTTTGCTTGGATTTACATAGAAAATGGTAAAAACATGTCTAGCCAATCCAAAACAGGTACTTTTTATCTTCCTGAAAAAGTTAGAAAGCTTGTTAAAAATGGAATGGAGTTAGGTGAAGCTGATGATTTAGTTTTTGAAAAAGAAAATTCCAAACAAAAAGGTGGCTCTGTTGGTATTCTAACTCATGGAGTTGTCGACAGAAAAGCATACTATTCCCAGGCGATCATCCTAGCTCTTATCCCATTTTTAAATAAAAATCTCTTTTAATGATATATAAATTTTAAAAAATATTCATTAATGCTTTTTATTTAGAAAATAATTTGGTTTTAGTAGGATATTTAAATTAAAATGTCTTTTTTCAAGCAACTAATGTAACTACACAGAATTCGAAGAAAATATTTAAACAAAGTTGTTTCAATCACCCATAATTTTGACTCAACGGTAAGCCTCCTTTTAGGAGGTTTATTTTTTTAGATTCCTCAAAAAATTTCGAAGGGCAACTCTCCAATCTGGATCTGCATCCCACTCAGGCCCAATATATAACTCATTTCGAACTATCAATTTAATATAATATTTAACTACAGTTCTATTCATAGCCTCACCTGAAGGAACCTCCACACCCATACTTTTCATCATATCGGATTCTCTTGCTTCTACTTTTACCAATAAGAATTGAACTCTGTCCCGTATTAATTCTTCATCTGTCTTTGGCTCAGTCAACCATTCGGTATCAAATGGATATTCCTCTTTTAATATTTGTTCAATTCCTGACTTTTGAGCCTCTTGTTCAGCCAATATGGTTGCTTGAGACTTGCCATACATATCATATCTGAAATAACTCATTAGCCCTGTTTCGGCGGCGGATCCCTCAATAGGGATTCCAAGTTTGAAGACTTCTAGATTTAATGGGTTTGCTTGTAAAAATTTTTGGCTTGCAGAACTTTCGGTCTGGCTTATGCTTGGAAACTCTGGAACATCAATCACTAAAAGATTTTTCGTTTTATTGGTTTCCCCAATAGCAGAGAATTGATCTGCTGCAGAACGATAATCATTACCACTTATACCAAACAAACTGGTGGATGGAATCATTTGAAAATCGCCAGTAAATGGGGCTACATGGATGGATGTAAGATTCATTTGTCGGGTCACAAAAATGATGTTCTTTACTAAGCGACCGGAAAAAGCACTTGCGTAATCAGATTGTACAGCTTCTGAAATTGCCACCTGTTCCAACTCAAAATAGCCTACAGGATCTCCTCCGGCCTTAACAATAGCAGAATGGATACTATCTGCTAAAACCTGCCAAGACATTGCGGGCCTTGCTCCTGGATCACTTGAAACCATCACAACAGATTTCCCATTAAAAAAAGTCTCAGGCATAGTTCCCTGACCAAAACTCATGCGGCTAAAAACAAAAACAAATACTATCGGTAAAATATATTTCATTCGAAGGAATAGGTGAAGTCCTTTTGCTTAGTAATTTTACGAATATACATAACGCAAAATAGTATCATTGATGCATAAACTATTGAAATCAATTCTGAATTTATCCTTGATCCTTATTTGGTCTGCATCATTGGCCCAACAAGTTGATAAAAAAACGCTTTTAGACAATATTGAATTTCTATCTTCTGACGATTTTAAAGGAAGAAGGACGGGAGGAGAAGAGAATTTACGAGCAAGAAATTACTTAATAGAGCAGTTTACAGATTTAGGTTTAACGTCTCACTACCGAAATCATCAACAACTCTTTTCTTTTGAGGGAAGAAGAGATAATAAGATATATAAAGGTGGAAACGTAGAAGGCTTTATTGCAGGTAGCAAATCCCGAAAATTGATTGTAATAACCGCACATTTTGATCATGTAGGAATCGGACGAGCGGTGAAAGGAGACTCCATATATAATGGTGCAGACGACAATGCATCAGGAACTGCCGCTCTGTTGGCATTAGCGGAATATTTTTCTAAAAACAGGCCTGAACACAGTTTTATTTTTGTGGCCTTAGATGGCGAGGAAATGGGACTTCAGGGTGCCAGAGCACTGCTTAAAGACTTTCCATTTCCACTGGAAGATATTGTTTTAAACATCAATATGGATATGATTTCGAGAAATGAAAATGGAGAGCTTTATGCTTCTGGAACCTATCAAAACCCAGAGTTAAAGCCAATTCTTGAAACAGTTGCATCCGGTCAGAAACCGACTTTGGTTTTCGGGCATGATTTACCGGATACTGGTCGTGACGATTGGAGTAAATCTTCTGACCATGGAGCATTTCTGGAAAAAGGAATTCCTCATATCTATTTTGGGGTCGAGGATCACCCCGATTATCACAAACCAAGCGATGAGTTTGAGAACATTCAGCCAGATTTTTATTTTGATGCAGTAAATTTAATTCTAAAGTGTATTCTAACTTTAGACGAGGAATTATTGAAAGAATAAGCTTAATCCTTCGTATTGCCTAAAAGGATACGTAATTTGTAAGCTACATCATTTACTACCCTACTGAATTTTGGCGAAAACAGACTTCATTACCAAACTTTTAATCTGGCGCCTCAGACACCTGAGTAATCAATCGTTTATAATTATCCTTAGTGGAATTATTGGGATTTTATCAGGGCTAGCAGCTGTAATTCTAAAAAGTGGTGTTCATGCTATCCAAGAATTTCTAACCGAAGATTTTTACAACGAATACGCTAATTTTCTTTACATACTTTACCCTTTGATAGGAATAACAGCGGCCTATCTCGTAGGTAAATATATTTTTAAGGATGTAGGAGGGCATGGTATACCCGACGTCCTTTTTATTATTTCAAAGAAACAAAGCCTCATTCCTAGGATCAAAATGTATAGCCGCCTATTTACCTCTGCCTTGACGGTTGGATTTGGAGGATCAGTGGGACTTGAAGCACCAATGGTAGTGACAGGATCGGCTATTGGTTCTAATACAGGGCTCTTAATGCACCTTAATGCAAAAAAAAGAACTTTACTGATTGGATGTGGTGCGGCAGCTGCAATATCAGCAATTTTTGGAGCACCCATTGGCGCAGTGATTTTTGCCATCGAGGTAATATTATTAGAAGTAAGCACTGCAAGTTTCATCCCATTGTTAATTGCATCTGTGATGGGTTCTCTCACTTCCATGATTTTAATTGGAAAGGACTCAATCTTTAATTTCAAGTTTGAAGAAAGCTTCCAAGCCGCCCATATGCCTTATTACTTGCTTTTAGGTATAATTTGTGGCATAGTATCACTATACTTCAGTCGAGCTGTAAGAAGAACTGAAATAGCCTTAGAAGGCCTAGAGAGTCAAACTATGAGAATGCTCTATGGCGGTGCATTTCTTGGATTTATGGTATTCTTTTTCCCTCCAATATATGGTGAAGGCTATGCTACTCTAAACCAACTTATCGATGGAAAGTCTGCCGAGATTTTAAATCGAAGCCCTTTTTTTTCGGTAATTGAAAACCCTTACATGATTATCATCTTTTTGATATTTATCATTTTGGTAAAACCAATCGCTTCTGCTTTAACTATTGGTAGTGGGGGTAGCGGAGGGATTTTTGCACCTTCCTTATATGTAGGTGGAATTGTGGGATTTGTTTTCGCCTATTCAAAAAATTTATTTGGTTTCCATATCCCTTTGCCTTTAGCCTCTTTTACGCTAGTGGCTATGTGTGGTGTCATGAGCGGGGTTCAACACGCTCCATTGTCTGCTATATTCCTTATCGCGGAAATCACTGGAGGTTATGAGTTATTCATTCCTTTGATGTTTGTTTCTGCCATTGCATTTACCACTACCACTTACTATCAAAAAGACAGTCTTTACTCCATGCAGCTAAAAGATAAAGGAAAGTTTTTGCCCGAATCAAAAGATCAGGAGCTATTGGAATTAATAGACATTACTCATGTAATCGAGCGGGATTTACTTCCTGTTCATCCAGACGCCAAATTGAAAGATCTAACGGATCTAGTAAAAATTTCAAAGAGGAACATCTTTCCAGTGGTGGACGAGAAAAAAACATTGAGAGGCATCATTACGCTTGATGATATAAGGGATATCATGTTTGACCCGTCACAACAAGATTCTGTTTTTATCCGAGACCTAATGCATAGTCCTCCAGAAATTCTATTGGCTACTGAAAATATGCAAAAAGCTATGGAGAAGTTCGAAACCTCAGGTGCCTGGAATCTTCCTGTTATCGAAAATGGCATTTATTTAGGGTTTGTTTCAAAATCAAGAATTTTCAATGCATATCGAAAAAGATTAATTAGACAAAAGCAAGATTGAACATCTTTAGAATAAAATTTGGAATCCTAATTTATCCACTTTTCCCCATGTACTTAGAGCATACTTTTTTCAAGTTAGCTTCTTTTATCCACAAAATTAGGTTTCTTTAAAGCTACTTATATTCTTGTTTATCAATACGTTAACTAACGTTTGTGGAAAAGTGTGGATAAATAATTGAAAATGTGGATAAAATTTTCTTGCAAATAACAATCATTAAATAGAGCCAACTGAGGGCCTTTTTTTGTATCTCTTAATGGTTTTAGTTATTAAGGGAAAAGCTAAAATTTTGACTTAAAATAATCTATAAATAGAATAAAATTCTGTGTGATATTTTTTTCTAAAGGAATTATAAAACCCTTTATTCATTCTTACTAACAGAAATATTACTCAATGAAAATAAAGGATAAAAATATTACAATTTTAACGGTCGCAATACAAAAAATCAATCCTTAATTTCCGAATCCAATAGGTGCCAAGTTGTTCATTTGTTTCATTATCCAAGCTTGTCTTCCCAGAATGTAAGGAGTTGGCCTCTTTGGGTTCCAGCGGTTTGGATTAGGTAATATTGCTGCTATCATAGCTGCCTCATTCCGATTCAATTTGATCGCGGGTTTATTATAATAGTTTTGAGCAGCAGATTCAATTCCATAAATCCCAGGTCCCATTTCTATTACATTTAAGTAGACTTCAAGAATTCGCTCTTTGGGCCAAATTATTTCTACTAAAATGGTAAAATAAGCTTCGAGCCCCTTTCTCAAGTAACTCCTGTCAGGCCACAAAAACACATTTTTAACAGTCTGTTGCGTGATCGTACTTGCTCCCTTTGTGTTTTTTCCTTGCTTATTGCCCTCCCAGGCTTTTTTCATAGCCTCAAAATCAAAACCATGGTGATCTAGGAATTTTTGATCCTCAGCAGCTACCACTGCCTGAGGAACATTTTTCGAAATTTCTGCCATTGGAATCCAATCTTTGGATAACCGGACTTTTTTTTCAGAATCAAAAGTTTGTTCGAAGATACGAATGACCATTAAGGGAGTAATTGGAACTGGAACAAATCTATAAAGCACTGTAAAGCTTACCGAAAGGATTAAAAACCATAAAATGGTTTTCAAAATAAATTTCCAAATCTTTCTGATAAGCCTCATCTAATTATACTGTTGCTTTTGCCTGCACAAATTGATAATAAAAAACTGCATTTTCGTCTGCGGCAATAACATCCATATCCTTTTCCATCTCATCAATTTCCTGCTTTGTAATCCAACCCGCCTCCAACATCGATGGAGCTCCACTTTTCATGAGACCCTTCCAATAACTCGTGAACTTTCTAAGAGATGCAGGATCATGTTGAGATAAATGAAATCCCCCTTTAAATAATTCTATACCCTTAAATCCAGTTTGAGTCAAGATATTCCCGAGTTTTGCGCCAATGTCTGGATCACCTTTTAAAGACCGGTGAAAACTATTATACTTTTCGTAGTAATTAGAGAGGCCTGACAATGTCGGTTGAAAATAAAAAGAACTATTGAAGACCTCAGTTATCCAAATTTTTGCTCTAGGTTCAAGATATTCCCTCAATCTTTCCAAAACCAATTGGGAATTGGGAATATGCTCAAGAACCCAACAAAGAAAAGCACCATCAAATTTGGTTCCTAAGTCCAAATTTCTGGCATCCTGAACATGAAAAGAAAGCCTGGATTCATGGGATTGAAGGTTATTTTTTGCCTTTTCTATTTGTCTAGATTCTGCATCAACACAAGTAATGTCCATTTCAGGAAAAAGGGATAAGAGCACCTTTGTTTGGGCTCCGACCCCACAACCAATTTCAAGAATATGCTTGCATCCTTCAAAATCAATTCTGGGATAAATTAGTGGACCTAAGACTCCTGCTTGTTCCACAAGTCTCTCTTGTTCTTCAGGCACATATCCATGGATATAGTTTGTCATTTGCTTAAATTTTATCCACAATATTAAGAATTTAGCTGAAGTAAATTCTTTTACTTTTAATCTGATAATTTTAAAAAGGAGTAAATATTTAGACTTGTAATTCCCAATAAAACTTCCCTATTTTGATCTTTTACGAAATAATAAATAGATGAGTGCAATAGAAATTGGAAGTTTCGAAGATTTTGAAAAGTACAATGGAAAGGAGTTAGGAACTTCTGAATATTTTCAGATCACTCAAAATCAGATTAATTTATTTGCTGATGCCACTTATGATCATCAATGGATTCATACCGATCCAGAGAGGGCAAAAACTGAAGGCGCTTTTGGAAACACCATCGCTCATGGCTATTTAACTTTAAGTATTGTACCACATTTATGGGAGCAAATACTAAAGGTAAATAACCTTAAAATGATGATCAATTATGGAATTGAAAACTTTCGTTTTGCTCATCCAGTTTTAGTAACAGATCAAGTAAGGCTTTTGGCAACCCTTAAATCAGTCGTTAATCTGAGGGGAACAGTTAAAGCAGAGGTTTCTGTAAAGTTGGAAATCAAAGATCAGAAAAAACCAGCATTTACTGGCGTACTCATATTTCTATATCATTTCAAATAAACTTCTTTTTTATCCATCATTACTAATTTCCCTCCCGCTTAAACAGAATTGAACTGCCTCCTTGCTTCAAGGTCATTTCTCCCTTTTCAGGGTCAAAAATCATGGTAGCTCCCGCTTGTACAAACTCAAACACGTGAGATCCCCTCGCTTCCAATACCGTATCAGGTTGACCAGCTGGCTTAGCTATAAGGGATGTATCATCTTTTACAAAAGTAATTTTTAATGGGATTTGTTCTGAGGAATAAACTCCCAAATATTTATCTAAATCCTCAGTTTTTAAATCAGCAGTTTGAAAAGAAGGTAGCTCAATTCCCTTTCCAAAATAGGTGTCCAAAACAGCAAGAATAAGAGAATTATTGTTATAATTTGTTCCGTTTGACAAATAGCAAATTGTAAGTTTTTCTTCTGGAAAATATCCTAACATAGAAGAAAATCCATCTATCCCTCCATTATGACCGTAAGCTTTACGCTCATAATAGGGAAACTGAAACATCCCACGACCGTATCCTTCTCTGATCTCTTGCATCATAGCAAGACTTTCTTTCGAGATAATTTTTCCGGAAAATAATCCTTCGATAAATTTCCCAAGATCTTCTGTAGTTGAAACAATTGCTCCAGCTCCAACTGGTATGCTCATATCAGTTATTTTCTCCTCTTTCCATCCATTTTCAAAAGTATAAGATTTTGCTTCTTGCTTGAGCGGAGCTTTTCCTACATAGGTGTTTTTTAACTGTAATGGCTCAGTAATCCTTTCCTTTACCAAATTCAAATACGAATCATTGTAAATTTCTTCTAAGATAAATGTCAGTAAGACGAAATTGGAGTTACTATACTCACCTTTGGAACCAGGTTCGAAATCACTTCCTGCATCGGCTATGATCTGAACCATTCTTTGTCTCGTTTGAGGACTCGTGAAATAACTTTGATAGAGAGAATCATTTGTAAAATTATGGATCCCGCTCCTATGCTGCAAAAGCATACTCATGGTGATTTTATCAGCATTTTTTATTTCAGGAAAGAAATCCGAAAGTTTCCGATCCAGGTGGAGCTTTCCTTCTTCAACTGCTTTAAATATCAAAGATGTGGTAAACATCTTGCTAATGGAACCCACTCTAAATCTGGTTTCCTTATCTAATTTGATCGATGCATCAAAGTCCTTATAACCTAATGACCTGGAATAAACAGTTTCTCCATTTTTTCTGAGAATAACATTACCCATAAACTTATCATGGGTTTCCAAAGAATCAAGAAATTGGTTCAGCCTTGAAAAATCTTGAGCATTACTAGTGAAGGTGCTTATTGTAATAACAAAGACTATTGCTATAAATCGACGTGTCATAATTCAGAAGTTTACCGGAAATTAAAAAAAATCCTCCTTGATTTTCAAGGAGGATTGCCATTATCAGTTAAGTCTATTGCGCTCTTCTGAACTACCTGAGCTTTTATTCACTCGGAAGCTTTCACCTTTTGAAAATCTATAACGAAGGGTGAATCTTACGCCTTGATTACTACGGTATTGTCTGAAGGCTGTATCAATATCAGCAAAATCTACTTTTGCTTTTATCACTTGAGTCCTAAACAAGTCAGTTCCATTCACGGCAATAGTCAATTTATCTTTCATGATCGTTTTAGTGATTCCGGCATCAACCCATCCAAAGCCTTCAATCTCCCCTTGTCCCCAAATTTGTGGACCTAAATACATTCCGACAACTTCAAGCTTGAATCCTTTAGGTAGGTTTATATTATGTTGAGTTCTGACCATAAATGAAGTCTGCTCATTATCCAGAAAATCATCTCCAATCTGGGATTTGAATCTATTATAATTTACCTGCAGCATATTTGAAGTTCCCCACCATTCACGGATTTGAACTGGCACCATGGCTCTGAAATTTGCATTTCTGGTTTTATCAAAGTTGTCTGTATAAGTTGTTGTGGTTCTAGCCTCATCATCCTGAATAAATACCTGCATAAAGGCGTCAGTCGTTTCACTATATCCTACTGTAAACTGATAAGCTCCTTTAATCACATGATTCATTTCAAAATTATTAGAATATTGAGGTTTCAGATTCGGGTTACCTCGCTCAGTAGTCAAAGGATCAATGTAATACACAAAGGGATTTAGCAGTCTATAATTTGGACGTGTGATTCTTCTATTGGCATTATAAACAATCTGATAATTATCACTCACCTTATGTTGGATAAAAGCGCTTGGGAAAAGGTTGAAATACTCTTGTGTATTGATCTGATCCAATGTTATTGAGTTTCCTTTAATGTCAGAATACTCTCCTCTAAGACCTGCTTGATAACTTAACTTTTCAGATATTTTGCCTTTATAAGAAACATAACCTGCTAGAACGTTTTCATTATAAATGAAATGATTACTACTTGGATCAGGCTCAAAGGGTCCATCTTCTATTGATCTTGAAAGGTCTAAATTGTTATCAGATTTTACCCATGATCCTTTCAAGCCTGTTTCAAGTGTGCCCTTCCACAAAGGTTTTTCTAAATCAACTTTTGCGGTGAAGATATTGTAATACATATCATTCAAGGTGCTTAGTTTTCCACTTGCAAGATTCGATTGATTATCTCCTGTCCAGGTAGAAGTAGTCAGCAAAGATTCACTTCCAGAATTCATTCTGGTAAAATCGAAGTCAGATGTAAGTTTAGTTCCAAGAGTATCCAGATTTCCACCATAATGTAAGTTTCCGAAAAATCTGCTTCCTCCTCCTCTCGAGTCATTGTAAGAATCTAAATAGGTAGTTTCTGCAACCCCTGGGGTAGTGATGTCTGTCAAAGAAGGGTTTGTCGTTTCATTGTCAAAATCAGATGCCTGAATATTTAATCCAATGTTATGATTTTTGTTGATTTCATAATTGGCAGCACCATTGAAAAAGAGGTTCTTATTTCTTTGCTTAATTCTTGATTCCTGCATGAAATTGGATATTCCCTCTTCCACTTCAAAATTGCGCTCGATATCCAACTCATTTAGATTTGCATTGTGATTATAATTTAAATCTGCATTAGTAGACCATTTTCCTTTCTTCACATTTAAAGATACACCTGCGATAGGAGCCCAGAACCCGTTGTATTGTCCTCCTGCCTGTACGTTACCAAATACTCCATCTACTGTATTCTTTTTCAGTCTAATATTAATCACACCGGCGGATCCCTCAGCATCAAATCTGGCCGATGGATTATTTATGACTTCAATATTTTTGATATTATCAGCTGGCATAGCTCTAAGGAAGTTGGCAAGATCTGTGGCACTCATATAAGTCTGACGATCATTAATCATTACAACCACACCAGTTCGACCATTCAAATTGATGATTCCATCTTGATCCACATAAATTCCTGGAGATCTACCAATCACATCCAAAGCTGTAGACCCTTCGGCCATCACTGTTCCCTCCACATTCACGATGGTTTTATCAGGCTCAATAATAATCTCTGGTCTTGTCGACTGTACTGTTACTTCCTCTAATCCCGTAGCTTCATCCTGAACTATAATCTCACCCATTTCTTTTATCATCCCTGGTTTAAGATCGAATGCTTCAGATTCAAAAGGCTTAAATCCAATGGAAGAAATAACGAGTTTAACTTTTTCGGTTTTTGCAGATTCAATTAGAAATAAACCTTCTTCATCAGAAACTGCCCCATCCACTAAATGCCCATCTTGAATTGCGATTAAGGCTACGTTAGCATATGGTACTGTTTGTCCATTTTGATCTAATATCTTTCCTGAAATTTTGCTAATCTCTTTGGCAGCAAGATTGCTCATCCCTAATAAATAGGTGAAGAGTGTTAAAAAAAGTAAGTTGGTAGTTTTCATTTTAATGAAATAATTATGTGTTGACTATTCCATTCTATGAAAACAAAATGCCAATACTTGAAAACAGCTTAAATAAGCATTTTGGAGGGGTTTTACACAATACAAAAAATAAAGCTGTATCAAAATCGTACAGTAATCCGACCACTTTTAAACAAAAAATCCCCAGCTTTCTAGCTGGGGATAGCTATTTCTCACTAATTCTACTTACTTCGCAGCAGCATATCGCTTACTTACTTCATCCCAATTCACCACATTCCAAAATGCTGAAATATAATCGGGTCTTCTATTTTGGTAATTTAAGTAGTATGCATGTTCCCATACATCCAAACCTAAAATTGGAGTTCCTGGACATTCTGAAATATCCATCATTGGATTGTCCTGATTTGGAGAAGAGCATACACACAATTCTTTTTTGGTATCGATACATAACCATGCCCAGCCAGAACCAAATCTAGTGGCAGCTGCTTTATTGAAAGTTTCTTTGAAAGCTTCAAAAGAACCGAACTTGGCATTAATTGCATCTGCTAACTCACCAGTTGGGGCTCCTCCACCATTTGGAGAAAGGATAGTCCAGAAAAGTGAGTGATTGAAATGACCCCCTCCGTTGTTTCTTACTGCAGTATTAGATCCAGCAATCTTTAATAATTCTTCCAGGGATTTACTCTCAAGATCAGTTCCTGCTATTGCATTATTTAAGTTGGTAACATATCCATTGTGGTGCTTGGTATGATGGATTTCCATTGTTTTTGCATCGATGTTTGGTTCTAGTGCATCATATGCATAAGGTAATGATGGGAGTTCAAAAGCCATATTGTTAAAATTTAAGGTTAAACATTAAAATTAAAATCATTCAAATAATCTGCCTAAGGAACTAGCAGAAAAGAAAAAAAATTCCCTGAAATCTATATTCCTTTTACTTTCTTAACTTTTTAAAAAATTCCAGTAGCAATTGCTCAGATTCTGAGATCATTGGCCCTTGAAATAGTTTTGTTTTTGGATGCAAAATTTCCGGATTGCATTGCTTGAAACCTCTTTTTGCATCAGGAGCTGCAAAATGCACTTCTCCTATCTGTGACCAGTATAAAGCTCCTCCACACATAACACAGGGCTCCAATGTCACATATAGTTTACAATCGTTAAGATATTTCGAACCCAGGTAGTTTTCAGCAGAGGTAATAGCTAGCATTTCTGCATGAGCTGTTACATCATTAAGTTTTTCCGTTTGATTATATCCTTTTGCAATCACTCTGTTTTTACATACAATGACTGCTCCAACCGGTATTTCTCCTTCCTCGAATGCGATTTTTGCCTGCTTAAAGGCTTCATTCATGAAATAATCGTGAGTAAAAAGCTCCAAATCAATTATTTAAAAAATGCAAAAATCTCATCTCTGATTCCTTCATTAATTATTAAAGCCAGAAGGAGTGAAACCAATAAACCAATAAATGCCTTACTCACATCATTTCTAGCCAGCTTATAAGCTCTGGAAACCCAATCCCTACGTTTTTCAGGCTTACCAGCTTTCCCAAGTGCAATCGCTAATTCACGTCCCCCTAATAGACCTATAAAGACCCAAGTTGTACTCATCGGCACCTTACTGTGAATTTTGAAATAGAATAAAATTATGGCGTACACAAAATCAACAATTGTAGCAGCTCTAACGTCAGTAACGTTTGATTTCTCATTTACAATAGATTGGATTTTGTCTCCTTTTAGATAAAATAAGAATCCAAGTCCAAGAAATACAAATCCAGCATAGGCTGAAAATTCATAGACATTTAATTGTCTGGGAAGAAAAACAGCAATATTGGCAGCATCTTGCATAATCCATACAGCCCAAAGCGTACCTGAAGTAATCCATTGTAAAAATATCCAATAAGGCTTAGGTTTTCCTTTTAAGTAGTTTTCTACGAATTTTTCTAGAAGAAACCACACAACAATCGCTAACCCAAATGCTAATAAATAACCTACAAAGCTCTTTTTCATCACCTCAACGATAGTTCCTGCTTTATAGGTAAAAACATTAAGTAATAAGAAAGTAGTAGAAACTGGCATTCTCATTCTTGTCATAATCAACAAGACAATTGGTGCAGCCAACTGAAGGAAAACGAAACTTTCAGGAGCTTTATCAAGTCCTTTTGTGGTTAGCCTTTCGTAACTTACATCGCCTCCATAAGTAAACCAGCTGTAGGTTACTGTTCCAACAAAAATCAATCCCATGAAAAGCCATAACCAATACCATTTTTTTTCCTGATTGGAGGCGATAAAAGTACCTATCGTCTGAATACTATCGTTTGCTATGGCAGAATAGGCCGCCAAAGCAAATCCAAACCACATGGCAGCATAGGTGTAAGGGAGTATTAGACCAGCAATAGAAATTAAAATACAAATACCAACTAAAAATTGTTTTTCCTTCTTGGCAAAATCAAATAAAGAATACGCGGTTTTACTTAATATTTCCTGATTAATATTTTGGTCGAGATTCTTTTTAGCCTTGGCCATTTTATTGATTTGTCTTTCGCCGTAAAATTAATGAAGATAATTTCCCCTCCATGTTAATAAATTGTTAAGTAAGCACAATTTCTTTTTTATATCATTCCGAATACCTTGTAATTCGTAAAAAAATTTCAAATTTTGTGAATTATTTTAATGAAAATTTTGATTTTCTTTATTATCAGGCTTTGAAGAGAGAAAAGCTATTATAGAAGAGGGTGGTCAAAATAAATTGCCTGAAATGGAATTATATGATCAGGATAAACCTGTAGCAAACAAGACCAAGAGCTTTATTTTAATGCTTTTGGCGATAATCATATTCATTTTTTCAATAGATCTGCTAACGGTGGCAATGGGGCAACTCAATAATTCTGTTGCTTCAGAAATCCTAAGAGCTACACAAAACCCTTTTGTAAGCCTTTTCATTGGGCTGTTGATGACTGCTTTGATACAGAGTAGCTCGACAGTTACCTCGAGCATAGTTGCAATAGTGGCTGCAGGTAATATGACATTGGAACAGGCAGTACCTATGGTAATGGGTGCCAACATTGGGACAACCCTAACTTCCACCTTGGTTTCATTTTCCTATATCATGAAGAAAAATCAATTTAGAAGGGCTATTTCAGCAGGGATTCTTCATGATATATTTAACATCATCACCGTATTTATTCTGCTTCCCCTGGAATTTTATTTTAGATTCCTTTCCAATCTTGCCCACAAAATAGCCTCACTATTTGTGACAAATGAAAGTTTTAGCGGATCGTTTGATTACAATAAAGTATTTACCAGACCTTTGACAGAATGGATTTCTGATACCATTCAGATTCCCTTCGTCACGCTGGTTATTGCAATATTTTTTGTTTTTGGAGCAATTAAAATATTATCATCCTCTGTTTACAAGGCATTTGTAATAGATAGTTTTCAGGATATTAATAATTTCATTTTTAAGAAAACCTATTTAGCTTTTACCTATGGAATGTTCTTTACTGCGGCTGTACAATCTAGCACAGTGACAACTTCTTTGGTAGTACCACTCGTGGCAAATAAAAAAGTTTCTCTTAAAAAATCTTTCCCTTTTATTATTGGTGCAAATATTGGAACTACCATTACTGCAGCAATCGCAGCATTCTATAAGACTGAAGCAGCAATCGCTTTAGCAATTGTTCATTTTCTAATAAATTTCTTTGGTGCTCTAATCTTCCTACCTTTTCCTGCCCTTCGGAGTTTACCTATTAAATTGGCTTCTTACATGGGCAGGAAAACCGTAAAAACAAGGTTTATCGGATTTGCTTACATCCTCTTGACTTTTTTCATTATTCCCTTTTTACTGATCTACTTCAGTAATAGCTAGGAAAATTTATTCCTCCATGCATCCATGAGTTGTTTTGCGGAACTAGTCCCAATCCGATCCGCTCCCGCTTGTATAAGTTCTAATGCAAAGTCCAACGTTTTGATCCCTCCTGATGCTTTAATTCCGACATGAGAAGCTAATATTGCGCGCATGGTAAGAATATCATCCACAGTGGCACCTCTAGCCGCAAAGCCTGTGGAAGTTTTTAAAAAATCTGCTCCAGCATCTTGACAGATTAAACAGGCCTCTTTTATTTGAGATTCACTAAGGTTTGCAGTTTCTATAATTACTTTTAAAACCCTTTCCTCCTCATGGCAAATTTTGGAAATTTGGGCAATTTCTATTTTAGGCCAATTCATACCAGAATGAAATGCAGTCTGAGACCAGACCAAATCCAATTCATCAGCCCCCTGCTTGACCGCTTCTTTAACTTCAAAAACTTTTGACGCAGTATCCGAATATCCTAAAGGAAAACCTATCACGGTTACCAATTGAATATCCTCATCTTTAAGTTCTCTTTTTGCTTTCTTTAACCAAAATGGAGGTACACAAACGCCTACAAATTGTTCTTCAATTGCATCTTTAATTAGCTGATCCACTTCTTGACCAGTCATGGTCGGTCGAAGTAAGGTTGACTCTAAAAATCTATGAAAGTTTTTCATCCCAATTTCAAGAATCTGAATTTACAAAGTCAGTCAAATACATAAACTCCAAGGTTAAATCCCCATCTCTAGCAATAGTAGCGCCTTCCAAAATTGGTGAAACTTCTTTTTCCAACTCTGGAATCACCCATTTAATCAACTGATTTCCAAAATCCAAACTCGACTCTCGGGACAATTCACATGGGAGGTTATCTATGGCCATTACCGATATACTTGTTTGGCTTCCAAAAGGGTCTATTGCCTTCCCAGTATTCCGGTCTACATCAAAAACAGGATCCAAGATATTGCTAGTTTTGACAGTAGTAGGAACTGATCCGTCGATATCACATGAAACATCAGCAATTACAGATAAGGCAAAATCAGCATTATTAATATCCTTGAGCTCAAAAAGCCGGGGAGCTTCCGGATCCCAGTAATGTGCAGAAATCAGGATCTCTCCTTCCTCAGCGAATTTCAGAAAGTGGCTTTCATACCTTTCCGGAAAGTCATAAAATTCCGATTTATCAAAACCACCATCAGACTTTCTTCTATAAAAATCTGATGAATGCAATACTACATAAACCGGCTCATCAAAATAAAGATGCAAAAAATCGTGAGTTGAAACTTCTTTAATATCAAGTGCCTTAAGTATTTCTTCCACGCCTTTTCCAACTCTTCCGGATCCGGTTACAATTATTTTAATAGGTGGTAATTGAACATTTTTAAGTTCCAATTCCAATTCTTTCCTATCATAGCATTGATAAGCCCTTTTAATATCGAATAGGCCAGTTTTTTTTCCATAAGTCCACATAGCATTATAGGCCCCTACAATTCCAGCCCATCTACCAAAAGCAACTATCCGATTCCCTTTTTCATCTTTTAAAACTTCATAGTCCAAAAGCCTGATATTCCGTTCCAAAACAGCCTTTAAGAGCGGTCTATTATACTTTTGCTTTTTTATAGTATGAGAAAAAAAGAAATATGTTTTATTAGGAATTAGACCTTCAAGTGGTACTTCTTTGACTCCAAAAATGATGTCACAATCTTCTAAATCATCCCCTACCTCAACACCAGCAGTTTCATATTCCAAATCAGAATAACATCGATCTGAGCTGGATTGAACTTTAAATGAAAGTTTTCCATCATAATCAGCATGAATTTGCTTGATTTGAGTTGGAACAAATGGGGTTCGCCTATCTGGCGGATTTTTTCCTTCGCGGATAATTCCGATTTTCATAAAAATAAGGTTACCGGGTAATCAAAATACTAATGGGCTATATACTATTAATTTTAAGCTGGAGTATCTTCTATTTCACACATAGTTTTTTCGCTTCTGCCAAGTTAAAAAGAATTCTAAAAGAGCGAATGAAAGATAGCCTTAAATGGTACCGACTTAGCTATACAATTTTCTCCACGCTGCTTTTTTTGGCAATTATGATTCAATCCGTCTTGATTCCCCAGAAGAGTTTCTTGGCTCAGGCACCTTTAATATCCTATTTGGGATATATGATTGCGGCCTTTGGCACTATCATTTTAGTAAAATCAACCAAAGAAATTAAAATGAAAGAATTTTTAGGCTTTGAAACTACTGAAGAATCCACAGAATTGATTAAAACAGGACTGTATTCCCGAGTCAGACATCCCCTTTACTTAGGTTTATTAATGATTTTCTTAGGTTATGTTTTAGTCTCGGCACAATTTACAGCCCTTATCCACTTTCTTTGCCTGCTAATTTACCTGCCTTTTGGAATATATTTTGAAGAAAAGAACCTAATCAGTCTGTTCGGAGAAAAGTATCTGGAATACAAAAAAAATGTCCCAACACTTTTTCCCCGATGGGGTAAAAAAAAGAGGGCTTAGGCCCTCTCATTTAATCTATTCCTCGAAAATTAACATCGAAAATCAAAACTGAATTTGGTGGAATCCTACTGTTGTTTTCAGCACTCCTATATCCATAAGGAGAGGGAATAATAATCCGGGCCTTGGTTTTTGGCCTAATCCTACGGAATGCTATATCCCATCCTGTAATCACATTCCCTGATCCTACCACAAATCTGAATATGGAGTAAGATGCTCCCTCAACGAAAATATCGTTCTCTCTGGCAACTAATTCATTATTAGTATCGAATACTTTTCCAGTCTCCATTAAAGATCCTATGTAATCCGTATAAACTACATTGCCTCCAGTAGGTCTAGAACCTTCACCTTCTTCCTGAACAATAATTACAACTCCACTGGGATCATGGATTCTATACAAGCTATCAACGCGGGCTGTATCCAAATATGAAGCGATTTTTACACTATCTATAGCTAGATTTCCCTCTATATCATAGGTTGGTCCTGTATTAAAAGGATTATTAGGCTCACATCCTAAGAGCGCGAAAAATAAAATTACTAAAGCAAGAGCGAGTTTTTTCATTTTAAATTATTCAGTTGGACCAGGAACAACTTCAATCAGATCCAATTCGAAAATTAAAGGTGAATTTGCTGGAATATCTCCATTTGCATTTCTTCCATATCCCGATTCAGAAGGAATGAAGACTGTAGCTTTATCTCCTTGCTCCATTTGAGCAGCTCCATATTCAAAACCGAAAATCAAAGCGCCAAGACCGATACGGAACCTTAAAGGGATATAATTTCTACCTGAAGAAAAGATATTATTATCAACTGCGACAGATTCAATGGAAGTATCGAAAACTTTGTCACTCAACAACTTTCCGGTATAATCTACACGTAAAGTATCTCCAAGTTCCACAGGTATTCCGCTGGCAGAAACTTCTTGCCAAATAATCCGGATACCGTAAACGGGGTCATTATATTCCTTAACATTCGTCAAGGAACTGTTTTGGATATAGTCATCAATTGCTGCAACATCCCGAGCATATACTGCGTCTGCAGATTCTTCTTTATTAATGCAGGAAGCAAGTGAAGCAGCTCCCGCCAATAGTGCAATTAGTGAATAAAGTTTAATTTTCATTGTGTTGGTATAGTTTAATTATTTGTTCTAAGCCTGAGTGGACTTATTTCTGAACATCAATTATCTCTACGTCAAAAACCAAAATTGCGTTTGGACCAATCAAACCACCAGCTCCATTTTCGCCATATGCTAATGGAGAAGGAATCAAAAATTTAGCTTTTGCCCCATTTTTCAATAACAACAAACCTTCATCCCAACCTGGAATAACCTGCCCCATACCTACGTTTACAGGAAGTGGATCATAAGGTCTATTCGGATTGAAAATGTCGTTCTCTTTTGCTAATTCTTCGTCAGAGGTATCAAATAATCTTCCATCCAGTAAATATCCAGCATAGTTAACATACATCGTAGTCCCTGGAGTGATTTCATCACCAGTTCCTTCCTCCTCGATCACGTAATAAAGCCCACTCTCAGTCTTATTCGCATTCAGACCCTTATCCGCAACATAGGCTTCAATAGTTTTTGCTTCTTCTACAATAAGTTCCTTGGCTCTTTCTGCTCTTTTCACCTCCTCTGCTTCCATGGTTTGGTTGAAGAAGGTCTCAATTCCAGCCTGATCCATAATTTCAAATGCTCCAAGGCGAACTTTCACCACATCTGCTTCTTCCAAAAACGGAGGGAAGTTTTCTCCAAAAATAATTTTTGCAGTAGACTCAAAAGCAATACTGTCCCCTTTACGAAGGTTCAGGAAAATTTCGTCCATCCCATTAGTAGCAGGAATAGAGTCATTCGCCTGTAAATATCCAGGAAAAGGTTGATCAGCTGTAGAATAAATCACAGAGTCATCTCCTGTGGTAATTTCAAGATTGTAAAGCAAGAAATCTCCATTAGCAGCTTTTTCGCTTCCTTCTTTGACAAAGGTATATTCAATCCCGTCTTTTTCGGTTACTTTTTTCTTTTGACAGGAAGAGATGATGGATACGCCCAACATCAAAACGATGATAGCCAACAGGCTTTTGTTATTTTTCATAAAGGATTTTGAATTTTCAATTAATAAGTGGGTGGTTTTTTTGAGCTTTAGCTAGCTCCTACAGTCTCCTCTGAAAAAAGTGACTCTTGATTTTCTTCCACCAAAGCTTCGAATTTCTCAACAGTTTCTTTTAATCCCAAATTTGACTTGCCTCCTGATGCGTTTTTATGCCCTCCTCCATTAAAGTATGTCGCCGCAAATTTATTTACAGCAACTTCGCTGGATGATCTAAATGAGATCTTGATGCCATCTTCACGTTCAGAAAACAGTGCAGCTAATTTTATGCCGTCCAAAGATAAAGCATAATTGACTAAACCTTCTGTATCTCCTGTCCTGCTTTGATATTTTTTAAGATCTTTTTTGCTGATGGCGAAATACGCGGTGTGTAAATCTTCTCTCACTACTAACCTTCTGCTGATTGCAAAACCAATAAATTTAAGTCTATTGACAGAATTGGAATCATAAATCCAATTTGCTATCTGAGAGCTATTGGCTCCAAGCTCGATCAATTCTGCCACGACCAAATGAACATTTTTAGTCGTATTGGGATGTCTGAACCCTCCGGTATCTGTCATGATGCCAGCATAGAGGCATTCCGCGATATCTTTATCAATCAAAGCTCTATCTCCGAGTTTATCGATCAACTCAAAAACAAGTTCACAAGTAGCTGCAGCTTTCGTGCTGGAATATTCAAAATCAGCAAAATCCTCAGGATCCTGATGATGATCAATATTCACAATATAAGCATCAGATTCACGAATCATTTCTCCTAATTCATTTACTCTGTTTAAAACAGAGAAATCCAGGCAAAAGATAATCTCGGCTTCTTGTAACTTTTTGATTGCAATTTTCTGATCGTCAGGTTTGCTGAAATCAAGCACGTCATCGTTTCCTTTCATCCAATTTAGGAAGGAAGGATAATCAGATGGGGTCACCACACTTACCTCATGCCCTTTTTTGATCAAGTAGTTAGCAAGACCCAAAGAGGAACCCAGTGCGTCGGCGTCTGGCTTCACATGAGTGGTAATGAATATTTTTTTGGGGGATGAAATTTCTTTCTTAAATGAGGCTAATGCTTCCATTATATATAATTAGCGGCACTCTTGGCTCTAAGTAGGTCGCAAAGGTCACTAATTTTTTGACAAATCCCAACTCATGCATTTACCTGAAAATTAACCTTATAAGGTATAAATAGTTTAGAATACTCGGAAGATGTATTTAAATAACCTATTTTTGCGCCCGAATTGAACCAATCAAAATAAGATAACCCATGGCAGCAAACAAAACATTTACCATGATCAAGCCAGATGCTTTTGAAGCAGGCAACTCAGGAGCAATACTCAAAATGATTGAGGAAGCAGGTTTCAAAATCGTGGCAATGAAAGCTACCCAATTGACACCGGCAGTCGCTGGAAAATTCTATGAAGTTCACAAAGAAAGACCATTCTACGCTGATCTTTGCAAGTATATGTCCTCTGGACCAATCATCGCAGCTATTCTTGAAAAAGAAAATGCAGTAGAAGATTACAGAAATTTAATCGGTGCCACCAACCCAGCTAATGCTGCTGAAGGTACCATCAGAAAGATCTTCGCTAAGTCAATCGAAGCAAATGCTGTACACGGATCTGACTCTGACGAAAATGCTGAGATTGAAGGATCTTTCTTCTTCTCTCAATTTGAAAGAATAGGATAATTTTATTACCCAATCTATTCTTAAAGCACCTCGGTTGGGGTGCTTTTTTTGATTTTAGTCAATTCTTATCCAAATGATTTAGCCCCTCGAAAAGCTTTTTAATGATAGATTTAGCTAAAGATTATTTTCTATGAAGAGAATCTAACTTTTTAAAAATTGCTATTTCGATTACCATTTTTTTAAGCCCAATAGTTTTTTTCCTAAATCTGTTAATTCCGCCTTCTCATATTTTGTTTGTTCCCAGTTTCTGGGGTCTCCTGGAAAAGCATAACCTTCAGGAGCAATTCTTTTTTCCCAAGAATTAATCCGCCATTCTTTTAAGGATTCATCTTCTTCTTGAGCTGGCATCATAGAAATGTATTGGGCAATTCTAACCTTATTTTCCGATCGGTTGGGACGAATCCCGTGTGGCTCAGAGCTATTAAATATTAACAAATCACCCGCTTCCAGTGGTACTTTTACAATTTTATCCTCCAGCCCTGTCGTATCAGGCATGAAATGGTTTCTATCTTCCGGTTGGGTTAATTTCCAGGTATCATAATTTCTAAACAGCCAAGGAATACATTGAAATCCTCCCATGTTTTCATCGGTTTGATCTGCCAATGCCAATACTCCCTGAACATTCTGTGGCTTTGTTTCTGGATCATAGTCCCAGTGGATAAAACCTTTGTATTCATGCCCAGGACGCATGGGGAAATTCAGGTTAGCTCGATCAATTGTTACCCATAATTTTTCCGTTCCCCAAATATCCACGAATGCATCATATACTTTTTTTGTCTGGCGGTTATTCCAAAGGTGTTGGTTATTGTAAACTTCTACCATGCCTGTTCCAGCCAATTCTTTCATCTTCATTTCGGCACGGGGAGCCGTATACCAGGTACTTTTATCATTCGGGTTTTTGTCCTCAAATTCCCAAAGAAAGGCAGCCGTCTTTTTTGCTTGTTCCCTAGGAACTGCATTTTTAATCACCACGTAGCCATTTTCTCTCCAAAAATTCCATTGTTCCATTGTCAGCACTCTGAGCGTATCTTCCGTGGCTTCTGTTCTTAGGTTTACCTTACTGCTTTTTGCAGTAGAGGGATTACCTGGAATATCATTATGCTGGTTGTTCGGCTGCATGGTTGGGGTCATTGTTGGGTCTGTATTTTTCATCTGAGTCAATTTATTGATTAGACATAGGCACAAATTCAGAATTTCTCCAATAGATAATTTTATGATAGTTAACAGAAACTTGTACAATATTGATATTCAATAACTTTAAACTTATATTAAGATTCATTTTTGTGAAAGAACATGAAAATACAGCTTGAAACCATCAGTAGTCCGGATAAGTCATTTAGTATGATGTTCAATCCAAGGTTGAGCGACTTATTCTACTGGCACTTTCATCCGGAGTATGAATTGGTCTTTATAAAAGCAGCTACAGGAACCCGACATATAGGAGAGCACATCTCCACTTATGAGGGGAGTGATTTAGTATTGATTGGCTCGAATATCCCCCATTTAAACTTTGATTATGGAGTCAAAACAGAATATCAGAAGGTGGTCGTTCATCTCAAAAAGGAATTTGTTGAAACCCATTTTCAGGCAATCCCAGAATTAAATCCAATTCAAAGCTTATTTGAAAAGTCTAAATATGGGTTGGTTTTTAAAGGAGAAACAAAAAATCAGATCGGTGAAAAGTTGTTCCAATTAGAGCACTTGAATTCTTTTCAGCAATATATGCTTTTGCTGGAAGTGTTGGAGGAACTTGCTGACAGTTCAGCTATAGAATTATTGCATGATCAATCCTATCAAAATAAGTTTAGTGAGAGGGAGCAAGGTAGATTAAGGGCAATCTATGCTTTTGTTGACAAGAATTATCATCAAAAAATAGAACTTGCTGAGATAGCTGAAATCAGCAATATGACCAAGGAAGCTTTTTGTAGGTACTTTAAGAAAGCCAGCAAGTATAGTTTTATTGAATTTTTAAATCGCTATCGAATCAGTCAATCCAAGCGGCTCCTCATGTCTGGAAAGACGGTGAGTGACGCCTGCTATCTCACTGGTTTTGAAAGCCTTTCCTATTTTAATCGTACCTTCAAAAAAGTAGCGAATGAAAACCCACGGGATTTTAGAAAAAAGTATTTGTAAAGAAGAAAAAATCCTGAACGAAACAACTCAAATTGTTTCCTGTGAAACTTGTGGACAATTAGGATATACTCGCAATAAGTTCATGGAGTTGCGTATATAAAAGTGTTAGGCGTAATATTATGAGAGAGCTACAACACGACATAGAATTTAATGAAACTCATAACCGACTTGGTTTGAAAATTAATTCTCATCTAAACGGACTTGACAAAAGTAAAAAGGACGACAAACAGAAGATTTTAGAGTTATGTCAAATTGGGAAATTATTAGCGACTTACTTTAATGACTTTGAAATTATCCAAGTTACCGAAAAACCTGACTTCATAATTTCAAATGGACAAACACAATTCGGACTTGAACATGAATTAATTCTGGACTCGAAAGCTAAAGCACAAGAAGGATTTTATGAGAACATTTGCGATAAGGTCGAAGTGAACTTAGAAAATGACCCTTCTGTTCCAAATGTTCTTGTTAATTTATATTTGAAGGACAATTTGAGTTTTAAAATCAATGATAAAACACACCTAATAACACGACTGACAGAGTTAGCTAAACATTTTATAATGACAGGGGAATTGTACGACAATGACATCGTGAATGGTGCACACAAAATGAAACATACTCAAAAAAGTGTGATCCCGAATTTTGGAGCATATTGGCAAAAGACCATTACAAAGGACTTAATACTTGAGTACGTTTCAGAAAAGGAAAGTAAAATTTCTGCTTATAGACAAAATACAAGGTTACCTCAATGGTTAGTTTTAATAATTGGTGGCGTTGGACAAAGTTCGCTTGAGGTAAATGAATTGCTAAGTATTGAATTAGCGACCGACTTTGACAAAGTATTTTTATACGAAGACTTTGACAACAAATTATATGAACTCAAATAGAAATACTACGCCTAACACGGGTTTTGCGTCAGGCGGGGTGATATGCAAAAATTGAGCTTTGTGCTTCTATTCAAGTTTTGTACTTGCTGACAGTTTTGTGCTCCAAAACCCGCCCGAATGCAAAACCCGAAAACTTTAGCAAACATCTTAAGATGTACAGAAATTGAATAATGAGTATTTCAACAAAACCATTTCAATCACTTATGATAAATCATCATACTGAACTTGAATCATTTTTAGAAAAAGAATTTAATTGGATAGCAAAATTAATTGAACATCGAATGAATTCATATTTTAATCACGGTGACTTAAAGTCAATAATTTATGAAATACCATTTCCAAAGTTATCTGAAAGAAGTTCATACGAGATTTTCTTATCAAAACATGATTTTGGAATTGAAGGTCGTCTGATTATTTCAATGATTCTAGCATCGATTTTAAGGCCTGAGATTTTTGATGTTTTTTACATTAAAAACGAAATCACCGGACTAAAATTTTCTTGTTTTGGAGGCAAGTCAAAGGGAAATCGTTTCATCCCAACATATAGAACCGCAGTATTTATTTTATCAGGAAACAAATTACCTATATATCTTTCAAAGCTGTTCCAAAATGACCATGCATTTTCAAAATTCTCTATTTTGAATTTGTCTGGAACTTCATTATCATCAAATTTGGATAAAGCCATGAAACTTAATCCAGACATTGAAAATTTGCTATTGGGTATAGAATGAATAAGAGCTAAAAAACGTTTGCTAACAATGTATAACAGCAAATACGGCGGGTTCGACTACGTCTGAATCCTATCACAATTGCTAATGTCAGCTCTAAACCGAAAATTAACTCATTTTAACCCATACCAGACTGTTTTGCGAGACCGTTACCCTCCAATCGCAATCATGCTGCGATTATCGGAATGTAAAGTTGGATCAGATAATTTTTCCAGACTATCCATACCAGCCCTCACAGCTTTTTTATTGTAAATGGATTCTAAAATCAGTTTTTCCACATTCTCTCCTGCTCTTAATGCAGTTAGTAAATCAGTTTCCCGGTTGGAAAAGAGACAGTTTTTAATCTTTCCATTGGCAGTTAAGCGGATTCTGTTACAGGTTCCACAAAAGGGATTGGTTACCGACGAAATCACTCCAAAATTTCCCTGGTATCCCTTGATCTGAAATTTTCTTGCCGTCAGATTCTCCTCATCAGGAAGCGCAATTAAATTTTCTGAACCAAGAGCTGATCCCACAACGGACAAAACTTCCTGTTCGGATACCATTTTGGACCGATCCCATTTATTTCCATCAAAAGGCATAAACTCAATAAAGCGGGCAGAAATTGGTAAATCCTTGGTAAATCTTACAAAGTCCACTACCTCATCATCATTCAATCCTTTCATCAAGACGATATTCAGCTTTACTTCAAACCCTTCCTGAATAAAAAGATCCAGGTTATCCAGAGTCTTTTGAAAACCTGAACGTCTGGTAATTTCTTTAAAGCGTTCCTCTTTAAGGGTATCTAAGCTAAAATTGACTTTATTAAGTTTGTGCTTTTTAAAAATTGGTAAAAACCGATCCGCCAAAATTCCATTCGTTGTGATGGAAAGATCCACTGGAAACTGGGAAATCCGCTCCAAAATATCTTCAAAATCCTTTCGAAGTAGCGGTTCACCCCCAGTCAATCGGATCTTCTTTACTCCCAGACCTACAAATGTTCTGGTCAGACTTTCTATCTCCTCTGCATTCATGATGAATTTGGAAGGAGTCAAAGGAATCCCCTCTTCCGGCATGCAATATTTACAGCGGAGATTGCATTTCTCGATCAGAGAGATCCTGAGATAGTCATGTTTCCTACCAAATTGATCCTTAAGTACCTGAAGGTCTTCAGTCTTTTCCATCATGTTGCGTTCCTCTCAATACTTTAAATACGTGCAATAAATGCGGGAAAACCGCATCCATGGATTCTTTTGCTCCATTTGTTGATCCCGGCAAAGCCAAAACTAAACAATCCCCAATGGTACCTGCAACGGACCTGGAAAGCATGGCATAAGGTATGATTTTCTGTCCATAACTTCTGATCGCTTCCTCAATCCCTGGGATTCTTCTTTCTAAAATAGGTTCCAAAGCTTCCGGAGTTACATCCCTTTTAGAAAGTCCTGTGCCTCCAGCAAAGATGACCAATTTATTCGTGTCGGCATATTCCAGCGCCTTTTGGCGAATTAAATCCAAATCGTCAGGAATCACTTCATAGGACGAGACTTCCACTTCCATGGATTTCAACTTTTCCACAATGGCTTTACCTGCAGCATCCTCTTTGATTCCTTTGGACACAGAGTCTGAGCAGACAATCACTGCAGCCTGGATATTGTTAGGGCTTTGTTGCTTAAAGCTACTTTTCCCGCCTTTTTTCTCTACCAATCCCACTTCACGGATCACAATCCCTTTGTCGATAGGCTTGAGCATATCATACATAGTTAATGCAATCACCGAAGCTCCATGCATGGCTTCTACCTCTACACCCGTTTTATAAACAGTCTTGACCGTGATGAAGATATGAATTTCCAATCCCTGAATTTCATATTCAACTGCTGTGTATTCAATGGGTAGTGGATGACAATCCGGAATAGTGATATGGGTGTTTTTCACAGCAAAAAGACCCGCGACCTTTGCCATTTCGAAAACATTGCCTTTGGGTACTTTATTTTCAACCACCGCAGTAATTGTTTCAGGCATACTCACCTGCACTATAGCCTTTGCCTTTGCAACTCGTAACGTCGTTATTTTTTGGGTAATGTCTACCATTTTTAATTTTAATTCCAAATTAGAACCTCGACTTCCATCGGCAGGCACTAGGACTGATCACTTTTTCAGACTTTTCAACTATTTTCTTTCCACTGAGATTCCTCATTTTCAAAAATTTCCTTCCCGAAGATAGGAACTTCTGTTTTCACTTGATTCACCAGCCATTCAGTGGCCTCGTAAACTTGTTTTCTTCTAGGAGCAGAGACAAACACAAAAATGCAAATCCCGCCTACTTTTACATTTCCCAAACTATGGTAAATATGTAAGCAAGTGAGATCAAACTTTTCAAAAGCTGCCTCTCTGATTTCATGCAGTTTTTCATTCGCCATCTCTTCATAGCAAGTGAAGTCAATGGATTCAACTTTTTTACCATTCACTTCATCTCCTCTTACTTGTCCTAAAAAGATATTATGCGCACCGATGCTATGTTTGCCCTGATGCTTTGCTATTGAATCTGCAATGAATTCCGGAGAAATGGCTCCTTCAAGAAATACTTTTTTCATTTTTCGTTACTTGTATTAAATCTTTTGCTCCTCCACGGATCAACTTCAATTTCTGAAAACCTTTCTCAGAAAGATACTGTGCAGCTTTGAGGCTTCTGACACCAGACTGACAAAAGATGAGATATTCTTTTTCTTTATCTAAATCTTCCTGCTTCTGGGCTAAGATGGAAAGAGGTATTTGAAGGAGATTTTCCGATTGAATTTCAGGTAATTCATCCATTTCCCTCACGTCCAACAAGATTCCTTCTTTCAGAACAGCTTCCTCAGCGATAATCATTTCAAAGGAAGGAGAAATATTGGTCTTTTTATTTTTGGGCACCTTACCAAATTCAAAAACCTGTTGGGAATTTCTCAACAGATCGTAGATTAATAATTTCCCGGAAAGTACATCTCCTATTTCCAAAATTATCTTAATCGCCTCATTGGCTTGAAGCATTCCAATCAACCCAACAGTGGTACCTAATACTCCGGCCTCCGCACAATTGGGTGCTGACTGATTTTCTTGTGGAAATATGTCCCTATAACTAGGCCCATCCTGGTAGTTAAAAACTGAAACTTGACCTTGAAACTGATGAATGGAACCGTAGACAAAAGGTTTCCCGAGTTCCACGCACGTATCATTGATAACATACCGAATAAAGAGATTATCGGTAGCATCAATGATTAGGTCAAATTCCTTGAATATTGAAGGTGCATTTTTCGGAGTCAGATATTCCTCAAACACCAAAATATCCACCTCCGGGTTATTTCTGATGATGGAATTCGCAGCTTCTTTCGCTTTAAAATAGCCGAGTTGTTCCGAAGAATAAAGGACTTGTCTGTGCAGGTTAGATTCTTCAATCCTATCTCCATCAATAATTCCAATTTTCCCTATACCCGCTGCTGCCAAATACGGCAAGACCGCGCAGCCTAAGCCTCCAGCACCTATGACAAGTACTTTGCTTTTTATCAGCTTCTGCTGCCCTGATAGCCCTACTTGAGGCAATGTAATCTGGCGGATATAACGGTTCATTTCAGCCTCCGGAAAAGGGTGGTAAAAATGCTATTTCATCTCCATTCGAAAGTTTCTGATCCGAGTAGTTGGAGACAATTTTTCTATTCACAGCAATCTGGAAATTGTATTCTCCGAGATTATGACGAGATGATAAATCCGAAAGAATTTTGGATAAAGTAACATTCTCTTCCCCAATATCTTCAGAATCACGCTTTGCTGCTTCTGCTATTATCCCAAAATATTTTACCTGAATCATACACACTAAATTTTAAATCAATTTACGAACGGAATTGCATTTAGATTCTGAAAAATAAATTGAATCTAAAACATATACCAATTCTTGTATAAGTTTAAAACACTGTTTCCTCCACCGATAAATCCTAGAATCGGGTATTTATTGTGTTTTAATCAACTGCCATAAGACTTCATTTGTTCCATTTACAAGCTTTGGATCGCTATTCTAGATAAGTCTTCTGGTGAATTAATGTTTTGAATTGCTGAATGGTTTTGTCTGTTGACCTGGATTTTCTGAGGAGAATGATCATTAACCAATTGACAAAGTTTTAAATGATTTTTTAGAACTGCGTCCTTGAAAACTGAAACTACTTTTTTTTGATAACAACCAATCAACGGATAATCATGGGTTTCATCACAGAGAATGCTTATATCTTTTTCAGAGCTTGTCGCAGCTTGAATCAGATTATAAAGCAATTCAGTGGTGATTTTTGGAATATCACAGCTCAAAATCAAATTATACTGGAAATGGGAATGTGACAAAGCGGAATAAATACCTCCCACGGGACCTTTATTTTCAACTTTATCCTGAATTATTGGTAACTGGAACTTAGAATAATTTTCATTCTTTGTCACCAGTGTAATCTGGTCTGTCAAGGGGTCCACCGCCTCTAATATCCACTGAATAAAAGGTTTGCCATTAAATTCAACCAAGCCTTTCTCAGAATTCATTCGTGAACTCTTTCCTCCACAAAGAATATAAACAGCAATATTTTGGTACACTTTTCCCATCTGCAGAATTAAAGTTTAAACGAAATATACTTTACTTCCTCTCCCGCATGGATTTCTTTTACATCTTCAGGCACAAATAAAAACGCATTGCTCTGGGTGAAAGAAACCAACATACTTGAAGCTTGTTTTGGATATACTTCCAATTCCCCCCCATTTTCAAAAGCCTGAAGAAAGAGGGCTTTATTAAACTTATTTACATAATTCCCCTTTAGAATTCCTTTCTTCAAATTAATGTTGATTTCTGCTGTTCCATTCATTTTTCGAATAGCAGCAGTTACATAAATCAAAAAACAGGTTAATGAAGAGGCGGGATTGCCCGGCAAGGCAAACACATGTTTTTCTCCCTTTTTACCATACCAAAGTGGCTTTCCTGGCTTTTGATTTACCTTATAAAATTTTTCTTCTACGCCATTTCTTTCCAGGGATTCTTTCACATAATCATAATCCCCCACAGAAATCCCACCTGAAATCAAAACTATATCTGCCTTTAAAGCTTCTTGAATTGCCCTAAAAGTTGATTCTTTGTCATCCAAAACATGCTTTGAATGGATAATCTCAACATTTTCTAATTTCAGGGCAGATTCAAGCATAATCTTATTACTCTCATAAACCGATCCTGGCTTTAGTTCGGTCCCGGGTTCTTGCAACTCATTCCCTGTGACAATCAGTGAAACTTTGGGAATGTTAGTAACTAAAACTTCTGAAATTCCTAAACCCGCCAAAAATCCTATAATCGCAGCATTGATTCTTGTTCCCCTTTTAAGAACAATCTCTCCTTTTTTTATTTGTTCACCTACAGGCCTAACATTCGTTCCTTTTTCCGGCATTTTTAGAATATGAATGCCTGAAGCAGTTTTTTCAATGTGTTCCTGCATTACCACCGTATCTACTTGATCAGGAACTCGAGCTCCAGTAAAGATTCGAATGCAATCAGTTTCACCAATTTCAAACTCTACAAAATCTCCCGCTTTACTTTCTCCTTTTAACTGAAACTCCAGATTTTTACCATGTTTAAATGCATATCCATCCATTGCAGATTGGCGAAAAGGAGGCAAATTAATAGGGGCTTCCACGTCTTGCGCTAATGTATAACCATTAACTTCGGCTAAAGGCAAGACAACCGGTTCAAGAACATCTGTATTTTTATCAATAATAGAAAGGGCTTCAAAAACTGAAATCATAATTTTTTAGAGATGAAATATTAAGTATACATAGACCTTGGTAAAAAAGCACGTTTGTGAAGAAGAGTTTTATAAGGCAAGAGTAAAATGTAACCAATCAACAATTGAAATTGGAAGGATTATCCCAAAAAAATACCTGAAACCATTTCAGGTTCCAGGTAACTTTTAAGCTTATAAACTTTACAATTCTAATTTCTAAAGAACTACCAACTTCCTCCGGCTCCGCCGCCACCAAAGGATCCACCGCCGAAGCCGCCAAATCCTCCACCGCCGCCGCCGAAACCGCCGCCACCAAAGCCTCCTCCTCTACGTCCACCACCACCAAGCAAGTTTGCAAGCATGATCGTAGTCCAAAGATCTACTCCTCCGCCTCGACCACCCATATGATTATCATTATCCTTCTTGTTTCGAATCAACGGGAGAATTACAAAAAAGAAAATGAATAGTAAAAGCATGAAAATTGCTCCTCCACCTTTACCTTTTGTTTCTACATCTTCTGCAGTATATTCTCCAGAAGCTAATTTGAAAATCATATCAGTTGCTTGATCCAAGCCCTGATAATAGGCTTCCATTTTAAAGTTGGGAATAATCAACTGCTCGACGATTCTTTTAGCCAATGCATCCGGGATTGCCCCTTCCATTCCATATCCAGTAGCAATGAATACTTTTCTATCATCCATGGCTGCCAGGATTAAGATCCCATTGTCATTTTGAGACCCTCCAATTCCCCAGGCATCTCCCAATCGAAACGCATAATCAGAGATATCGTATTGACCTACGGAGCGCATCATGACGATAGAAATCTGAGTGGAAGTACTGTCATTGTATGCAACTAGTTTATTCTCCAATTGCTGAACTTCCGAGGTAGAAAGTGTAATGGTGAAATCATTTACCAAGCGTGGAGGATTCGGTGCAGGCGGAAAATCCTGCGCAAATACCCTCCCGGTAAACAATAAGAGAATAAATACTAGTGAACGGATCTTAGGATCCAAAAGAAATGTCATCAGGAAGTTCGTTTATATCTGAATCGCCTTGGTGCGGGAAGTGTTCTCCAAGTTGGGTTCCGGCCTCTTTTATGCCTTCAATCAGACCCTCTGTAAATTCGCCAGCCTTAAATCGGGTGGTCATTTGTTCTTTAATTTTTTCCCAGAAATTTTCTGGAACAACTTCATTTATTCCGGAATCTCCAAGAATGGCAAATTTTCTATCCTCCACAGCCAGATAGAACAAAACCCCATTTCGATCTTGAGTCTGGTACATTTTTAGTTTATCAAAAACGACTATCGCGCGATCAACAACATCGCCTTTACAGCGACTTTCAATGTGTACCTGAATTTCTCCGGAAGTGGAAACTTCTGCAGACTGAATAGCATCAACAATTGCCTTCTTGTCTGCAGAAGAAAATAATTTTTCTGCCATAATTCTTTACTTAAAACTGTACTGACGGAGCATTTTCTGAACCGGCAGCAGCTTCGAAATAGCCTTTAGCTTCGAAGCCATACCATCCCGCAAAGATGTTATTTGGGAAGGTTCTTAGATTAGCATTATAAGCTTGAACCGACTCATTAAAGTTCCTTCTCGCTACAGCTATTCTGTTTTCTGTTCCTTCCAGCTGGGCTTGAAGTTCCAAAAAGTTTTGATTTGCTTTCAGGTCAGGGTATCGCTCTACAGTTACCAATAACCTGCTCAATGCCCCCGAAAGTTGATCCTGGGCCTGCTGAAATTCTGCCAGTTTTTCAGGTGTCAAATTCCCTGCATCCACATTGACTGAAGTAGCTTTTGCCCTTGCCTCGACTACACCCGTAAGTGTTTCCTGCTCAAAGTCTGCATATCCTTTCACTGTATTTACAAGGTTGGGTATCAAGTCAGCTCTTCGTTGATATTGAGTCTGTACTTCAGCCCATTGACCGTTGATCTGTTCTTCAGTCTGAACAAATTGATTATACGTTCCTACTGCCTTGGTGTACATATAAATACCCACCACGGCTAATATCAAAATAGGAATCAATAGCTTTTTCATAGTCTGTTTTTTGGTTTAGAAATCGGAATTAATCACGAAAAACATTATAATAAGTTCGATAATGTCTCGCTACCGGGGCTCAAAAATATTCATTTTTTAATCCAATTCGGACTATAGATGGTTAAATCTGCTTTTTCAACACAATCCGAAAACGCATGTCCTCATATTTTGTGAGGTCCAATCCTTCGTACCTGCGGATTTCCAATTCTATTTCTTTCCCCTCTTCCGATCTAAATAATTTGATCACCTCTGAAAGCTCCCAGATAATTATAGGAATTTTATTAATAGATAATATTTCGTCGAAAGCTAAGATACCAGCTTTACTTGCAGGAGAATTATCTCTTACTTGACCGACATACATCCTATGCTCATCATTTGTGACCTTTTTGACCTCAATACCACTCATGTCATATTCAAAAGCTGCATAAAATTGTTCGCCTCTATGAATTAGTAATCTCTCACGCGGATAATCAAAAATTAATTTCATCCTTCCCAAAACTTCAGCCCCAATACTTCCCTGCCTACCTGATTCTTTGATTACATAGCTAAATGGAGTTTCCTCTGGGTAGGAAGTAAGAACATCATTTAGGTGAAACCCAGAAATATTCAAATCTCTTACTCTGCCTACAAAACCAAATAATTCACCCCCTAGACTTTGACCTAATTCCGTTTCAATGAAGAGTTCTGGCAGTCTGATATCCTCGGAGGTCTCTTTGTTTAATAACAATCCATGATTCGCTCCGGTATCAATCAGTAGTTTCGGGTTAAGCACAGGCCCAGTTTGTTGCCTAACTTTCGCAGTAATATATGGTTTGTGGTTTTCAATGGACATTGGAACTTTTTTATAAAATGGAGGCCTCCATTTCATGGCATCTTTTTCATAAAAACTAATTATGCCTTTGTCATAATCGATCTTAACAGGATTATATTTAAAAAATTCATATCCAATAATTCCATAAACCGGAATTCCTATTACGGCTTCCAACTCCAAAAAATCTTCCTCCAACACCAGCAGGTTTTGAAAAACTCCTTCTACCGGTCCTAAGTCGAGATGGTTTGTAGGGGAGACGAAAGCCACCAAACTAGCCGCTCCATCTGCACCTACCAGATTCAATTTTCTGGAATAGGACAAATCCATGGCATCTCCTAAATTTTTACTAAAAAGAATATTTGCCCTTACTCCCGTATCTACCAAAAAATTAATTGGATAAGTCCCATTTATTGAAACCGTAACGATTATTAAATTATTAGATGCGTAAAATGGAATGTCCACTTTTCTGCGTTCTTCTTTCATGAAAAACCCAGGAATCTGGGCATTGACAATACCTGAATAGATTAAACAAAAAAATAGTGATACAACTATCTTCATATTCATTTTAGCTCGAAAAACCCGGGTGACAGATTTAATATAACTTTTTTTGAAAAAAGTGCACAGAATAATTCAATTTCTTGTAGGTAGGATATAATATACGCATTTAATCGAGCTTTGTTGAATTTAGAATAAAACCAAATAAGGAGGTATTGGTTGCACTTTCTTGTCAAAAATTTCAGAATATTCCATCTTTATTGTTATTCAATATTAAAATATGGCTGACAAAGCTCTCATCGAAAAAGCAAAAAAGATTTTTGAAAACTTCCTGACTAAGCAAGGAAGTAGAAAAACCCCAGAACGATTTTCGGTAATTGATGAATTATATTCACTCCCTGAAGATGAGCATATGGATGTGGAAGGACTTTTTCTCAGCATGCGTAACAAAGGATATACCATCAGTAGGGCAACAATATATAATACATTGGATCTTTTGGTTGAAAGTGGTTTGGCAGTAAAGCACCAGTTCAAAGATAAAGTTGCACTTTATGAACAAGCCCTTACCTACAAACACCATGATCATCATGTATGTAATCAATGTCGGAAAATCCGAGAATTTTCTGACCCAAAAATCACTGAAATTAAAGAGGCTATAGGCAAAGAATTTAAATCTGCCATAAAAAGCCACTCACTCGTTTTATATGGAGATTGTTTAATTGTGGATTGTGAAAACAAGCCAGCTCTGATCTAATTCTTTTTGAAAATTTTCTTATAGATCGGAATTCTGTATCCAAATTGAAGCAACATAGCGGGATATAATAACCAAGTCAATATGAGGAAGGGTGCTTTATAGCTGATTTCATCTTGGATAATTGAATTTTCCCCTACTTTAAAAATGCGGTGTTTATGTCTCCAATATTTCAAAAAGAAAGGTAATTCAACTCCTTGATCAATAAAATAGAATTCCTCTTCAGTAGTTTTATCTTCGATAATTTCACTAACCCACTTCTGTTGAAAAAAAATGAAATTCAATTCAAGGGAAACTAAATCTCCTTTTTTGGATCCATCAAACCTTAGGAGCTTGACTGGCGGAAAAGGAGGACTGAGCTTTTTGAATAAGGTTTTGTCAAATCCTTCCTTAACACTCAGGAAATCCTGCTCAACTTGAGTTTTTATTATAATTTCCATTTTTTTGGATTAAAAGCTTAGAACAAAGAGAAAGAATAAAATCAGCCAGATCACATCCATAAAATGCCAATATCGAGTAAAAAGACGAATCCTCATTTTTTCATAAGGGTTTGTTAAAAGCACTAAGTTTTTGATTTGATCCCTTTGTTTATTCCTTAGCTGAACCCACATGATCACAGCAAAAACCATAGCTCCTAGCAAATGAAAAATATGAATTCCTGATAGTACATAAAGGAAGCTACCACTTGGTATGCCGGTAAAATTGATCCCCATATTTGATAGCTCCATCCAACCTATTACTTGTGAAAAAGTGAATGCTATTCCCAAAAACAAAGTGTTTCTCAAAGCCACCTGAAGCCTTTCCGTATTTTCCTCTAAGTAATAAATTCTCATTTTACTAGCAGAGTATCCACTCATGATGATCAGAAGCGTCGATACCAAAAAAGCAATTGGAACCCGGCTGTTCAGGCCTTCCAGTTGATTAAGTCCGGAAATAAGGAAAGCAACGGACAAAAAAAGAAATATCAAGCCACTGCCGAGCATTCCCAGATATAACATTGTTTCGTAAGGGTGCAAACTTTCCAGTTTTTGGAACCAGCTTTGCGAATCTTTTGTATTCCCCATGTTTCCTAAACATTTTAAGAGTCCTTAGGTTCAGAATTCTCTAAATCAAATCAATTTATCACTAAAGACAACAGAATGCCCTAAATTTGGGCTGAATCCCCTTACTCTCAAACCATTTTATTTTGGATCGACAGGCATTTCTATCTATCTACCAATCAGACCCCATCTTTCAGACGCTTTCTCATGAATTAAGTCAGAATGAAAAGTATACGCTACAAATAAAGGGTCTGTCTGGAAGTTTGGACATGGTACTTTTTGCAAATTACTTTCAAAAATACGGTGGTTTTCATCTAATTATCGCTCAGGATAAGGAAGAAGCAGCCTACCTTAATTCCGATCTTCAAAATTTGTTGCATGTGGAAGATCATATGATTTTCCCTTCCAGTTTTAAACGGGCTTATCAATACGAAGAGGTAGATAATGCAAATGTATTACTGAGATCCGAGATTCTAAACCAAGTATTAGAAGCCAAATCATCCTCTAAAGTAATCATTTCTTATCCTGAAGCCCTTTACGAGCGGGTGATAAACAAAAGATCCTTACTTGAAAATACTTTTACCGCAAGTGTAGGGGAGTCTGTGGACATGGAATTCGTGGCAGAGATATTGACAAGCTACGATTTTGAGAAAACTGATTTTGTCTACGAACCTGGACAATTTGCTATTCGGGGAGGTATTTTAGATGTCTTCTCTTTCTCGAATGAGCATCCTTATCGTCTAGAGCTTTTTGGAAAAGAAATAGAAAGTATCAGAACATTTGATCCGGAAAGTCAGCTTTCCATTTCCAGTGTGGATAAGATTTCCTTGATTCCAAATGTACAAACCAAACTACTACAGGAAGTTCGTCAATCTTTCTTGAGCTTTCTTCCAGATGATTGTAAAATCTGGCACAAGGACTATCAACTTACGCTTGATGTCATGGATGAATGCTTTCACAAAGCTGAACAAGCTTTTGGTGTGATCGCAAAACAAACGCAAACGGATAAATTAATGCTAAAACCAGCAGATCTTTTCGAAAAAGGAAAAGATTTTGCAAATCTGGCAAAGACCCATTCTCAAATTGAATTTGGGAAACAGTTTTATCTCAAAGGAGCAAAACAATTCAAATGGGAAAGTCAACCTCAACCTTCCTTCAATAAGAATTTTGATTTGTTGGTTAGCAATTTTGCAGAAAATGAAAAAAGAGGATTCACCAATATTTTAATAGCCGAAAACGAAAAGCAAATTGATCGATTATTAGGGATATTCAAAGAGCTTGACCCTACCCTTCAGATCCAAAGTATGCTTTTAGGATTGAGAGAAGGATTTGAAGATCGTGTTCTGAAATTGGTCTGTTATACAGACCATCAGCTATTCGAACGATTTCACCGATACAAAACCAGAATCAAGGCAAGCAAGTCCAAAGCGTTAACAATAAAAGAACTAAAGGCCTTGCATCCCGGAGATTATATCGTTCACATAGATTATGGAGTCGGTAGGTTTGCCGGACTTGAAAAAGTGGAAGTAAATGGAAAGCTACAAGAGGCAGTCAGGTTAGTCTTCCGGGATGATGACTTGCTTTACGTCAATATCCATTCACTTCATAAGATCTCAAAATATTCCGGACAAGAAGGAACGATGCCCTCCATGTCCAAATTAGGCTCGCCGGAGTGGGACAATAAAAAGAAAAAGGTTAAAAGACAGGTCAAAGACATCGCAAAGGATTTGATCGCACTATATGCTAAGAGAAGGTCCGCCTCAGGTTTTTCTTTTAGTAGAGACTCTGTCCTTCAAGTGGAATTAGAATCATCCTTTATCTATGAAGACACGCCGGATCAAGCATTGTCGACTGCCGATGTCAAAGCAGATATGGAAAAATCTTATCCAATGGACCGATTAGTTTGTGGTGATGTTGGGTTTGGTAAAACAGAAGTTGCTATTCGGGCTGCCTTCAAAGCAGTGAATGATAGAAAACAAGTAGCTGTTTTAGTTCCGACCACTATTTTGGCCATGCAGCACTACCAGACTTTTAGTGAAAGATTAGAGAATCTACCCGTAAAAGTTGAATACATCAATAGGTTTCGATCCGCAAAGGAAATCAAAGAGATTATTTCGCAGGTGAAATCGGGTGAAATCGATATTTTGGTAGGAACCCATAAAATTGTCAATAAAGATATAGTCTTCAGAGATTTGGGCCTTTTAATCATAGATGAAGAACAAAAGTTTGGTGTAAAGGTAAAAGACCAATTAAAGAATCTAAGAGTCAATGTAGATGTTTTGACCTTGACAGCCACACCAATTCCGAGAACCCTACATTTCTCTCTTATGGGGGCAAGGGATTTATCCGTTATTGCTACCCCTCCACCCAATAGGCAACCAGTAACCACAGAGGTAGTCACTTTTCAAGAGGAAAAAATAAGGGATGCTGTTGCTTATGAGTTGAGGCGTGGTGGACAAGTTTTCTTTGTCCATAATCGGGTTGGTGAGATAGATAGCATTGCCAATTTGATTATGAAATTAGTACCAGATGCTAGAGTAGTTGGGGCACATGGTCAAATGGATGGGAAGAAACTCGAAAAAATCATGGTGGGTTTTATTGACCATGAATACGACGTCTTAGTTTCTACTAATATCATAGAATCAGGTTTGGACATTCCTAATGCCAATACGATCATCATCAATCGAGCACATATGTTTGGGTTGAGCGACCTACATCAAATGCGTGGTCGTGTCGGCAGGAGTAATAAAAAGGCCTTTTGTTATTTATTGACTCAGCCAATGTCTGGCCTTACTCCTGAGGCGAGAAAGCGTTTGCAGACGCTCGAAGAATTTTCAGATTTGGGAGATGGTTTTAAAGTTGCAATGAAAGACCTGGATATTCGTGGTGCTGGAAATTTACTTGGTGCCGAACAAAGTGGATTTATAACAGACTTGGGCTTTGAGATGTACCATAAAATTTTGGATGAGGCCGTTCAAGAATTGAAGGAAAATGAATTTGCTGCTTTATTCGAAGTAGACCTCAAGGAAAAAGTAAAAGTCTTGGTGCAAGATTGTACCATAGAAACCGATTTGGAGTTATTGATACCAGAGGAATATGTTACCAACATTTCGGAACGATTGGGGTTATATTCCAAGCTTGACGCAATCAAAAATGAAGAGGAGTTAGACAAGTTTTCCAGCATGCTGCTGGACAGGTTTGGTCCTTTGCCGAGTTCTGTGGAAGACCTTATGGAAACAGTAAGATTAAGATGGACGGCTGAACGGCTTGGAATAGAAAAATTAAGCTTGAAAGGAAATCTAATGAAGTGTTATTTGCTCCCATCCTCAAGAGACGATTTTTACTCTTCTGCCATTTTCGGGAAAATCATGAAATTTGTTCAGAACCACGCAAAAAGAAGTAAAATAAAAGAACATAAAAACCGTTTGATTCTTACAGTGTCGGAAGTTCCAAGTATATCTAAAGCTCAAATTGCTTTAAAAGAGATGGCGGAATCATGATTTAATGAATATTTAATTGGCATAAATATTGCATTTTTTCATACCGATTTTGTTGAATACCTAAAAATTTGCATGTTAAGGAGCTTTTCTTAAACTTGCGACCTTGAAAATTGATTGGAAGTGGTGCGTTTTGCTCCTATATTTACAAATTGATCTAGACTTTAATACCTATAAATATGCGTCTTAGTAACAAATCATGGGGAATGTGGACAGCGGTTTTAGTAATTACCGCAGGTTCAATTCTTACCTCTTGTAACAAAACTCCAGGGTATGGTAGAAGAACTGCCAACAACCCAGGTAAAAAAAGTGCGACAACAGGAGCTGAGTTCAGTTTTGAAGAAAATGATTCAACCAACTTTTTTGTAGCGAAAAACGCAGAACAAATTCCTGGACCAAACCTAAAATTTATCCAAGGTGGTCGAGCAGTTCTTGGTTCGCAGGAAGAAGACGTTATGGCATTCCGAGATAATCAGGAAAGGACCGTAACGATTTCTAATTTCTACATGGACGAAACTGAAATCACGAATAATGATTATCGTGAATTTCTGTTTGCGATGAAGAAAAACGTAAGTGCAGATTCAATTCTGAAATTAGAACCTTCAGAAAATGTTTGGTCTGGAGCAATGTCTTTCAATGATTTGTATCAGTCTTACTATTTCAGATTTCCTGGATTCAATTTCTATCCTGTTGCTGGAGTTTCTTGGACACAGGCAAATGTGTATTCTAAGTGGAGAACTGAATATGTTCAGGAAATCATCAGAAAAGAAAGAGAAATCGATTCTACTTTTACCAAAAATCAGTTGATCGAACGAGGAGTTGCAATGGCTGATTTCCGTCTGCCTAACGAAGGGGAGTGGGAATATGCTGCAAAAGCGATGATAGGAACGCAGTATCTTGACGAAAATCAGGAATATGGAAGAATCTATCCATGGGATGGACGAGGCGTTAGAAATCCATACAACGTAAAGAGAAAAGGTAAGCAAGGTGATTTCTTGGCCAACTTCAAAAGAGGTCGTGGTGATTATGCAGGTATTGCTGGAAATCAAAGAAATGATGGAGAAATCCTTCCAACCAATGTTTATGATATGGCTCCAAATGATTTCGGTCTTTATCATATGGCTGGGAATATGAATGAGTGGGTTTATGATGTATATCGTCCACTTTCATATCAGGATTTTGATGACCTTAATCCATTGAGAAAAGATGGAGCTTACGATGAAATCGATAATTATGAGACCTCCATGCTAAGCGATGAGTTTAGAGTTTACAAAGGTGGTTCTTGGAAAGATGTTGCTTATTGGCTTGCCCCAGGTACGCGTAGATTTATGCACCAGGATTCTGCTACCAATTCTATTGGTTTCAGATGTGCGATGATTTCTATTGGAGAAAAAGGAAAGTAATTCTTAAGTTATAAAAGTTAAAGAGCCCCGAATCATTTATTGTTTCGGGGTTTTTTATTTGCAGAGAATCAAGGAATTTTAAGATATGGAAGAAAATCAGGGGATCCGGATAAATAAATATCTGAGCGAAGCAGGGTTTTGTTCCCGAAGAGAAGGGGATAAGCTGCTACAAGCAGGAAGGATTACTTTGAATGGGAAAATACCTGAAATTGGCACTAAGGTAATGCCAAATGACATAGTCAAAGTAGATGGAAAAGCAGTAGGAAAACCCCTGCAGAAACATGTTTATATTGCCTTTAACAAACCTGTTGGTATAGTATCAACGACCGATACGAAAGGGGAGAAAGACAATATGATTGATTTCATAGGTCATCCTCAACGCATATTTCCAATAGGGAGGTTAGATAAAGACTCCGAAGGTCTCATTTTTTTAACCAGTGAAGGGGATATCGTCAATAAAATACTCCGTTCAAAAAACAATCATGAAAAAGAATACATTGTCACAGTGGATAAGCCCATACATGATCGGTTTATTCAGCGAATGGCGGGAGGAATTCCCATCTTGGAAACGGTAACTGACCCATGTAAAGTAGAAAAAATTTCCCGATTTAAATTCCGAATTATTTTGACGCAGGGTCTCAACCGGCAGATTAGACGTATGTGTGAGTATTTGGGGTATGAGGTAAAACAATTGAAAAGAATTCGAATCATGAACGTACACTTGGACATTCCTGTCGGAAAGTGGAGAGACCTAACAGAAAAGGAACTCAAAGAATTGAATTATCTGGTTTCTGACAGTTCCAAAACCTTTGATTAAACTTACTTTTTCTGATAAACTCTCACATAATCAATCAGATATTCTTTTGGAAATTCAGTTCCGGATGGATCTCCTCCATTTGCCCCTAAGGCTAAGTTCAATAAAATGTAATGAGGCTGGTGAAATGGATTAAATCCATCAGGATTGAGGATGGTTGAAAGATCTACCTCATTCAAAAGTTCTCCATCGAGATAAAGTCTGATAAAATTTTCCGTCCAGTACATTTTCCAGATGTGAAATTTCTCTTGCCAGTTTGGGTCTTTCATTAAAAAATCGGCAAAAGGAATTTTCGCTTCATCCCAATTCGCTCTTTTTTTGGCATCTGCCCAAGCCACATTTGCCAAAATCGTCTTCTCTCTATTAACCTGATAAAACTCCATCACATCTACCTCTCCATTAGCCGGCCAGGGCTTTGATATACCCAAAGTCCAAATAGCAGGCCACATTCCTGAAGCAGTATCAAACTTTGCCCGTACCTCCAAAATCCCGTATTGAAATTCAAACTTACCTCTAGTATTTATACTTGAAGATGTATATTCAGCAAACTCTCTGGACTTTTTCCAATTATTACTTCCTTCTTCAAATGTCGGATTTTTTACTTTTTCCCTTCTACCCTGAATCTGCAATACGCCATTAGTCTGAATGGCATTGGCCTCTTGGTACCACTGGAGCTCATTGTTTCGAACGAATCCTTCCTCAAAATTCCATTTTGAATTATCTATTAATCCCTCCCCATTAAAATCTTCTTCCCAGATGAGCATAAATCCTTTAGGTAAATCTTGACCATAGGAATTTTGAATTTGTGTTATAAAAAAGAAGGCAAGAAATAGTTTTAAAACTGAATGCATGAGATTGGAATTGATCGATTAAGATACTGCAAATGATTTTTGATCTAAAAAAAATTCAGGGAAGGATACAAATTTGGACACTTAAATATCATGAGGAACAGCAAAAAAACTCTACAACAACTTGAATTTCAAATCATTAATAAATTAATCATGTATAAAATATATAACCAAAACCCAAAATACTATGAATGCTGTATCAAAAATTGAACAATGGGCAGATGCTCATCATCCAAAATGGATTGATTTTGTAAGGGTAATTTTAGGTCTTTTTATCCTGTATAAAGGCATTTTATTTATTTCTGACACAGAAGCACTCTTAAATATTATGAAAAGTGCAGATCTACAATTTGTAAATCTAGGATTAGCACATTTCGTTGCTTTTGCACATTTAGTAGGGGGAATATTGATAGCCTTGGGATTGGTAACTAGAATTGCAATTGTATTTCAGATACCAATATTATTGGGAGCTGTGCTATTCGTAAATAGTAGTCAAGGTTTTCTTTCTGTTTCAAACAACCTGGAATTTGGTATTTCTTTAGCAGTACTCATCCTTTTGATTGTATTCCTTATTTATGGATCGGGTAATTTTTCTGTAGATCATTGGATGAAAAAGCATCCAAATGAATAAAAATTAATCCACTCTTTTGTAGGTTATTGCTGCTTGACAACTGGTTGTTCTTCCAGAAGGAGTGTCATTACAGGTGAATCCCAACTCAAAAGATCTGTTGTTTTCAGAAAAAATAAGTGTCCCATTATTTGAAAATCCAGAAGTGACCTCAACTTCGATTAGTTTTTCTTTGGGTACATAGAAAACATATGCATCTAATGCCAAAACAAATTGCCTCTCCAAAACTTCAGAATATGTTTCGCCACGCAATTCGTAAGTGCCCAAAGCATTACTATAATAGCCAAGGATCTTTGGAGTATCGCTTTCTCTAATTAAAATACTCTTCTCCATAGTTCCATCTGGGTTAAAAATATATTGGTAGATAAAAAAGAACTGCTGATCCTGATTATAATAGGAATATTGCCATGTCCCTTCTAAAGGAGTAATCGGTAGGAGATCTTTGTCTTCTTTGCAAGAAACAAATCCCAGAATTATTAAGAGCAAAAATTGGTATCTCAAGAATTTCATAAGTAATGATTACAAATAACTTAATTAATAAGAATTCTTTCTTTAAGACGGGTCAATCAGCCCTTATGCAACTTATTAATCTATAATTATTTTAATCCTGCTTTTGCCCTTCCAATTGGAATGTTGGTATAGATAGCAAACTGGCTATGTTTATTTCCACTTTCAAGATTTTTCATGACATCAATAAGCCCTCCATAATAGCGTATTCCCAGAGCGTTTATTTTATCCTTTCCTATATACATACCCAAACCAATGACATAAGAAATATCAAATTGCTTGACCTGATCTTTTATATCTACTTTCAAATTAAGCTCTCCATCAGGTAAATCTGTTTCAAAATAATCAAAAGCCTTTTTTGTTCTCAATGCAAACTGTGGACCTGCCTCTAAGAATATCCCCTTCTTATTTTTATACCTAATTGTGATCGGTGCACTCACGTAATTAATTTTTCTATTTATCGTTGTTCCTGTAAACTTAGAATCCAAGGAAGGGTCCAATAATGGATAAGCAGGTATTCCTTTTGCTCCTCTTACATATTTTCCGAGAAGGTCTAAATTCATTTCCCAATGATCATTAACTCTATGGCTAAAAAAAATACCTAAATTGAAAGAGCCCTGATAGTTTGACTCTGGTAAATTGGAAATATTATTGAAACTATAGTCTAAATGAATACCGAATGCATTCTCTTCGTTATTCAATTTATCCCCAAATATTAAGCTCAAAAGAACTTGAGCTTGAACTGAAGAATGGGTAAATAATCCTATTGCCGCAAAGGCTACTATTCTTATAAATTTCATTTTTTAGTGTGTTTAAATCCAGGAAACCTCCAGTTTAAATTCAACAAAAATTGGCTTCTTTTTCCAAATACACCAAATTCGGTTCTCAGCATCCAATGTTTATTAAATTGATATTGTGCACCGAGAATAATATTAAAAGGTGCCGCTACTTTTTTATCCAACGTGTAGTCAATAAAACTATTGGATGCATCTATTCCTTGACCCGCTTCTTCCAACTTCCTAATGATTTGTTTGGCAATAATTTTCTGTGCTGGCGGAAGACCATCTGCCCACTCGTCGAGAAACTCTATTACTTTTCCCTCCCCAAAACCAGGAAATATTTCCGATACTGCAATACTACCTTTAGTATCATTTTGAATGTTTTGATAAAACACACCAGCCCATACAGATAAAGATCTTTGTGGATGATTAAAATAAGAAATGGCATGTCCAATTCTCAAACTACTGTTGAAAGCAGGAACAGGTTCAACGACCACTTCCACATCTGCAAAATTGTAATTGTTATCCCAAGCAACCCAAATAGGACCAAATGCTCCTGTCAAGGTTGCTCCTAAACCAAAACTGCTAACAGAAAATCGCTGGCTTGTCTCAAACCCAACTGGAGAGATTAAATTAACATCAGTTTGGGTAGTCCCTCCTCCAAAAATCCCATAAAGATTCAAAAATGGTAAAACCCAGATATCTGGCCGAACGGTATAAGCATTGGTTGTTGCGATTGTTGGGCCAAACTTTATAAAATTACTGACGTCTACTTTTTCACTTCCATTAAAGCCTATCAGAGTTCGTTCAATAAGAATTTCTTGTCTTTGAGTAAAATAAATCCCGCTGACTCCATAAGCATACGGAAGATCATATCCCCTCTTTGCAGCTCCTTTTCCTAAAATCGGAAAGATAAAAGGATAATCCATCTGTTTAATACTATCGAAATAAGCATCATGTACTGGATTGAATATCTTTTGTGCTCCTTGGGCAAATGAATCCGCAATTAAGCTTAGGTAGCAAAAAGTAAAGGGTATTACTATTAAAAGGATTCTTTTTTGTGAAAGTAAAAAACTCATATGATAATAATTTCGCTAAAATCTAATGGAACAGCTAATAATAATACAAAGAAATTTAGAAATTCGGTGGCCTTCTATGCATTGTTCCTTGCTCATAACTGTAAGTTAGTCTAATTAAGGTCGGCTCTGCATACATTCTTCCAAGAAACTGCAATCCAGCAGGTAAATTTCCTGAACTAAACCCCATGGGAACAGTGAAGGCCGGCTGACCAGTAGCGGGAGCTATGATCTGAGAATTATCACCTCGATATTCCTCCTGAAATTTTTCGATAAGTGCAGGCCTATTATTCCACGATGGGTAGACCAGAGCATCCAACTGTAAGGAGTCCATTTTTTTCTCTATTGCTTCACGAAAGGCAACCCTTTTTTCATCCTCGTAAACATTTCCACAAGGAATTTCCGGATTTCCTCTTCTCCCCATATTCCCGCCGCTTAATGACTCGATTCGTTGACGTGTGTAGTCTGATTTCGTCCCGACTCTTAAAACATCTTCTAGCGTACTCATGGTATCTCGCTTCACGTAAGTTTCAAGGAAGTCCTCTAGGTCAGTTCGGAAAGTGGGACACCATTGATCTTGCCTCAATTCATCAAAGTTCGCAACCGAAACGGAATCTATTATCACAGCTCCTAATCCTTGCATATCTTCTAATGCTTGATTAAATAGTATGCTGATTTCCGGGTCAGGGTTACGCTCACTCAGCGTACGGAAAACGCCAATTCTAGCTCCTTTCAAACCTTCTTCATAAAGATATTGCATGTAATTATTTTTTGACCTTCCTTCGGAATAAGAGGTCAAAGCATCTTCCGGGTCTATGCCAGCCATTACTTGCAAAACTCTTGTAGCGTCTTCGACGGTTTTGCACATTGGCCCAACTACGTCATTTCTCAAATACAGCGGTACAATTCCCTCTCGACTGACTAGTCCCAGCGTACTTCTGAATCCAACCAAAGCATTATGTGAAGAAGGTCCTCTGATCGAATTGCCAGTATCCGTTCCTAACCCTATAGTTCCCAGATTTGCTGCTATTGCAGCACCTGTGCCTCCGCTGGAACCTGCTGGCACATAATCTAAATTATAAGGATTACGGGTAACGCCTGCTGTAGAACTTTCCGAGTGCATAGGAGAAAAAGCCCATTCTGCCATATTTGATTTGGCAAGTATAATTGCTCCGGCATCTTCAAGTTTTTTAATTATAAAAGCATCTGTTTCTGGATAAAAATCTGCCAATGCCAATGACCCTGCAGTGGTCGGCATACCGACTGTATTGATATTGTCTTTAACGATCATCGGAATTCCATGCAACGGTCGCAAAGTTCCCGTTTCCTTGAACTCTTCATCCAGTGATTCCGCTATTTCTAATGCTTTAGGATTGATAGTGGTAAGCGCATTGATTTTTGGATTGATTGAATCAATTCGAGTAAGATAGGCCTCCACAAGTTTGGCTGCAGTAAGTTCTCCTGAAATATATTTCTCGTGAATAGTTGAAATGGAAAGCTCTTCGTGGTCAAGAGCTACTTTTCTGTCATTCGGATCACAGGCCAAGATGAGCATGAATAAAAGCAGAGCAACAGATGAAGTTGATTTTTTCATATAATTTAGAATTATATCTTTTCGAATTTTTGAACAGTACGCTCAGTCATCACATCACCCGTATGTTTTGTATTTTGTGGCTCGAAAAGTAGAAGCAAGACTTCTTCCTCGGCTATGGGGTAATGCTCCACTCCTCTGGGAATTATTAGCATTTCCCCTTCATTTAAGGTTACACTTCGGTCTCTAAACTCAATTCGAAGTGTTCCTTTGATGATTAGGAATAGTTCATCTTCACCCTTATGATCATGCCATACAAATTCACCTTTAACTTTCGCAAGTTTGACATCTTGCCCGTTAAGTTCACCAATGATCTTAGGGCTCCAATGCTCTTTGATCAGATCAAATTTTTCATTTAGGTTAACTTTATTCATTATATACTCGATAGGTTTTAGAGATAAAATATGTTGAATTTCAAGTGATTAAACTTCTGATTTGTTTTCTCTTCTTAAATTAAAAAAAATAGCCCGCCATAAATACAGCGAGCTATTTTAATATTTAGAGTTAATAAAAATATTTCCAGCTATCTATTTAATTCAAAATCTGGAAGTTCTATTTTAATTCAAAAGGATAAATCACTTTCCAGTCGTTTTTCATATCAATTACGGTCCATCCTTTACTGCTTGCTTCTTCTAAACCTTTATCTAACCTTCCTACTGATGAATCCTTATCATAGGCCCATTCACGATCAGCATCCGTATGGTGTAGGTACAATTGAAATGATTTATACTTATTGGAATCAGTCCATTGAAGCATCTGTAAATCTCCATCAGAGTTACCGGAAGCGAATACTGGTTTTTTCCCTATAAACTTATGAATTCCTATGGGTTTCCCTTCCTTATCATCTATAAAGTCAATTTTTGGTAGTCTTTTGATGATGGGGTTTCCATTGTTGTAATCAAACTCAGTCGCAATACTACTTCCTATTACTTGATCAGAAGGAATACCATATGCTTTATAAACCCACGGTCTCATAAATTCAATCCCTCCACCTGATACGATAAAGGTTTTAAATTCATTTGCTCTCAAATAGTCCAACAACTCTAACATGGGTTGGTAGATCAATTCATTAAATGGCCTATCAAAACGAGGGTGCTTTGAATTGGCTAACCAATCAGTCACTATTTGTTCAAATTCCTCAGTCGACATCCCAGAGTGAGATGCCATAACCAATTCGAGTAAACCATGCTCCCCAAATGAGCTTAGGGTTTTCATGTCATTTTCCAAAACCGACTGGAAAGGCTGTGTTGTTTTCCATTCTGGATGATCTGATGCTAATGCTTTTACGCGATCCATAGCAAAAAACAATTGGAAATAGGCAGGCTGTTCCGACCACAAATTACCATCATTGTCAAATGTTGCGATGCGATCTTCAATTGGAATAAAGTTGGCACTTTCCGGATTAGATACATCTTCTACATAATCTATAATTGCCTGTTTGGTTGGGCCTTCATTCCAGGAGGATAAGGCGTCAAAATCCGTAGATACGGTAGAAGAGATGCTGGAATCAGTAGTATCAGGAGATTGACAGGAAGTGGAAACCAAAAAAGTAGTTAAAATAATAAAGAAGCTGTACTTTTTCATAATTGACTGTGTTTCTACAAAATCCATAAAGGTTAAAAGAAAAAAGCCGGTCCAGTTTGACCGGCTTTAGAAATGTTATTGATTATTTGCTTTGACCATATTATTAATCTGTGCTTCCACCTTGCTTAAGCTCCAGTCACCTGCTGTTTGACTTGGCGGATATTCCTGGAAAGTGGACAAGAAATTGAAGGCGTATCCTTGCATAGCCATAAGGATATATGCGCGATCAATATACCAATCGTAATAGGTATTAGAACCAATCAATGCTTTTTCGAAAGGATCTCTTCTTAAATTAAATAAATATGGAGCTCTTAGTTCTACAAATGGTTCCAACCAAATTTGGAGTTTATCAGCTCTGTTTTCCAAGAACATCGCTTTCCAATCAGTATATCTCAAAGCCGCTACCGAACCTGCATCATCCACATAGATGAAGCCTTTACGGGGAGATTCATCCACTTTGCCTGTCAAGTAATCTAATTGATTCATGCCATCAATATAGTTTTTATAGGTACGACCACCCATGGTTACTCCTTTCATGATTTTTTCTTTCACGTTAGGATCACCTCCGATTGCTGCAAAAGTTGGTAACCAATCTTCATGAGAGACGATTCCGTTCAATGTCTCACCAGCAGGGATTTTTCCAGGCCATTTTATGAAAGCCGGAACGCGATATGCTCCTTCCCAGCTACTATTCTTTTCACCATGGAAAGGAGTTGTTCCTGCATCAGGCCACGTATTATAGTGTGGACCATTATCTGTAGAATAAAACACTACTGTATTGTCAGCAATTCCTAATTCGTCTAAAAGTGCTAATAATTCACCTACATGCATATCATGCTCCACCATACCGTCAGAATACTCATCCTGACCACTGATTCCTATATGCTCTTCTTTTACGTGAGTTCTGAAGTGCATTCTGGTAGCATTCCACCAAGTAAAAAATGGTTTCCCATCTTCCACCTGTTTTTTAATAAATTCTTTAGCAGCAGCGAGAGACTCATCGTCAATAGTTTCCATTCGCTTTTTGGTCAAAGCACCGGTATCCTCAATTTTCTGTCCGCCTTTACCATCAGCCCAACTGTGAATTACTCCCCTTGGACCATATACTTCCCCGAAGGTCTTACCGTTTTTCAAAACCAAATCGGCAGGATAATCAAAATTTTCTGGCTCTTCTTCAGCATTTAAATGATAAAGATTTCCAAAAAACTCATCAAAACCATGCATCGTTGGCAAATGCTCATCGCGGTCTCCTTGGTGATTCTTACCAAATTGACCTGTACTGTAACCTAGGTTCTTCATTACGGTCGCCATTGTGATATCTGTCATTTGCCATCCTTCTTTGGCTCCTGGCATACCCACTTTAGTCATACCGGTTCTCACAGGTACATTACCTCCAATGAAAGCAGCTCGTCCAGCTGTACAAGATTGCTGCGCATAATAATCGGTAAAACCTACACCCTCACGAGCAATTCGGTCAATGTTCGGGGTTTTGTACCCCATCATACCTCGGTTATTATGGCTGATATTCCATGTGCCTATATCATCTCCCCAAATTACCAGAATATTGGGTTTATCTTGTGCAAAAGCCAATATTGGGCTGAATAGCATCAATAAAAGAAGGCTTTTAAAAATTGATTGTGTTTTTTCCATAATTAGTAATGTTATTTAATAGAATTAGAAAAGATTTGAATTTCCTTTCTTAAGTTGAAATTGGATAGATTAGGAATTAATAAATTAGAGTCATTTTTGAGGAAAATCTATTTGATTAGAATTGAAAACAATCTATAAAAATCAGTTAAACCCTAAATATAACAGTTTAAAGATAAAATTTTACACCTTAAATAACTCTTTAACCTCTTCAAAGTCTCCCGAAAATGTAACGATTTGGAAAATATTCACAGTTTTTTAAAGCCAGAAGCCTCAAGAAGCCATGGTTTTGACATATCCACTAGGAGTATAACCTGTTATCTTTTTACAGGAATTTGTAAAAGTAGTACGGTTGGAAAAGCCACATTGACTGGAAATTTGATCTAAGCTTTGGTTTTCATGAGCTCCTGATAAGATCAATTCTTCAAATTCTTTTATCCTATGTCCATTTAGCCAAGTATTGAAATTCGTACCATAGCAAGAGTTGATGGCCGGAGAAATTTTATAAACAGGTATACCAATTTCTTTACTCAAATCATGAATAGAATAAGCTGAGTTCTTATATGCCTTTTCTTTTCTTACATATTTATCAAGGGCGTCACCGATTGATTGATCACTGGCATTTATTTCTTCGGAAGCATAATCTGCTTTTAAATCTTTCTTTTTCTCAATGCCAAGCGTCCCCTTTTCTATATAAAATCCATACAAATAAGTGGGCTTAAAAATCAAAAAGACAGCCGTAAATATTAAAGTAATGGAGACACTAATACTTTGAATTTGAAGATCATAAGAGCTTTCAATGAAATAATTCATAAAAAAGCCAGGTATTATTGAAATAGCGTAAAGGGAAGTAATCACTAGAATAAAACCCGCGATAGTTCGGTTATTCTTGCTTTTCTGTGATTGAATGATAAACTTATTTTTCCATACCACTCTAACTGTCAAAAATAAAAATAAGACCAGCCACAAAAACCTAAGGTAATATTGGACCCAATCAGGAGTAAAAAAACCCTCTTTAAACACAAAATGTCCATCCCCCAGCTGCTGAGATCGAACTATTTGTCTTTTCTCTTCAAGTGATAATAGGAAATAAGGAAGGAAATCAATGAAATAAAACAAGACAGGTATAAAGACCCACCAGTACCTTTTTGTCGGGGATTTACTTTGATCGAAAGTCCTCTCAGTAAAAAAATATAAAAACGGCGTTACCAAAAATGCAGCTATATTTCCTGTTCTGGAAAAATGAGCATAGGTGTAAATAAGTTCTGTTCGATATAATTCAGAGATGATTAAGCAATACCATAGCAAAAATAAAGATACTCCCAACAGCCAATTAGCAGTTCCTTTTTTAATAGAAAAAATAATTAACACAAGGCTAACCATTAAACCCAATCCTAGTCCAACTTCAGCTATTATTTGAATCATTTCCCCATCTTCTTCGAGTTAAGAAGGTAAAAATGGTAAATTATAGCTTTATCAAACATTTAAAGAGCGAAAAACTTTAGCCTATAATAATTAAAGTATCAATTTTTGGGTCTTTTTTGAGAAAAATTACCAATAAAATATGCTCTTAAGGCGATGCTTTCATTAGTACTACAAGGTTAATAAAAATCAGAAGGAAATGGGAAAAATAGACTTAGCAAATTCCTAAAACTCCAACTGACTTTTTCGAAATTGTTGTGTATTAAATTCTGTACTACAATCTATTTGGGAAACAGGAAGATTACCACTGCTCTCCAACCCCAATCCGCTTTACCGCCATCCGGAGCAGCAAGATTTAGTCTTGGTCCCACGACAAATTGAGTTTTTTGCTTTCCAAGACTGGTTACAGCAGAGATTGTTGGGTTTAGCCAAAGAGTAGAAGTAGATGCTTTCCAGTTTTGTGTCCATTCCATACTGGCTCCAATTCCTGCCCCTGACTTCCAGTTATAGACAACGAATGGTTGGACGAACATCTGACTTACATCAGGACGGTTTTCATTACCTGCCACAGACCAAATCTGATTTACTAAACCTCCAACTGTCCATCCGTTCAATTGCTTTAATGCTACAGCTGTAGGTCCCATTCCAAATTTCTTGGTTGTTAAGAAATCATTTGTCCCTACAGGAAGTAAAAACGCAGGACCTACTCCCCAAGTTAGTTTTTCAGAATTAGCCGGTGAGAAAAATGCGGACATCACTGCATCACCCAAACCTGTTTGTTTTTCACCTGGTGCTGTGATATTGTATTGAGTTACGATGGGTAATACCACCCTAGTAATCATATTGATATTATCATTGATTTTCACTGGCAACACCGGCTGAAAATTCATTGTATTCCGAGTTCCGCGAAATTCACCAATTCCATAGTCTGTATTATTCTGGAATGGTACGGAAATTAAAGAGGCAATGGGATTTGCTAGTTTTTTTGCCAACTCCGCCGCATCATCCTGGGCAAAAGAAATTGAAAAAGATCCCAGCAGGACCAATATTAAAAAAAAAATTCCTATGAACTTCATATAATAAAATTATCTAGGGTACAAAACCTGATTTCATATTCATTTAACTTACGTCAAGATATAAATTATCTGAGGTTAAATTTCAAATATATTGAGAAATTCTACAGTTTCTCAGCTATTTTGGATTGTGTCTTAATAATCTACTAGTTTTTAAGAAAATTAGCAGCTTAATAATCCTAATTCTTTTTTTAAAAATTATAGCTTCAATTTTTTAAAGGATTTCTTGACAACTTTGGACATGTCATAACTTTTACCTCCTTGAACAAATTTATGTTAATCGAGAGGTGGCATGTTGCTTCAAATTTGACTCTTTAAGAATTTAAGACAACTTATAAAAAGCGACTTTATCCACGATTCGAACCATTGATGGCTTTTTAAGTAGTAATCCAAACTGACAAGACTAAATTAGTTATTGGAACTAAACCCTAATTTATATGACAAGAAGATTTACTTTCAGATTATTACTAGGCATTCTAATATGCTTTGGATTTTCTGAAGTTAAGGCTCAATCCGGTTATCAAAAGCCTGCCAAATCAATCATGGATTTAGTTGATGCTCCGAGCACTCCATCTGTTAGCTTTAATAAAGACGGAAGTTGGATGCTGTTATTGGAAAGAGCAGACAACCCAAGTATTGAGGACCTTTCACAGCCAGAATTACGCATAGCTGGTCTAAGAATTAATCCAGCTACTTCCGGCCCGAGCCGTGGAAGAGGAGTAGAAAATATCAAAATCAAAATGACCCAAAGTGGAGAAGAAAAGCAGATCACAGGCTTGCCATCCAATCCCAATTTGGGGGATTTCTCCATGTCGCATGATGAAAAATATCTTTCATTTACTCAGACAGAAGCAAATGGTATCAGCCTTTGGGTAGTGAATCTTAGCACTTTTGAAGCAAAGAAACTAACAGATGCCATCGTCAATGATGTCTATGGAAATTCAATTCTTTGGACTCCTGAAAATCAATTATTGATAAAAGCAGCGAATCCAAACCGAGGATCAATGCCACAAAGACCGGCTGCTCCAGCAGGGCCAATCATCCAGGAAACATCTGGAGATGCTGCTCCTAGTAGAACTTATCAGGATTTATTGGCAGATCCGTATGATGAAGCCCTTTTTGCCTTTTTCATGGATTCTCAGATTATGCTCGTAAATCTGGATGGAAGCAAAAAGCCAATTGGACCAAGTGGAATGATCAAAGGAATGGATCTATCTCCAGATGGTTCCTATATCATGGTGGATTTGATAAAAAAGCCATTTTCTTATTTGGTTCCTGCATCAAGATTTCCTTATGATGTAGAAATTTGGTCAAAGGATGGAAAAAAATTAAAAACTTTGGCTGAAATCCCACTTGATGAAAACCGACCAACAGGTTTTGATGCCACAGTAACGGGGCCAAGAAATATTAACTGGAGAGCAGATAAGCCTGCTACCTTGTATTGGGTAGAGGCACAAGATGGAGGAGATGCTAGAGTCGACACCGAGGAAAGAGATGTTGTTTTTACACTTGATGCCCCTTTTACCGCCCAAAAGAAAAAATTAGCCTCCACACCGTACCGTTATGCAGGAATAGCTTGGTCTGATGACTCTTTCGCCATCCTTAATGAGCGCTGGACAAGATCTAGAAAAGAGGTTAGATCAGTAATAAACCCTTCTGATCCTTCCCTGCCAAAACGAGTAATCATCGATAGATCATCGGATGATCTGTATAATGATCCAGGTGATCCTCTTTACATAGAAAATGAATTTGGTAGAAATGTACTCATGAGAAAAGGAGATTTAGTATTCATGACGAGTCCCGGAGGTTCTCCAGAGGGCAACATGCCTTTCCTATCCACTTTTAATACAAAAACAAAGGAGCAGGAAATCCTATGGAGATCTCAAGCGCCTTACTATGAAAGAGTTGTAAAAGTAATAGACGATAATGGCACTGAATTCATCACTCTAAAAGAGAGTACTGAAATCCAACCAAATTACTGGTTGGTAAACACCAAAAAGAGAATTGCTCCTAGACAAATGACTAATTTTGCTAATCCTTATGAGTCCCTAAAAGGAGTTCAAAAGCAACTGGTAACCTATAAAAGAAAGGATGGACTGAATCTTTCTGCTGTAATTTATACTCCTGCAGGGTATGATGTAGCTAAAGATGGACCTCTTCCAGTTTTGATGTGGGCCTATCCAAGAGAATATAAGTCAAAAGAAGTAGCTGCTCAGGTGCGTGGTTCCAAATATGCCTTTACACGATTGAGTTGGGGATCACCACTCTATTGGGTAACACGCGGATATGCAATTATGGATCGAACCGAAATGCCAATTGTCGGCGAAGGGGATAAGGAACCAAATGACTATTTTATAGAACAATTAGTAGCAAATGCTGAAGCGGCAATAGACCATATTGTGGAGTTGGGTATTGGTGACAGAGATAGAATTGCGGTAGGAGGTCATTCTTATGGTGCATTTATGACGGCAAATCTACTTTCCCATACCAATTTGTTTGCCGCAGGAATCGCTAGAAGTGGCGCTTATAATAGAACACTTACTCCATTTGGTTTCCAATATGAGCAACGTACTTATTGGGAAGCACCGGATGTATACTTCAATATGTCTCCCTTCTCTTTTGCGCATAAGGTCGAAACACCAATCCTGTTGATTCATGGGCAGGCAGATAATAATTCCGGTACTTTCCCCATCCAATCTGAGCGATATTATAATGCGCTGAAAGGCCATGGGGCAACAGCAAGATTGGTTTTCTTACCGAATGAAAGCCATGGATATGCAGCCGAGGAGTCTATCTTACACACTCTTTGGGAAATGGATACCTGGTTGGAAAAATATGTGAAGAATAAAAACCAAATTAAGAAGGAAACTGAATAGAATCAATTCCATTTTCTCAACCCTCTCCGAACTAATTTAGGAGAGGGTTTTTTAATATTTATTTTGATAAAAAAATAATTCAGCTTTTGGTTGTTCAAATTTCCACTATTAGAAAATAGTTTTGACTGATACATCTTTATCATTTATTCCACATTATTTCTATTCATCAAAAAGTCCTTAGATAAGCTCACTTATATTTCCATAGTGATAGGAAATGGGTTAAATTAGCCGAAAAACCATCCCTAATTATCAAAGATTCAAAAAGTACCCAAGTACCCTTTTTAAAGAGCATTCAACCCTGGGTTTTTTTCCCCTCTGCAGGTTTAATTGTTCTATTTGTCACACTCACCTTAATCTTTCAAGAGTCCGTAGGAGATTTATTCGAATCCCTTCAAGCTTTTATTTCTACTAGTTTCGGTTGGCTATACGTCCTGGCAGTTAATGTTATATTGATATTCTGTATTTACCTTGCCTTCAGTCGTTACAAAAACATAAGATTAGGAGGAAAGTATTCAAAACCGGAATTCAGTACTTGGGCCTGGCTAAGTATGTTATTCAATGCTGGAATAGGATTGGTCCTGATGTTTTATGCTGTAGCAGAACCTGTCAGCCATTTTTCAAATCCTCCCTATGGAGAAGCAGGAACACTACAAGCAGCCAAAAATGCGCTAAATCTTTCTTATCTGCATTGGGGTTTGCATGGGTGGGGAGTTTATGCCTTAATGGGTTTATCCATTGCGTTCTTTAAATACAATAAAGGATTACCACTTGGAGTTCGATGGATTCTTTATCCCCTATTAGGAGATCGACTGAAGGGACCAATTGGACATTTTATTGACACGATGGCCGTAGTAGCCACATTGTTTGGTTTAGCAACCACGCTAGGTCTAGGAATCCAACATATAAATTCTGGTCTCAATTATCTGTTCAATATTGCAATTGGGGCTGAGATCCAAGTAGTACTAATTGGGATTATCACCCTTTTTGCCACGGCGTCAGTTGTCTCGGGATTACATAATGGGATTCAGATTTTAAGTAAAATTGCTTCTATGATGGCCATTGCTTTAATGCTTTTCATGGTAATCGTTGGGCCTACTTTATTTATACTTGGATCGACAGTTCAGAGCACCGGGTCTTATCTCCAAAGCCTGATAGGCACAGCAACTTGGATGGAGGTCTATCGAGGCACCCATTGGATGGACAGTTGGACTTTCTTTTATTGGGCCTGGTGGTTTGCCTGGGCTCCATTTGTTGGACTATTCATTGCAAGAATTTCAAGAGGCAGAAGCATCCGAGAATTTATGATGGGAGTTTTACTTGGACCAACGGCAGCTAGTATTATCTGGATTTCTATTTTTGGAAATACTGCTTTTTATGTAGAGTTATTTGGGCCAGGGGGTATTAGTGAGGCTGTTCAGGAAAATATTAATACAGGTCTCTATTCACTACTTGAACTTTTCCCTCTTCCGTATTTGAGTATTTTCTTCGTGGTATTAGCGGGCATCATCTTTTTTGTGACTTCTTCTGATAGTGGCTCTTTAGTCATAGATTTTATAACAAGCGGAGGCAGGGATGATACTCCTGTAAAACTCCGAATATTCTGGGCTTTAATAGAAGGGGCTGTCGCTGCTGTATTAGTATTGGGGGGTGGGCTTATTGCTCTCCAAACGGGAGCTTTAGTGACAGGATTGCCAGTTTGCATCCTTATGATCCTTGTCTGTTTCTCTATCTTAAAGGCTCTTAAAAAATATCATTTAGAAAATAAATCAAGCCTCGAGTAGAGTTTTACTCAAGGCTTGAAACTTTGGATTTTTTAAACTTACTCTTTTGAAATCGCTTCTTTTTTCTCCTCAGGAGCTGATATTTTGAAATAAGGAACATTTTCAGCTTCTAATGGCGTTTTCCCAAGAATCATATCTGCTGCTTTTTCAGCGACCATCATGACCGGAGAATAAATATTACCATTGGTGACATATGGGAAAACCGAAGCATCTACTACTCTAAGATTTTCTACACCATGTACTTTCATAGTTTTTGGATCAATTACATCCATTGGACCAACACCCATTCTACAGGTAGAGCAAGGATGGTAAGCACTCTCGCCTTCTTTTGCGACAAAGTCCAAAATCTGCTCATCCGTTTGGACCTCCTTTCCCGGAGACAATTCCTTACCCCTTAGCTCACTCATTGCATTTGTTTCAATGATTTTCCTGGATAATCGAATTGCTTCAATCCATTCTTTCCTTTCTTTTTCAGTAGAAAGATAATTGAACAAAATACTTGGATATTCAGTAGGGTCGGCAGATTTGATTTTAATTCTTCCTCTAACATCAGTATTCATTGGGCCTACATGAAGTTGGAATCCATGTCCTTCCTTTGGTGCGGTTCCATCATATCTGATAGCCAATGGTAAAAAGTGAAACTGAAGGTTTGGATATTCTACAGAATCATTGCTGCGAATAAAGCCTCCTGCTTCAAAATGATTTGATGCTCCCAAACCCTTTCGTCTAAATAACCAATCAAAGCCAATTTTCGGTGCCTTCCAGGGGTTAAGTGCCGGGAATAAACTAACTGGTTTTTTACAGGCCCATTGAACATAAACTTCCAAATGATCCTGGAGATCTTCGCCTACGCCAGGTAAATCATGGACAACAGGAATCCCCAAACTTTTCAGGTGGTCAGCATTTCCTACTCCAGAAAGCTGCAACAACTGAGGGGAATTTATAGCACCTCCACATAAAATAATTTCTTTGGCAAAGACTTGCTTAACCTGACCTCCTTTTTTGTATTCTACTCCGATGGCTTTTTTCCCTTCAAAAAGGATTCGCATAACCATTGCCTGCGTTTCAACTTTTAAGTTTTTACGATGTTTTACAGGATGAATATATGCTCGGGCTGCGTTTAATCTTCTGGACCTATATATCGTTTGATCAAATTTACCAAACCCTTCTTGTTGGTATCCATTGACATCATCAGTAATTGGATAACCGGCTTCCTGTACAGAATCAAAAAACGCTTTGAAAAGTGGATTAGAGCATTCCGGGGTCGTTAATTTAAGGTTACCCTTATCTCCTCTGTATTTATCTCCGCCGATAAGTCTATCTTCTACCTTTTTAAAATAAGGGAGGCAATGTGCATAATCCCAATTTTCAAGCCCTTTGTCTTTTGACCATTTTTCATAATCCATTGCATTCCCACGAATCCAGATCATTCCATTGATACAAGACGAACCCCCTAAAACCTTTCCTCTTGGTTGAGCGATTCTTCGATTGTTCATATATGGCTCGGGATCCGAAGAATATCCCCAGTTGTAATTTGTACCAGTAAGCAAATAAGTAAGCGCTGCAGGCATATGGATTCTAAAATCCAATTTATAGTCAGGCTTTCCTGCCTCTAAAACCAATACTTCATTTGATGGGTCTTCACTTAGCCGGTTGGTAAGAACAGCTCCAGCTGAGCCGCCCCCAACAATTATATAATCGTACTTCATTGATTTTCCATTAGTAAGAAATGATAAGTTCTCCTTGCATTTGAAAGCTCTCTATTTCTTATTCCTCAATAATCCAATAATTCAAATACCCCGAAGGTGTTTCTAAGACCACTTTGTAGAACTCAGAATTCTTGTTCTCTGGTAAAAAGGAATAACTCTCCTCCTTGAGATCCACTTCTCCTATCAATTCATAACTGTCTTTTCCTCCAGTTTTAAAATTGTTAGTTGTGCTAATCCATATTTTTCCTTTGCCTAAATTTGGAAGTGATTTCCAGGTAAGGAAAATTTGATCTCCGTTTTTTTCTGCTTTGAAATTGCTGGCATTTACTTCTCCTATAAATGGGACACCATCTAGTTCCATTGCCTGATCCTTTGGAATATTTAATCCCATGAAGTTTGCAATGGAAGGTAGTATATCTACAGTTTGACCGATTTCACCAAAATGAGAATTTAAATTTTTTGCGTTGGTTGCAATCCAAATACTGCGTTCTCGATCACTTTGACCTCCATGTCCATAGCCGCTATCTTCTCTACCATGGTCTGTGGTAATTACGATCAACCAATCTTCCTTAAAAGAGGCTTCTCTTTGTTTAATCGCATCCCAAACTCTTCCTATTTGAACGTCCGCTTTTTTTACTGCATCTACAAATTGAGGGCTGTTTCCAAATCTATGGGACATATCGTCAGTATATTCCAGATATAACCAAGATAAATCTGGAGCTTTTTCTGATATTTCCTTTGCAGCTTCCTTGGATACTTCCTCATCGATTAAATGAATATAATTTCTTTCTTCGTCGTGTGGATAATTCACCGTATCGAGTTCTAATCCATCAAAATGATAGTCTATCGTCAAATTCCCAGTTTGAGGAAGTCCGTCTCCAGCCAATTTGGTACGGTTATCCAACCAGGTTGAAAAGATCCCGATCTTTCCTTCAGGATGCTGGTCTTTATAAATTCTAAAGATTGTTGGGTAATTGTAGTTTGGGTCCTTTATTCCATTTCCCCAAACATTGTGCTTATTCGCCCAGACTCCTGTAAGGAGCGAATTATAACCTACAGCAGAAATTGTGGGAGTCTGGCTATAGCCATCTTTTTCACCACCCATCGTTGCTTTTGTAATACCTCCTTTTGCTATAATTTTATCCAAATTTGGGGTTTCTACTGAATCAATAACATCATCTGGGATTCCGTCAACTATAACAAAAATTACTTTTTTTGATCGGGGTTCTTGCTTTTCATCGGTAGTACAAGATTGTAAAACAGCAAAACCGAGGCATGCCGCAAGTAATAATTTCTTCATTCCTTCTTTTGAATAAATGGAGGGAGCCCGATTTTCAAACCGAGCTCCACATTCCAAAAACTAATTTTAGTCCCAACCGAATATTTGTGTCAGATTTGGGTTAAGGGTTACCTGCTGAATAGGAACTGGTCTGTAATAATATTTAGGCTCAACAAAATTCCTTTCTTTTGTCTCGGTCACCATATTTCCACCATTTTCTCCATTGGACAAGAAAACATCAACATTTTCCTCGATCGTTCCTGCCTTGTAATAGATCAGTGCAACGCCAAGGCTATTTTTCTCTTTATCATCTCCCACTGGAATTGAGCTATCTTTATCAACCAAAATAATATCTTCAATTCCGTCTCCTGTCATATCAAACTTCCCTAGACCGGAGAAATACATTCCTGAAGGTATAATTTCCAGTAACTTCCCTGAATTCCATCTCATCAGATCATCATATCTATAGCCCTCAAGAGCCATTTCTACGCGCCTCTCTCTTCTAATCTCAAGTAGTGCTCCTTGATTCGCACCAGTAACTGAAGGATATTTTTCCATCAAAAATGGGTCTGGATCTGCATTTGCCGCAGACATTTCCAAGTTTGGCATCCCTGCTCTTTGACGCAATAGATTTACGGACATATCCAAATCTCCCTGGTTCAACTCATTTAATTCTGCTTTTGCCTCAGCATAAATCAGCAAAATTTCTGCATATCTATAAACCGGGAAGTCATCACTAGAGACCTCTACATTGTCAATGCTATTCACATACCCTTTTAATTGGTGATAACCTGTAAAGTTTTTACTTAATGTCTGAATATAAGGATCTGTTTCTGGCTGTCTCACCCAACCAGGATAGACTACTGTTTGGCTTAATCTTGGATCCCGATTTTGGAATTCATCCACAAAACCCATTTTGTCAAAACCTTCCATTTCAGTAAATCTCGATCCATCTCTTAATAAATAACTTAAGACAAGATCTTTAGTGGGGGATTGCTCATAATCTCCAAAAATCACGGTGTTGTTATTTGAACCTCTGTCCTTATTTAAATCATAGATATTAGCAAGTATCACCTCTGGATTTCCTACCAAATTTTGAGCACCGAAAAGAGACCCGTAATCACTTTCTGGATTCCCTGAATTATAAATAGAGTAAAGCCCAGAGTTCATGATTTCTACCGCAACATCTCTAGCTTTTTCCAGAAATTGGTTGGCGCTTCCTTCCAAACCTAATTCTGAATGATATTTTCTATACGTGCCTTCGTGTAGAGCTACTCTTGCAGTAAAAGCTTTTACTGCCCAAACGTTTGGTGTTCCAGTTGGTACAGATTCTCTTACATTGGCCATAGCAAAATCAAGATCCTCCATCACCTTTGACATTACCATTTCACGGGAATCTCTTGGCTTATATAAATCTTCATCCCCAGGATTTAGCGTTGTTTCATACCATGGAACATCAGAGTATCTTTTTACCATATCAAAATAAAAGAGTGCTCTGTAATATCTAGCCAGTCCAACATAATGTGCAATTCCGTCTTCAGACCCAGTAGCTTTTGTATAATTATCAAGGAAATAATTAATATTTCTTAGCGTACCCCAATTCCAACCACCTGTAACGGTCTGGGAACTAGGAGTACCAGTCATGATATTTTTAATTTCAATAGCACCAGTAGTCGCAAGATTATCACTACTCTGGTCAGCTAAGTAGTTTCCAGGACCTGCCATCGTAAGCAGACCATTTACGTACAATTCCAAATCTTCTTCAGTTTTGAAAAACTCTTCCGGAGCAACTGAAGTCTGTGGATATTTATCCAGAAAATCATCGTTACATGAAGCCAATACCATAGCTGCACATAAATAAAGGATATATTTTTTCATGATATTATTCATTTCTTAATTACAGATCTATGTTAACTCCAAAAGCAAATTTCCTTTGGAAAGGATAAGCAAAAGCACCTCTTGCACTAGAGTTAATTGCCTCAGGATCTACAAAAGTGTTGATAGAAGAAAACTCAAATACATTTTCACCTGTAACATAAAGTCTTACTCTATTCACATTTAATTTGTCAAGAAGAGGTTGTGGTAAAGTATAGCCCAACGTGATGTTTTTAAGTCTTAAATAGGCACCACTCAATAAATATTTGGTCTGTGGAATATCAAGACCTGAACCGTAGTTATTATCAGCCAACCATGACTGAAGCACTGGGTATTCAGAATCAAGGTTTTGGTCGGCAAGACCTGCATCAATATAAGACTGAGAATGCTGAGCCATTAAATCAGCACCATCTGCCTGCCCTCTATAGAAGTCAAGGTTCCATGGATAAACATTTCCATAAGGTTGTTGATATGGGCCCCAGAATAAATAGTATTGAGGATAATAATCTCTTTGACCAACTCCCTGCATGAAGATTGATAAATCAAATCCACTCCAGCTCACATCAATATTAGCACCGTATCTGTATCTAGGTGTAGCGTTTCCGATGAGCTTGAGATCTTTTGGGTCGTCAGAAGTCTGTCCTCTTTCTATTTTCCCATCGTTATCCAGGTCAACATATTTAGGCCATCCTGGAACAATGTCTAAGGCTCCCCATGGAATAATACTTGTTTGATCGAGATTGGCGATTTCATCCTCATTTTCAAAAAGTCCATCATTTTGCAATCCCCAAATTTCACCTACTTCCTGACCTACTCTCCAATTGGAGAAGAGATTTTGTTCATTTTGGAATTTCGTAATTGTTGATCGGGAATCAGACAAGATCATCTTCACACCAAATTGTACTGGATTAGAAGTACTTCCTACCTGATCTCTATAGCCTATTGAAAGGTCAAAACCTTTTGTTCTTAAATCAGCAGCATTTTGCTTTGGAGGGGCTGTACCCAACACGCCTGGAAGTTCAACCGGATCAGTTAACATCCCTTTTGTATCTCGGATGAAATAATCAAAAGTACCGGTGATTCTATCTCCAAACATTCCAAAGTCAATACCAACATTTGTTGATACTACTTTTTCCCAAGTATAGAAATTTGGATCAACTGCCAAAGAAGGCGCGGAACTAATGATGGTTCTCTTGCTTCCGTCTATTAAATAACTTGATAGATTGGTAGGCAGGGCTTGGATGTATCCAAAGTTGGCTACATTTTGATTACCCAAGCTACCATAGGATGCTCTTAATTTAAAGGTCGATACTACACTAGTTAAAGGTTGGAAGAAATCTTCATCCATCATTAACCAAGAACCGGATACTGATGGGAAGAAGCCAAATCTGTTATCACTAGGGAATCTTGAAGATCCATCATAACGGCCATTTACTTCAAGAATATACTTTTCATTAAAGGTATAATTAATTCTACCGAACAAACTTCTTAAAGCGTAAGCGCTATAAGATGGCGTGATAAATGAGTCACCCGTGGTCAAACCTATATAAGGAAGAGAAGATGAAATCAAAACTCTTCTTTCTGCTTGTATAGTCGAGTAATCATAATTCTCTTGGTTGTAACCTGCTAAAATATTGAAATTATGCTTTCCAAGCGTTTTTGAATACTTAGCATAGAAGTCCAAAATTGTAGTATTTAAAGACCCGTTTCTTTCGATTACAGAGCCATCTCCACCTTCAGTTCTGATATCTTCAGGCCCAAAACCAATGTTATACTTTTTCCTATCCCAATGATATTTCCATTGTTCTCTTTTAAAACTTGCAGTACCATTGAAACTTAAATCACCATCAAGAAAAGTAGCCGTAGCACCTAAAATATTTTGGAAACCAAACATGTTTTCTTGGTTCTCACCTCCATCTACTAATCGTGCAGCTAATCGACCTGTTTCGGTATTTGCCCAAGTTCCATCTGGATTTACTGCAACATCAATTGGTCTCAAATTGTAGACACTTGTAATATTATTGGTCGGGTCTTCCCTTTCTGTTTGGTAAATATTTAGGTTGTTATCAATGTTTAACCATTTCAGTGGTTTAGCGGTGACACGAGCCCTCAGGGAGTATCTGTTCCAATAATCATCTGCCAGTTTATTTAGACCATTTTCCTTGGTATAATCTCCGGAGACATAATACCCAAGTGGCATTTTTCCCCCACTATTTCCACTTATTGCTAAACTATGGTTTGTAGAAAAGCTGGATTTGTTAAAAAAGTAATCGTACCAATCATAATTCCCCATATATGCCCATCGATTGGGATTATTAGGGTCAATTCTTGTGTCTTCTATGGAAGGATTTTCAGATCTTTCTTTTGCCCATTGATAGTGTGCGTCTGAATAATTTACGTAATCCCAAGGTGTATTATTGGTCGATGTTTCCAATACTCTTGAGTGAATATATGGGTCTGTAACAGGTTCTGGTAATACAGATGGCCTTCCCCAGGCAAAGTAATTGTTGTATGTAATCCTTTGGGTTCCCTCAACACCTTTCTTGGTCGTAATTAGAATTACACCAAAAGCGGCTCTAGCTCCATAAATTGCCGCTGAAGCAGCATCACGTAAAACAGAATAAGATTCAATGTCTGCTGGGTTTAATCGAAGTAAATCACTGTTATTTCCAGCAATTCCATCTATTACAATTAAAGGACCACCACCATTGATCGAGGTAAAACCACGTATATTGATGTCTGGAATTGAACCAGGTCTACCACCTTGATAAGTGATATTCAATCCTGGGCTCATTCCTTGGAGACCTTGCATTACATTTGCAATAGGTCGGTCTGCAATATCTTCTCCAGCCAATTGATCTACTGCACCAGTAACATTCACCTTCTTCTGCGTACCATAACCAACCACGACTACCTGTTCCAGTAAGGTATCTTCTTCTTCAAAAGTGAGGTCAATTATACTTTTACCGCTTACTGGTTGTTCAACTGTTTTGTATCCGATGAACGAAAAAACCAAAATAGCATCGTCACTAGAAACACCAATTACATATGATCCATCAAGATCCGTAATGGTACCATTTTGAGTTCCTTTTTCCAATATAGATACTCCAGGAATACCGAGACCCTCCTTGTCGGTAATTGTTCCTCTTATCTGGGTTTGAGCAAATGCCTCAAAAGAGACTGTCAGGATCACTAAAACCAGAAGTCCCAAACCCCTTTTAAAGATGCTTGGGTTAAACTTTCTGTGTAAAATTTGTTCCATTTCTTATAAATTAATTTAAAATATCTCCAGAATTCTATGACAAAAACAGGCCTCCATTGACCAAATTAAAAATCAAAATTTATTGAATATTCATTCAATATTAAATACTGTTTTTCACAATTCAAAACAATTAAAATTGAATTAAATGGATAGTAATAAAAATTTAATACTGAAATGCATAATTTAATATTAATTCAATGATGCATTAATACAAAGTTATTTTTGATTTTTTCAATTAAAAATTTGCTTATACGAGGGTACATTTTTGTGGAGTTCGATTTTATTGGAAATAAAAAAACGCCAAATATTGGTGGTCCCTGAATGTTTTTTTATCGAAAATTTTAAACAAGAGGAAAATATTCATTCTCAACACTTCCATCTTCATATAATTGCAAAATAGCATATCCCGGTGGTGTTTCTAAATAATATTGCTTTCCAGCAGACTCTTCATCTCCTTCTCCCCACCAAAACCCACTTAGAGATCCATTGCAAAAATAATGGACATCATTATACCAAGTCCTGTCCAATAGATGTTGATGACCACTTAAACATACACGAACCTTATCTCGATGTTTATAAAAATGCTTTTTCAACTCCTTATGATCTTTGTGTTGTCCTCCCACCAAAGCATTGGTTATAGATGTGATGGGAAAATGTGACATGATCAAAGTAGGAGTATTCAAAGGAATGTTTTCCAAATCATTTATTAACCATTGCATTTGTTCTTCACCTAAACTGATCCCTTCATGGTTTCCGTCTAAAATGATAAAATGCCAATTTTTTTCATTGAAACTATAATATGGAGATGGCATACCTAGTCTTTTTACAACATAGGGCTTTCCATACATAGGGTTTTTCTCTTTATCGGGAACATCCCACCAAGGATCATGATTACCGATGCAACTATAGACTTTTGATTCAGAAATTTGGTTTCGAAATAGGTCCCAAACCTCCCACTGTTCCAAAACCCGGTTTTTTGACACATCATCATAAGAAGCATCGTGAATGCTATCGCCCCCATTAAGATAGAAATCTGGCTGATGTGCTTTTACCTTTGTCAACCAATCGATAGCCCTTTTAGGAATCTCTTCCTCGGGTCTGATGTGTACATCTGTTATATGAGCTATCTTTAAGGTTGGCTTCTTGTTAGAAGCCAATACATTATCAGGAATTGCTACTGCTGCAGATGCTAAAGTGGTTTTGGCTAAAAACTTTCTTCTATTCATAAGCTTAAGGAGTATTTAATCATGTTGTTTCCAAACAAATATTGAACAAGCAAAATAGATTCTTTTTAGTCTCGAATAAAAAAAATATATTGAACGATCATTCAATATTATATATTGTTATTCTTAAATATAAAGCAAATCCTATAATTAAAAGGCGTATTTGACAAAACTATAATGTTTTATTAACATGACTACGAAGATTTCCATTGATAGAAAAAAGGAAATAATTGAAGGTTTTTATGAACTTGCTAAAGAAAATGGATTGGAAAATACATCAATAGCAAAGATTGGAAAACACCTGGGAATGCCTCCCAGTTTAATCATGCATTATTTCCCGACAAAGGAAATTCTGATTTCTCATTTAATCTCCTTTATTCTCGAAAGATTATTAAAAATATACACTCCTATTATTAAAGAGCTAAGAGTTCAAAACTACACTGACCCACATACTTTTGTGGATCGAATGTTTTCAAGAGATTGGAATCTTTTGATTGATGATGGTGTATTCTATAGCTGCTTTAGTTTGATTTTCAGAAATGATAGAATTAAAAAAGAGTATAGAAACCTTCATTTGAAACTACGTGAAAATTTAAAGGAAATCCTTGATCAAGATGAAAAGTTAAAACTGAAAAATACAGCCCTTCTTTCAGAACAGATTTTTGTGGTCGTAGAAGGAGCCTATTATTATTTATCAATGATTGATGATGAGGAACTTTATGAGGAAAAGGTAATAATCTTCAAAAATCAAGTTTATGATCTGTTAAAAAGCTAGGAACCTTTTCTACAATTTTTTAGCTATCCCTATTCCTATACCTGTCACGTTATAGGCATTTGATCTTAAATCCTGAGTTAAAGAACCCAGAACTTCCCAGCCATTTCGGATTTCCACTCCATATTCTATTGCAATTCGAGTAACAAAATATGTTTCTCCCCCTCCGACAAATTCCCCTCCAAAACCTAAACCAAAAGACCAGTGCTCTCCGGGTTTTAAGGTTCCCATTAGAACAGGAGCAATAGGTCTTTCCCGCTCAATCAGAGTTCCTTCAGATTCTGATTCAATGAAAAAAATTTCATTTAGGAAGTCTGTGTGAAGGCCCAAAGCAAATTTTCCGCTAATCCAATAATTGTAATCCAAAGCAAAAGATGGTACAACTGTAAACTGTTTTTCCCCTTCTGCATTTCGGCCTTGCCCTATTTTGGCATGTCCCAGAATAAAGGCTAAACTGTGCTTACCTTCTTCCATTTCTATTCCATCCTCTACTTCTTCTTGGGCTATAACCGGAATAGACAGAAAACTGACTACGGTAAAACATAAACCGAAGTAAAAATTTCTCATGGCTTCAAGATTAAAATGTTTTACAATTTAGTTCGATAGCTAATAAAAAAAAAGCAAGGGAAAACCCTTGCTTAAAACTGTAAGAAGTTCGAAAAATGACCATTAATTACTTTTTATCCAAAGTCATCTCGAAGAACTGGTACCAATTTTCTCCAACATGAGCTTCTCCTATTTCAAACCACTGACCCCTTTCATTGATTCGGGTCACATATCGGACATTTTCTGTGGGATACCAATATAGTACATCTTCAATTAGCTCTGCTTTAAACGTCCCATGCTGATTACTTTGGAGGAAAGAATCAAAATTGTATGCCCCATTTCCTTCCGCCATAGTAATAACTGCGAGGGCATTGTGAACGATTTGGCCTTCTGAAGTACCAATTCCCTCAATTAAGATTCCTGTTCCATTGATTTTCAATTGGACCGTTTCATTTTGCTCAAAATTCATTTTCTCCCTGCTCTGATTTAGCATCCATCCACTTCCACACCATTCCCCAAGCAGAAAATCCAATTTTTTAACTTCATTACGAGCCTCAAGATTGAGATCATAATTTTGAGCGTTTACCATCAATGGCAAACAAAACATCCACAGAAAGATTGTATTTTTCATTTGTAAACTGGTTTATTTTATAAACTAATGTTAGAAATTTTTTTACTTGATATAATTCTTAAGGTTTTCAACATAATCCTCAAACGCTTTTACTCCTTTTGGCTGGATCTGGCAAGTTGTCAAAGGTCTTTTCCCTTTAAAGGATTTTTCGATTTTTATATATCCGGCCTTCTCAAGCTTATCCAGCTGCACACTTAAATTGCCTGCGGTGGACTCTGTTTTTTCTTTTAAGAATGTAAACTCTGCCTCTTCTACACTTAGCAAAAGAGACATAATCGCCAATCTTAATTGGGAATGAAGAAGTGGGTCTAAAGGCTTAAACACGCTCACGATAATTTCTTTTCAAATAATAACCGGGCACAAGATATCCTAAAACTATGGCAATCCCAGACACTAAATACTGTTCTGTTACCGGCATTGTAAATGCAATAATTGCAGCCACTGCCAAAATTATTCCACCAATCTTCACTATTCCAACTCGGATTAATGTTCCAGTGGAAAACATACCCAAAGCTGCTAAAATCAAAATAACTGGGCTTTGATTGTATTGCAGGGCAGGCATAAATGCCAAAACAATGATAATTCCTACAAAAATTGCCATCCATAATTGATTTATTACCAAGTCTAGATGTGTTTTTACCCTCGCATTTTTAGATTTTCTAATTCCATAAATAATGCTGATAAGCGTAGCAGGAATTACCAATAACCACACGATGTAAGGTTGGGAAAAACTCATTTTTTCTAATGCGTAATGACCCAAATTGCAAAGTGAAATTACCCACCCCCAAAGTAAAACTTGAAAACTACCATCTCCGGCAGCTTCTCTTTTCGCCTTTCCGATCATCTCTGTGATGATGGCAAGAGATTCATTTGTGCTTAATTCTTTTTCCATTGATTTTGCTTTTTAGACTATAATGATACAAACATAAATAAGTTTATATTATAAACCAATTTATTTTTAATTATTATTCTACAGACTTTCGATTTTAGGAAAACTATATAATTTGGAATAAACAAAGCGAACTATGAAAAATATTTTTGACCCAGAAGTCCATGAGGAATTGATCAATAGAATCAACAAACTTACCCCTGATACAAAAGCTCAATGGGGAAAGATGACTGTAGATCAAATGCTTGCCCATTGCTGCGTGGCCTATGAAATGGCCTATACCAACAAACATCCCAAGCCAAATGCATTCTTAAGATTTCTTCTTAAAACGTTTGTGAAAAATGGAGTGGTCAATGAGAAGCCTTATCCAAAAAACTCAAGAACGGCTCCACAATTCATCATTTCCGATAGAAAGGATTTTGAAGATGAGAAAAACAGATTAATCTCCTACATCCAAAAGACCTTTGATTATGGACCTAATTACTTTGATGGAAAAGAATCGATTTCTTTCGGTCCAATGACTACTCAGGAATGGAACAATCAATTTTATAAACATTTGGATCATCATTTGACCCAATTTGGCGTATGATACATCCTGCTAAATCTATTCGAACTTTTATTGGAGCTAAAAACTTTCAGGAAAGCACAAAATTTTACGAAACGCTTGGCTTCACAGTAAAGCCATTAAGCAAAGGGTTTTCTCTCGTCACTGTCAAAGAAAATATCTGTTTCTATTTACAAGATTATTATTCTAAAGAATGGTGTGAAAATTCTATGATCTTCCTTGAAGTGGAAAATTTAGAATCCTATTGGGAGGCGATGAAAATACTCGGACTTCCTGATAAATTCAAAGGTGTAAAACTAAGTACTATAAAAAAAGAAGATTGGGGAAGTGAGTTTTTTTTACATGATCCTGCAGGTGTTTTATGGCATTTTGGAGTTTTCAACAAATCTTGAACAACTCATTTTTTAACTAACTTTTATTTTTTTATACAACTCATAATCAATAGTTTAGTAGAACTAATACTAAACCAATAACAAGATGAAAAAATTAAGCCTATTTCTTCTCCTTCTATTCTTTATAGGTTTTGGAGTATTCGCTCAAACTACAAAAGGGCCAAGACAAATGAATATGATGTTTTCAAAAAACGTCAAATACCCCACTGAAGCAAGGCTTCAAGATAAAACCGGATTCGTAACCTTATCTATTTCTATTGACGAAAAAGGCTACCCTATCGGTGAACCGAAAGTATATTCTGGAGTGCCAGAATTATCTGAAGAAGTATTAATGAGCTATGAAATCGTAAAGGAATCTTGGGCCCCTTCATATTTAGATGGAAAGAAAGTAGGAGAAGATTACTTGATGTCTTTTGAATTCATTTTAAGCAAGGGAGAAGAGTAAATCAAGAACCCAATGACAAAATATAAAACACAAGAGAAAGTAGATCATCTTTCTGCGTTAGATAAAGCCATTGAAGACAATCCATATTCATCACAATTGTACAAAAAGAGAGCAGATTATTATGCCATGATTAACGAAATGTGGCTTTCGAAATTAGACTACAGCCAAAGTGAGTTTTTGAAAAAAAATGAAATCACAAATGTTGTAATTGTGGGTTATGGTTCCACCAATCAACCTAAGGCATTATAAAAATTGGAATTGACCTATTCTATGGAGAACTTAAAATAAGTTCTCTTTTTTTATGGGAAAAGCTTTTTTGGTCGTTTTGGTTGTAAGACTAACTTTGTTCAAAATCTTAGTAAAATGAAGTATTTAAAGTTTCTGCTAATAGCGTCCTTTCTTTTTTCATGTAAGCAAGAACAAGCTGTAAAAGTTGAGGAGACTACCCCAGTTGAACAAAACCCGATAAACGAAGAAGGACTTCCAATTGGAGACAACTCCAAGACTTCTTTGGATTGGAATGGTACTTATTCCGGAATAGTTCCTTGTGCAGATTGTGAGGGAATTGAAACTACCCTGACTCTAAACGATGATTTAACTTATACAATAGTCACCAATTACTTGGGAAGAAATGATGCTTTGGAGGAAACGTTCAATGGCAATTTTAGATGGGATGACACGGGATCAAAAGTAATTCTTGAAGGAGTAAAATACGCTCCCAACCAGTTTAAAGTTGGAGAAAACCGGATCTGGCAACTTGATAAAAATGGCGAAATGATTACCGGAGATTTAGCAGATCATTATGTTTTGACCAAAAAACCTTAATTACTTAAATCGAATAATTTTACCGTGAGCCTTTGAAGTCATCTCCTTTGGAATAGAATCGGTAATTTCATTATATAGTAACTCCACCAATTTTTGTTTTAAATAACTCCTATTTAAAATAATACTAACCTCCCTTGTTGGAGGCACCCCTGCGAAAGGTCTAATCCTGGACTTTTCTTCCTCTGAAAGATCAACAGTAGCCAACTCAGGAAGTAAAGTCACACCTTTATACTTATTTACCATATTTTTCAATCCTTCCAGCGATCCACTTTCATAATGAAAATTACTTGGCCCACTCATGGTCTGATCGCAGAGATTAATTACCTGATCCCGAAAACAATGACCTTGCCGAAGAATCCATAGATCTTCTTGTTTTACCATTTCGGGTTCAAATAGATTTTCTTTAAGTAAGGGATGATCTTTAGATAGATAGGCGTAAAACTTTTCATAAAACATCGGCTTTTCTACGATACCATTTTCAAGAAGCGGAGTAACAGCAATTCCAAGGTCTAATTCATCATTTTTTAGCTTTCTGATTATCTCTTCCGTTACCATTTCCTGTACCTCCATTTTTACTTTAGGATACTTCTCCAGAAAGTTTCTAATAAATAAATGAAGCAAGTAAGGCGCTAACGTTGGAATTATACCAAGTTTAATTACACCTGAAATGTCACCTTTCAGGTTGGCAACTAATTCCAAAATTCCTTTACTTTCGGAAACAACTTTTTTTGCCTGAGAGATAATTTGAACCCCAATTTCAGTTGGAATGACTGGCATTTTGCTTCGATCAAAAAGAATAACTCCAAGATCTCTTTCCAACTTACTTAATTGAGCACTTAAGGTAGGCTGCGTCACAAAACAACTTTCAGCGGCATGTCCAAAATGTCGATGTTTGTCTACTGCGATTAAATATTCAAGTTGTTGGATTGTCATAGAATAGGCTTAGGTATTATAAAGTAAAATTTTTTTACAATAGTTTCTTTTCAAAGTAAAGTAGAACTTATGACCTCTGATCAAATTCCATCTAGAAAATTTCTCTATCCTTCAGAAAAACAGTAATTTATTTCCACTTTATGTTATTTAACAATTATGAACCCTAAAAATAACTCCGATGAGTAAATCCTCTTTTTCCAGAAGAAAATTTCTGGGTACTTCCCTGCTTAGCACGATTGGACTCAGCAGCCTTCCTGCTTTTTCATACGCAAATTCAAGTTTTGCTTTTAAACCTGAATCGGGTAAAGTAAGACTTGGCTTTATAGGAGTTGGCAGACAAGCCATGGGACTACTCAATAATATGATGAAAAACCCAGCTGTCGATGTTATTGCAGGAGCAGATGTGTATGAAATCAAACTTCAGAGGTTTAAGGAACGAGTAGCTAAAAATTATAATGAACAAAATCGCGAAGCAAAAGAAGTAACCCTTTACTCTGATTACAAAAAGCTATTGGAAAATCCAGATGTAGATGCTGTGGTAATAGCTACGCCAGATCATTGGCATGCAATGATGGCCATAGATGCTTGCCATGCCGGTAAAGATATCTATCTGGAAAAACCCCTAACCTTTACTATCAAAGAAGGTCAGGAATTAGTAAAAGCAGTTCGTGCAAATAGCATTGTGTTGGCCGTAGGAAGTATGCAGCGATCTGGAGCAAATTTCCAGCATGCCGTTCGAATGGTCCAAAAAGGAAATCTTGGTAAAATCTCAGAAGTACTTGTAAATGTAGGAACCCCTCCACACCCTAAACCATATGATTTGCCTAAACAGGAAATCCCTGAAGGATTAGATTGGAAAACCTGGACAGGTCCACTCCCGGATATCCCTTACAATGAGGAATTAAATCCACCGATTAGTTTGAACCCTGAACAAAATGAAAAAATGTGGGGAGCTTGGAGATGGTATGAAGAAACCGGAGGTGGATTGATGACAGATTGGGGAGCACATATGATCGATATCGCCCAGTGGGGAATTGGCATGGATCGAAATGGTCCCGTAGAAATAATCCCAGGAACAGATTCAAGCCCATTAACCTATTTCTATCCAAACGGAATTAAAATTCATATTACCCCATTTGACGAGGGAAGACAAGGAGTGAAATTCTTTGGAGAAAATGGGTGGATTAAAGTATCCAGAGGTCAGTACGATACGAATGTTCCCAGTTGTGAAAGAACGTTTTCAAGAGAAGAAACTGGTTTTGGAGCACATCATATAGATTTTATAGATTCCGTTTTGAAGAGAAAGGATCCTGTCGTTCCAGTAGAAATTGGACATAGTACCTGTACTGCCTGTACTTTAGGTAATATCGCCCACAAGTTAGGTAGGCCTTTGAAATGGGATCCGGTTACTCAGGAATTTATAGATGATTATGAAGCAAATACCCATAAACATTATGTCTATCAGCATGGCTATAAATTAGGCTGATTTTGAAATTTTCATAAAATTCATTTAGATGAAATCAAAGCTAAAAATCATCCTGTTCGCTGAAATTTTATTGCTTTTGGCATTTCTATTTTCCAGGTGTTCGACCAAATCAACGGAAGAAAGTGCAGTTTCTGAAGCAGGTAATATAGAATCCAGTTTTGTGGCTGATCCACAATATATAAATGAACAACCAATCTCAAAATTGCTTATTGGAGATAAAGCCCCTGATTTCAATTTGCCGGGAATTGATGGAGAATTTCATAAGCTTTCGGACTACGCAGACTCTGATGTCTTGGTAATTAATTTTACTTGCAACCATTGTCCTACCGCACAAGCTTATGAAGATCGGTTTATTCAAGCAGTGAAGGATTATAAAGGAAAAAGTGTGGCTTTTGTGGCCATTTCTGCAAATAGCCCTATTGGCATTCTTCCTGAAGAGCTTGGTTATACCGACCTGAGTGACACTTATGAAGAAATGAAAATTCGAGCCAAAGACAAAGCTTATAATTTTCCATACTTATATGATGGAGACAAACATGAGTTTTCATTAGCATATGGTCCAGTGGCTACGCCCCATGTATTTGTTTTTGATAAAGAGAGGAAACTCGCTTATTCTGGAAGAATTGATTCCTCAGAAAAGCCGGGTACTGCTAATGCTGAAGATTTGAGGTATGCTATAGATTTAACCTTAGAGGGAAAGCCTCTTCCTTCGGATAGAGAACAAACCCCTTCCTTTGGCTGCTCAATGAAGTGGGCTTGGAAAAATGAATATGCAATTAAGACGAATAAAGCCTGGAAAGAAAAAGAGGTTACTTTAGAAAAACTATCTCCGTCAGGACTTGCTGAACTCTTAATAAATGACACTGACGAATTGTTACTTGTAAATTTCTGGGCCACCTGGTGCGGGCCATGTATTATAGAGTATCCAGAATTTGTGACGATACAAAGAATGTATGGAGAACGTGATTTTCAATTTGTTTCGGTAAGTATGGATAGCCCTGACCAATTTGACAAAGCCTTGAAATTCCTTAAAGGAAAAGCATCTGCAGTACCAAATTACCTCATGGATACAGAAGATAAATATGAAGTAATAAAAGTGGTTGGAGAAAATTGGGATGGTAGTTTACCAATCAGTCTTTTAATTGAACCAGGTGGAAAAATTGCATATCATGTTCCCGGTACTATCGATGCCTTAGCTTTGAAAAAAGAGATCGTTGATCACCCAATGATTGGTAGATATTATTGAATCAAATTTTGAATCAATTTTTATACAGTTAAATTGTATAAAATTTAAAATCTCCTTCATGTTTTCTCTACATCAACTTTCCCTGGACCTCTACAGTTCTTCGAGGTTACTTATTCAACTTATTCAAAGCATATTAAAAGAACATAACCTGACATATCCTCAATATTTAACGATGAAAGTACTTTGGGAGGAGGATGGTATTCTGGTGAAGGAGATCGGCGAGAGACTTCATCTGGATTCCGGCACTCTAACACCTCTTATCAAAAAACTGGAGCGTGTCAATTATGTGAAAAGGCATAGAGGGGATTCGGATGAACGAACCGTTCATGTTGAATTGACTTATCCCGGAAAATCACTTGAATCTAAAGTGAAACAGTCGCTTTTACCCTTGGAAGAAAAACTAAATGAAGTTACAAATTTAGATTTGGCAGAATTAAACCATTCCCTACAAAACTTGTTAGAAAGTTTTAATTCATTGAAAAACTCAAGCCAAACATGAAAAAATTAAATGTTGATTACACAGCAGTAGCAATTAATACCGGTGGAAGAAAAGGACACGTAAAATCTGAGGATGGTTTATTGGATTTTGATGTTGCCATGCCTAAAGAAATTGGAGGGGAAGGGGGAAAGACTAACCCGGAGCAATTATTAGCTGCTGCTTATTCTACCTGTTTTGGAGGTGCTTTAGCTTCCGTCGCTGGAAAAGTAAGTTTGAGAGATTCAGAGATTACCGCCAAAGTTCATTTAGGAAGTTTTGGTCCTGAAGATTATGGAATTGCAGCAGATATTTATGTAAAAATTCCTCATGCAAGTTCTTTGGAGGAAGCACAAAAGCTAGCAGAAGCAGCACATGAAATTTGTTTAATCTCTAAAGCAACCAAAGGAAGTATGGAAGTAAATGTCCATGTCATAGAGTAGGGTTCATGAATCATTTTATCTTAATAAATAGATTAAACGACTCTATTCTTAAATATTCAATTCTTTGTTTTTTTAAATCCTTAGTTTCAAGCGTTAGAAAGCCGATTAGAAATATTCGTTAAGATTAAAATAAATCGCCCCTTTTCCATCTGCGCCTATCCCATAATCTAAAGTCACATTGGAGCGAGTGGCTTTTTGAAACATAAATCTTAACCCTACTCCTGCACCCCCTTTTACGGTCTGAAAGAGTTTCAAATCTTGGTCTAAAGAAGAGGCTGAGGTAGTATTAGCAAAAACAACTCCTCCCAAAAAATCGGGGTTTTTATTTAATAGAGGAATCCGAAACCTATATTCTACTTCACTATAAAAAAGGTTCTCTCCTCGAAATCTTCCTTGAGGATATGCTCGCCCCGACCTTCCCAATTGATCCCAACCTAAAGCCGGTAATCCCATATAAGGTAATTTCCCGAAGGGGGTAATATTTGCAAATGCCCAAAAAGCAATGGTATTCCTTTCCACTTTTTGGGAAACATTCCAATATTGGCGGTATTCTAACCACCATGAATGGGTACTTTTTTCGCTACCCAGCCAGCCAGGAAGAAATCGGTATTGCAAAAAGGCATACCTACCTTTAAATGGGAAATTCACATTATCTCGTGTATCCAATATTGCATTCAGGCTTGGTCCTGAAATGGTATATTCTTCCAAGTCAAATTCATGAAGGGTATTATAAGCAAAATGGTTGGTAATCCTTGGAGGATCACTTTCCAGATCCAACAAATTATCTTGTATGTTGGAGTACCTATCCAAATGATAACCCAGCCCAGCATAAAGGCTATTCTTGATTCTTTTTAAAGCAATTTGATGAAAGCGTATAAGATTGAATTCCATCAGTTCGGCCAAATCTACTCCGTCTTTGTAATCTCCCAATTCAAAACCATCTTGCATTTCTGTGACTAATATTTCGCTTTGTATACCTGTTCCAAGGCCATAAGTGGGCTGGGAAGAATCCAAAAACCTCCAATCTCCCAGAAGAATCCAATTATTATGGTTGGAATAAATTGTTGTCTTCAAGCTCAAAATCAATTGTTTTTTGGAAGAATAAGTCGCGTTCAAAAACCCTGAAGAAAGTTTCGTGTCCTTGGAATCTCCAATTAGGATATTACTAGAAGCAGCCACCCCATAAATAAATCCAAAAGCTGGGTTATAAGAAAGAGCTGGCAAAGGAATTAAATAAAGTTTATTAGGCTTAACCTCAGCTTTGGTAGAATCCTTTTTAAAAAGCTGTCTTGCTACAGAGTTCGATACTGGTCCTAGGAAAAGGGCTTGAAAGGTCAGACAAGCTATGAAAAAATATTTTTTTAATTTAGGTATTGAATATCCAATTCTTTCTAGAGTTTCCTTTATTCCATTGCCTTTCCTCATACTGGTACTATTATAAAGAGGTTCCAAAAACAATATAAAACGCAAAATCTCCAGCACTTCCCCAGGCAAAATCGACCCCAGAATGTAGGCCAAAGGCACTAGCAATCTTATACCTTATTCCCGTTCCTCCACTATAAGCCCAATCAAAAGAATTGAAATTGTCAAATGAATCCAACGCCTTTCCACCTCCCACAAAGCCTAGGACAGACCATCTCCTGTAGACCTCATATCTCCATTCTGATTCTACTACTAGGGTATTGTCGCTTTGGTACCGCATTGCTGGAATCCCGCGTAATTGAATAAAGGGATAAGCATACAAAGGAGCATCTCCCAGTAAGAACTTTCCATCAAACCTCCATGAAGAATACAATTTGTTCGAAATCGGAAAATACCCTTTGAAATAGGTGTTCAAAGCATAATAAGTGTCATCTGCACCCAACCATTCAGCATTGTAAGAAAGGGATCCTCCTGTATCAAAACCTTTTGTAGGGGTAAAAATATTATCTCGATTGTCCCAATTGATTTTCGGTTGAATAGTACTAATCGTTGATGTTCCTTTTAGCCTATTGAGAATAAGGTTGATCAAGGGTCTTCCCGGTATGGTATCCAAACTCACATCAGCTCTAAAATAAGTATAGTTTAATCCTACAAAAAAATTAGAATCTCTTAGTCTAACTTTTACTCCTTGATGAGCTACCCATGAATCTAGGTTTATGGTAACTGGATTATTGCTCAAAAACTCATTATTGTTTCCAAAGTATTTGATAAAAACATCTGGTTTTGCGACTGCTGTGGTAGTTATCACACGATTGTCCCCAAATATATGCCGATGAAAAGCTCCCCCCAGCCATGTTTTATTCTGGGTATATAGGCCAACAACACCTGATATATTTGGAGAGATATTGTCTCCACCTTTACCCTTATGGGGATGGAAATACAATAAAGCGGCACCCCCCCCATAGCCAAGAGCAGGTTCCGTAATGATGATTGGAATTGGAAAAATTCCTTTAGGCGAGATTAAGAATTCACTCACATCTAAAGCTCCATCTTCAGGATCTCGTAAACTTATCTTTTTTGATTTTTCTGGCAAGGTATCTGTCTGCCCCATTGTTTCCAATGGAATAATTCCTATTACAAACAATGCAATAAAAAAGATACAACTTGTTTTTATCACTATTTTTCTCTCAAAAATGAATAGAGACTAATAAACTAAATAATTTATTATTATTCTCATAATTGAAAAAATTCTTGTTTATATATCAAAAAAATGGCTCATAATATAATTTAAGTTTTATTATAAAAATGGCGTATTTAAAGTAATCTCTGCTAACCAGTGTTGCTGGCTACTTTACTTCATTATTACAACTCCTTTATTGTTTTTTTTTCGGTCAGACAATGCTGCTATTGCTTGAGGAGCTTGCTCCATTTTATATTCCTTTATCTTTGGACCTTGAATTTTTCCTTCCAAAATCCATTCAATCAACTGATTCAGATTTTTTAAGTTCAGGTCTTTTTCCAACTTGGAGAAACGTCCCCAAAAAACACCGACAATTTCACAACCTTTTAGCAAAGGGAGATTCATTGGAATTTTAGGAATTTCACCATTTGAAAATCCAACGATCAAGTATCTCCCTTTCCAAGCTATTCCACGCAAAGCATGATCTGTGTATTTTCCGCCAACAGGATCAAAAACAACATCTACACCCCCATTGTTGGTAAGCTGTTTAATTTTCAATTTCAAATCCTCTTGTTCATAATTAATTATTTCATCTGCCCCACGATCTTTACATAAGTTCAGTTTTTCTTCTGAGGAAGCAGCAGCTATCACCTTGGCACCCATAATCTTTCCGAGCTCCACAGCAGCCAAACCAACACCTCCTGCTGCACCCAGTACCAATAAAGTTTCACCTTCTTTTAACTTTGCCCGATCTTTCAAAGCATGAAACGAAGTTCCATAATTATATAAAGTGGCTGAAGCCAGCGATAAGGGCAAACCCTCGTTAAGCTTAAAAACACGTGTTTTTTCTACTGCTACTTGTTCCGCTAATCCTCCCCAACCACAAAGAGCTAAAACAGAATCTCCTAATTGAAAATTATCCACGTTTTCACCTAAGCGGATTACTTTTCCGATTATTTCACCACCTGGAGAAAAAGGAAATTCTGGCTTGAATTGATACTTATTTTGAATAATTAAAATATCAGGAAAATTTATTCCACATGCCTCCACTTTAATAAGTATCTCATCCTTATTCGGTACAGGGTCTGGCAATTCACCAAACTTAAGATTTTTAGGAGAACCAAACTCCTCACAAATAATAGCTTTCATTTGAAATTTTAATGGAAACCTTTGGTGGAAATATGGGTTTAAAGTAGGCATTTCCTTACGAAAAGGATAATTTTGAGCCTTTCAAAACCCAATTACATATTTCTATGGCTGTAAACGATTATATCAAAACTAATAAAGATCGCTTCCTGAATGAACTGCTAGACTTGCTTAGAATTCCTTCAGTCAGCGCAGATCCAAAGTTCAAGAAAGATGTTTTTGCCGCTGCAGAATTTGTAAAAGAAAGCTTGATAAAAGCAGGTGCTGATTCTGCTGAAATTTGCCAAACAAAAGGCTATCCGATTGTTTATGGTGAGAAAATTATAAACCCCGACTTTCCTACTGTATTGGTATATGGACATTACGATGTTCAGCCTGCAGACCCTTACGAATTGTGGGATTCTCCTCCTTTTGAACCTGTCATAAAAAAAACTGATGAACATCCACAAGGAGCCATCTTCGCGAGAGGCTCTGCAGATGATAAAGGCCAGTTTTACATGCATGTAAAAGCCTTTGAGGCAATGATGGCATCTAATGACTTACCATGTAATGTGAAGTTTATGATAGAAGGTGAAGAGGAAGTTGGCTCTGACAATTTGGACAAATTCGTCATAGAAAATAAAAAAAAGCTAAAAGCGGATGTAATTCTGATTTCGGACACACATATGATTAGCATGAAAGACCCTTCCATTACCGTAGGGCTTCGTGGCATGGCATATATGGAAGTGGAAGTGACTGGAGCGAATCGAGATTTGCATTCCGGAACTTATGGAGGAGCTGTTGCAAATCCAATTAATATACTTTGTGAGATGATCGCTTCTATGAAAGATGAAAATGATCATATCACTATTCCTGGGTTTTATGATAAAGTCGCAGAATTGACTTCAGAACAAAGAGACAGGCTTAATGAAGCTCCCTTTGACCTGAGTGAATACAAGAAGAAATTGAAAATTGCGGATGTCCAGGGAGAAAAAGGATATACAACCATTGAAAGAGTGGGTATCAGACCAACTTTGGATGTGAATGGGATCTGGGGAGGTTATATTGGTGAAGGAGCGAAAACTGTATTACCATCCAAGGCTTCTGCAAAGATCTCCATGCGTCTAGTTCCAGACCAAGATTGGCATGAAATCTCTCAGCTTTTTGAAAAATATTTCAAATCTATCGCTCCGGATTCAGTTACAGTAAAAGTAAAAGCACATCACGGAGGAGCTCCCGCAGTTGTTTCTGATAGTTCGATAGGGTATCAAGCGGCAGAAAAAGCTATGGAAGAAACTTTTGGAAAAAGACCTATTCCAACAAGAGAAGGGGGTTCAATTCCTATAGTTGCTCTATTTCAAAAAGAACTGGAAACAGACCCAATCCTTTTTGGTTTCGGTCTGGATACAGATGCACTTCACTCTCCAAATGAACATTATGGAGTAGCCAATTATTTCATTGGAATAGAAACTATTGCTGCTTTCTTTAAGCATTTCAGGTCCTTGAGCGGGAATTAAATCAGGAACTAATTTCCTTCCAATTTCCTTTCGATTACAATTATTCTTGAATCCATGAAAATCTCTAGGTTTCTGCAGGTTACTGTTGTATTTATTTTATTTCTGAGTTTTAATTCTTTTGTTGAAGCACAAATCATTTCGCCTCCAACATGGACTATTACTTTAGAGCCAGAGAAAACAGTTATTGGTGAAGAATCAACTCTTGTTTTTGAAGCAGAAATTCCAATTGGATGGTATGTTTATTCCAATGACTTTGATCCGGATTTAGGGCCTAATCTGACAGTCCTTAAGTTAGATGAGTCATCAGATTATTCTGTATCTGGTCCCTTAATGCCTATAAATCCCAAGAAAAAGTTTGACGAAATCTGGGAAGGAGATGTGACCTACTTTATGGGTAAAGGTAGATTTGAACAAAAAATTCTTATCAATTCACCCAGAGGCCAAATCAAAGGTTTGTTAGAATATCAGATGTGTTCAGACGTCACTGGACAGTGCATTAATTACGAAGAAGATTTCGAATTATCATTCAATTCAGAATCCAATAACAATACCGCTTCAAGTGAAATTAAAGAAAATGAACAAAGCGGAGCTGAAAGCCCATTTGAAGAGGTGGACGCAAGGCCTAAAGACGAACCCAAAACCTATACTTTGGAATCTTCCACAATCAATGAATCATTATTCGGGTTTATGGTTTTGGCCTTTCTAGCTGGGCTGGCAGCATTACTCACTCCATGTGTTTTCCCCATGATACCCATGACCGTAAGTTTTTTCACCGGACGGTCTTCATCTAAGGCATCAGGAATAAAACAGGCATTTATTTATGGTTTTTCAATAATTGCCATTTATACCGTCGCCGGTACTGCTGTCGCTGCGATTCAAGGTCCTGAATTTGCAAATTGGCTTGCAACGCATTGGCTTCCAAACCTTTTCTTCTTTGGTATTTTCATATTTTTCGCACTTGCTTTTCTTGGATTATTTGAAATAAATCTTCCATCAAATTTTGTAAATAAAATAGATGCTAAAGCTGAAAAAGGAGGGTTAACTGGTGTTTTCTTTATGGCGTTTACATTAGTCTTGGTATCATTTTCATGTACTGGCCCCATAGTCGGCTCCATTTTGATATCTTCTGCAGGAGGAGAATTGATAAAACCAATTATGGGAATGTTTGCCTTCTCTTTGGCATTTGCAATCCCATTCACATTATTTGCCATATTTCCTGAATGGATGAAACGGCTTCCTAAATCTGGCGGTTGGTTGAATTCAATAAAAGTTGTTTTAGGCTTTTTAGAACTTGCTTTGGCATTTAAATTCCTTTCCATAGCAGATTTGGTATATCATTGGGGAATTTTGGACCGGGATATTTTCTTAATTATCTGGATCGTAATATTTGCTGCATTGGGATTATATCTCCTTGGGAAAATAAAATTACCTCACGATTCACCCATTGACTTCATTGGAGTTCCGAGATTACTTTTAGCTCTGGTGACTTTTATGTTTGTGGTCTATATGATTCCAGGCCTATGGGGAGCTCCACTCAAATACCTCAGCGGTTATTTACCTCCCCTGACCACGCAGCAATTCAAAATCGGAGAGGCATCTTCTAATTCAGAAGAGGAAAGATCTCCGGTTAAATACGGTGATTTACTTGAAATTCCTTTCGGAATTCAGGGCTACTTTGATTACGAAGAAGCTTTGGCTGCAGCCAAGGCACAAGGCAAACCACTTTTGATTGACTTTACGGGTCATGGATGCGTTAACTGTCGTAAAATGGAAGAGAATGTCTGGGCAGATCCTCAGGTCTTGACACGCCTAAAAAATGACTTTGTTATGGTAGCACTCTATATCGATGAGAGATTAGAACTTCCCGAGAGCAAATGGTATACTTCAGATTACGATGGAAAAGTAAAGAAGACGTTGGGAAAACAAAATGCAGATTTTCAAATCACCAAGTTCAATAACAACGCCCAACCCTATTATGTGATTTTGGATCATAAGGAAAACCTTCTGGCAACACCAAAAGGTTATGACACAGATATCCAAAATTTTGTGGAATTTTTAGATGGAGCAAAAGCTGAGTTTAAAAACAGGAATTGAAAAACCAAAATGCTGAAATCTCAGCTTTCAATAATTAGAAGTTCCAAGTGAGCATTTTTTGTAGCTCTGAATTATTCTATTCCTAACTGACTTCTTTTCGACTTCCGAATTCGGATAAGCTTTCAGCTCCCCAAAAAAACTCTCAACACTTTTAAAATTGACTTGTTGGGCTACTTAACTACCCATAGATTTCTTCCAAAATCTCAGCTAATCGAATACTAGCTGCTATTAATCTCTCCTCCACAATATCCCGATTAGTATAACCATAGCTATAGGATAGTTTTTTGTTTTCTGGGAGTTTATAGACCATCGGCCTTAGTGCAACAGCCTCCTTTAACCAATCGTCTATCGTAGAATTTCTATATTGGGTAATTATATCTGAAGTCCATCTTCTCATCAATTCGTCCCCAATTTCGGTATAGCTCATATCCCAACGATCAATCATTCCGGAATCCCAGACTGCATGAAGATTTGATTGCTGCCAAAAAAACTCAAGCTTTACATCATTTCCACCCCGATCTTCACCTGTTCCCACGTGTAATGGTTGATGAATATCTTCCACCAAATGAATGAGCATTTTCAACTTTTCTCCTTCTTCTTTTGGACTGAGGTTACCTGCTTTTAATTCTGCTTTCAATGTATTGATCGCTTCATAGGCATTCCCTCCTTTTTCTTGTAATTCAGGATCGTATTCCCCGTTTTTACTAGTCAAATAGTGCCAGGAATTTACGTAATCATAAGCTCTATCTGATTTGATCTCATCCATCCAAATTCCACTTCTTGCTATAGACATAGGGAATAAAACTTTTTCCACTTTCTTACGGGATGAGTTTTTCATTTGAATGGATGCCATATAACCAATCAAATAATGGCCGATTTGTCCCCAAGCAAAAGCTTGAGACATTAACAAGGACATACAAAAAGTCAGAATGAGCGTTTTGTTGATTTTCATAGCTGATAAATAATCGGTAAAGCTAATAGGTTAGTTTAGAAAAATTGTATTCTGAATGTTAAGAATTTTGTAATTCAGAAACAGCTAACCAAGCCATCAAACCTGCACCAATTTCCAAGGCATCTTCTTCAATATCAAATGTTGGTGTATGAACTCCTGAAGTAATTCCTTTGGCTTCATTTCTGGTACCCAAACGATAAAAACAACCATTAATTTCTTGGGAATAATAGGCAAAATCCTCTGCTGCCATCCAAATATCCAAATCCAAAACGTTCTCAGCTCCCAGATATTCTATTGCAGCTTGCTGGGATCTTCCAGTTAATTCAGGATCGTTTTTTAAAAATGGATACCCTTTACGGATTTCAAAATCTAATTCTCCTCCCATACCTTCTACTATTCCGTGAGCAATTTGAAGCATCTTTTCATGTGCCTTTGCTCTCCACTCTTCATCTAAAGTCCTGAAGGTTCCTTGAATCTTAACTTCATTAGGTATTACATTAGTTGCTCCTAAAGCCTCCACACGACCAAAAGAAAGTACGGAAGGGATTTTTGGACTTGCTGCACGGCTAACTACTTGCTGTAGTGCAACTATCATATGAGATGCAATCAACACTGGGTCAATCAACGTTTCGGGCATTGCTCCATGGCCTCCTTTACCCTTGACAGTTATGTACAATTCATCCGCACTGGCCATGTAAATTCCTTTTCGGAAACCAACTTTTCCTGCATCAATATAGGGCATGACATGCTGCCCAATAATTCCTGCTGGGCGTGGATTTTCAAGAACTTTATCCTTGATCATCAAAGAAGCTCCACCTGGAACTACTTCTTCTCCGGGTTGAAAAATCAATTTGATTGTCCCTTCGAAATCGTCTTTTAATTCGTTTAGAATCTTGGCTGCCCCTAATAAGGATGCTGTATGTGCATCATGGCCACAGGCATGCATCACTCCATCATTGGTAGATTTGTAAGAAACCTCATTTGCCTCAAAAATCGGAAGGGCATCCATATCTGCCCGAAGAGCGACTACTTTTGATTTAGGGTTCTTTCCTTCTATCAAAGCAGACCATCCCGTTTTCGCTTTTTTATCAATCTTGGTTATACCTAAAGATTTTAACTTTTCTTCTACAAAAGCGGAGGTCTTGAATTCAACATAAGAAAGCTCTGGATTGGCATGAAGATGTCTCCGATTGGCAATAACTTCATCTTTATAGGCCTTAGCCAGTGACTTAATTTTGTCTTTCAGCATTGGAATCTAAGATTTCAGGGGCTTCATATTCTTTTCTCTGAAATCTATCTTGAATTATTCTTGCAGTAGGAAACTGAGATTTTATCAGTGAAAAGCTCTTCTGAGCCTCAATTTTATAATTAAACTTACCCACTTTTACGAGATAGCGGGGCTCTTGATATTGCATTTCTGGTTTGATATCCGGAAAGTTTTCTGCGAGTTCTTCCTGTGTCTCAAATGCTTTTGTTCTATCTATACCCGAATAAACTAAAACTGAATATCCATTGAAATAGGGTTCTAATAAGTTTTTATCATAGATCTCAGTAATCTTTTGATTCAGTTCAGCATCAACGGTCTTTACGGAAGCTGTCACCTTATTACTTTCCAGAGCAGCAAGTTCTGCTTTATAATCCGGATAAGCAGGCAAAGAGTTAGTCAGATTTTCTTGATAGGAAGAATAAGCAGCGGCACCACCTGTGGTAGATTTACTGGAATTACATCCTACAATAATTACAAATAAGCCAAGAATCCAAACAAACTTCATATCAATAAATTAGTCGATTACAATACATTTCCCCTCCTGAATATCCTGCTCTATACTTTTATACTTCACATCCGATTTTGTAGTTCCATTCGTGTATTGAACAGTTACTTTATCATTTCTTCCGTAAACTTTTTCTGACTTTCTAGGAGCAACCACTTGCGGTGCAGGTCTTCCAGCGCTTGCCGCAGCTGCTGCTGCTCTGTTTGCCCTTGGATTGAGTGTGCTAGAGACTTCCGCTTTACTTGCTTGTCCCTGAGGCTCACTCACTCTATTTGGCTGAGCTGCATGAACCTGACTAGGGTCTTGCTTTGGCAAATCTGCTCTAGAAATAAAGGAGATCATGTCCTCATTTAGTTTTCCTATAAATCGTTTGAACATTTCAAATGCCTCAAACTTATAGATCAAAAGCGGGTCTTTCTGCTCATAAACGGCATTTTGTACAGATTGCTTCAAATCATCCATATCCCGGAGATGTTCTTTCCAGTTTTGATCAATAATGGCAAGTGTCACATTTTTCTCAATGGATCTAATTAATTCCCTTCCTTCACTGTTGATCATTCCTTCCAAATTGACTACTACACCAATTTGTTTGATACCATCAGAAATAGGAACCATAATGTCTTTAACCGTTGCTCCTCTTTCTTCTTGAACTTTCTTGAATATAGGAAGGGCAGTACTGATTATTAACTCGTTCTTCTTCTGATAATTGTCAAAAGCCGCTTCATATAATTCCTGAGTCAAAGTCGCCGAATCTTTGGACTTCAAATCGCTTTCAGATATTTGATAATCCAATCCTAAAGAAGTAAACACATTCAATCTTAAATCTTCTGGATCACCAGTAGATTTCCCAATCTCAATGTTACTCTCACAGACATCATACATGATATTCAATATATCCAGCTCCAGACGATCTCCTTTGAGTGCATTTCTTCTCCTCTTGTAAACTACCTCACGTTGTGAGTTCATTACGTCATCATATTCCAAAAGTCTCTTTCTTGTGCCAAAGTTGTTTTCTTCCACTTTAGTCTGAGCCCTTTCGATAGATTTGGTAATCATACTGTGCTGAATCACCTCTCCTTCTTCCAGTCCCATTCTATCCATTAGCTTGGCAATTCTTTCTGAGCCGAAAAGTCTCATTAAACTGTCTTCCAAAGACACAAAGAATTGTGAAGATCCTACATCTCCTTGACGACCTGCTCTACCTCTCAACTGTCTATCGACACGTCTTGATTCATGTCTTTCGGTACCGATGATCGCAAGACCCCCTGCTTCTTTGGACTCAGGAGAAAGCTTGATATCAGTACCTCGTCCAGCCATGTTGGTAGCAATAGTAACAGTACCTGATTGTCCAGCTGCAGCAACAACATCCGCTTCTCTGGCATGTTGCTTTGCATTTAATACTTGGTGAGGGATTTTCTTCAATGTGAGCATTCTGCTCAGTACCTCCGATATCTCTACAGAAGTGGTACCTACAAGTACAGGTCTTCCTGCTGCGACTAGCTCGTTAATTTCATCTACAACAGCATTGAACTTTTCACGAACAGTTTTGTAAACTTTGTCTTCTTTATCAGATCGTTGGATAACACGATTGGTAGGAATAACAACCACATCCAACTTATAAATTTCCCAAAATTCACCAGCTTCGGTCTCTGCTGTACCAGTCATACCAGCTAGCTTGTGGTACATCCTGAAGTAGTTTTGAAGCGTAATAGTGGCGTACGTCTGGGTAGCATCCTCTACCTTAACATTTTCTTTTGCCTCAATCGCCTGGTGCAAACCGTCAGAATATCTTCTTCCTTCCATCACACGGCCCGTCTGCTCATCGACGATTTTTACTTTTCCATCTACAATGATATACTCTGTATCCCGCTCAAACATACAATAAGCCTTCAAAAGCTGATTGACAGTATGAATTCGTTGAGCCTTTACACCATATTCTTTGATAACTTCTTCCTTCCGAATAAGCTTTTCTTTATCGTCCAACCCTTCCTCTTTCTCCAAATCTGCAATGACAACTCCGATATCCGGTAAAACGAAAAATTCTACGTTTTCATTTTTCGTCGTCATAGTTTCTATGCCCCGATCTGTTAAATCAACCACATTTGTTTTCTCATCAATAGTAAACAAAAGCGGTTCATCTGCCTCCGGCATATTTCTCTTATTATCCTGCAGATAGAAATTTTCTGTTTTTTGTAGAATAACCCTGATTCCAGGTTCAGATAGGTATTTAATCAATGGCTTGTATTTAGGCATTCCTCTAAATGCTCTGAATAGAGCCAATCCACCATCTTTCTCATTTCCTTCAGCTATCAACTTTTTGGCACTGGTCAAAAATCCCTGTACCAATTTCCTTTGCTCATCCACCAATGCAGATACTCGAGGTTTCATGTCATCAAACTCATGAACATCTCCTTTAGGTACCGGACCAGAAATAATCAGTGGGGTACGGGCATCATCAATTAACACGGAATCGACCTCATCGACCATCGCAAAATGATGTTTTCCCTGTACCAAGTCGCTACCGTCTCTAGCCATGTTGTCACGGAGGTAATCAAAACCAAATTCATTATTTGTACCATACACGATATCACATGCATAGGCTTTTTTTCTTCCAGGAGAATTTGGCTGATACTTATCAATACAATCCACAGTTAATCCATGGAATTCAAAAAGTGGTGCATTCCACTCGGAGTCTCGCTTTGCCAAGTAATCATTAACAGTGACAATATGTACTCCTCTTCCGGCTAAGGCATTTAGGTAGGCAGGGAGCGTAGATACAAGCGTTTTACCTTCACCAGTGGCCATTTCTGCAATTTTACCATTATGCAAAACCATACCACCAATCAATTGGACATCATAATGGACCATGTCCCAGACAACTTCAGTCCCAGCTGCTAACCAGCTATTATGCCAGATAGCATAATCTCCATCTATTTCTACATTCTTCTTTTTCGCAGAAATCTCTCTGTCAAAAAGTGAAGCGGTAACTTTTAGCTGTTTATTCTCCTTGAATCTTCTAGCTGTTTCCTTTACCACTGCAAATGCCGTCGGTAAAACTTCAGATAAAATATCTTCTAACGATTCATCCCGCTGCTTTTCTAATTTGTCAATTTCATTAAAAAGTTGATCCTTATCATGTATCGCATTGGCAGGTAGCTCATTGATCTTGGCTCTGATCTCCTCAATGCTATCATCAATCGTTTTTAACCGATCGTCGATTTTACTCTTGATTTCCTGCGTTTTCCCTCTTAGTTCGTCATCTGTAATAGATGCAAAGCTTTCAAAGATATTATTGATCTCTGCTACTTTGGGGGATAATTCTTTAATATCTCTATCGGACTTAGTACCGAATACTTTCGCGAGTCCTTTTGCAATTAATTCTAACATGTCGAATGAATGTGATTCTCAAATCGGGTCATAAAATTAACCCCTTTTTATTACAATTGATAATGATCTCCAGTACCTACCAGATGATCCTTTTATTCTAAATATTTATTTTACCACTAAACACCTGCTGTGCAGGTCCTATAAGCCAAATATCCGTAAACCCTCCGTTTGCCTTTGAAGTAAATTTAACGGATAACTTCCCTCCTAGGGTATTAATTTTTATTTCAGCGCTGTTACGGTCTTTTCCAAAAACCAAAGCTGCTGCAGTTACACCCGTACCACAAGAAAGCGTTTCGTTTTCCACTCCTCTTTCATAAGTACGAACAAAGATTTCATCCGCAGCTACTTGTTCTACAAAATTTACATTTGTTCCTGCTGGGGAGTAGGAGTTGTCATAACGGATATTTTTACCCTCTGCAAAAACAGGATAAGCCTCCACATTTTCTACTAACCTAATATGATGAGGTGACCCAGTGTTTACAAAGAAATCTTCTGCTTTTTCCTCTATTCCTTGCACGTCACCCATTAGCAACTGAACTAAGCCTTCCTTGATACTTGCTTCGTGTGGACCATCTATGGCTAGAAACTTAGTCTTCTTCTTAACAATCCCTAGAAATGCTGAAAAAGCAACTGCACATCTTGCTCCATTACCACACATACTTTGCGTCCCATCCGCATTGAAATAAATCATCTCAAAATCATAACCTACGTGATCCCTGATTAAAATCAGGCCATCTGCACCAATGCCGAATTTTCTATCACAAAGTTTGGAGATTAACTTTAGGTCAGAAACATCAAATGACTCCGATCGATCATCGATCATGACAAAATCATTTCCTGTTCCCTGATATTTATAGAAGGTTATTTCCATAGGTCTTTTACAATTAGCAGCTACAAGTTCAAAAACTCAACCAAGAACAAAAGGGCTTGCAAACTTAATCATCTTGTCATAAAATCAGACTTATTGTCTGATTCTCATACAAAATAAAGACAGATCTCGGTATCAAATCATGTGAAAAACAGAATCCTAAGAAGGGCTAAACCTTGACTCTAGATAATCCAAACAGAAAAAGACTTAGAATTCCGGTCTTTTTCATTTATTTCGAACTATAATCAAAATAAACCATGCAAGATCCTAAATCACTCACATCCGTTGCCCTATTTCACGAAACATTCAAGCATCCTGTTTTGACTGAGCCGACAATTCCTTCAGAAATTAGGTGCAATCTGAGAGTCTCTTTATTAGCAGAAGAATTAAAAGAATTAGAAGAAGCGATTGAAAATAAAGATATGGTGGAAATTGCAGATGCGCTTTGTGATTTACAATATGTTCTTTCAGGAGCTATTCTTGAATTTGGATTAGGTGAAAAATTTAAAGACTTATTTGACGAAGTTCAACGCTCAAATATGAGTAAAGCCTGCAAAACTGAAGAAGAGGCAAAAGCAACTGTAAAACATTATGAGGCAAAAGGTACCCCAAGCTTTTACGAAAAAGAGGGTGATTTATTCCTCGTTTTCAGGGAAGGAGATCATAAAACACTTAAATCTGTGAATTATTCTCCAGCCGATCTGGCAGGAATACTAAAAAAATAATTTTAAGAAGTCTTCAGGGTTCCTCCCTGATGGTTTTTCAATTCAATAATTCGGGCCGGCATATTATAGCCGGCTTCTTCTAATGCCGTTATAACCTGAATAATTGCATTACTTTTTACGACCGCATCTGAAATGACTCTATCAAAAGTATCTACCCAAAAAGTTGCCTGAATATTAAGTGTACTTTCTGCTAAATCCACTACCCAAACTTGAGGTGGTTTACTATCACTTAACACTCCTGGAACGATAGAAATTGTCTTTTTGATTAAATCAACTGCTGCCTCATAATTACTCCCGTAATCTAAGCCAACTAAAAAATCGTACCGAAGGTACCCGTCAATTGTAAAATTGATCAATGGATTTTTTAGCAATACCGCATTAGGAATAAATACATCTTTCCCATCTGCTGTTTTGATTTGGGTATCTCTGAGGTTGAGGGTAAGGACTTGGCCTCTCAATCCTTTGATATCCACAATATCTCCAACTCGAAAGGGGCGTTTAAATGCAAGAATAATCCCTGCAAGAAAATTCTCTCCGATATCTTTTAATGCAAAACCGATGATAAAGGCAGATATCCCAGCTCCTGCCAAGATCCCTGAAACAACTCCAGAAAGCCCAATAATTCTAAAAACCACAAGAAGCCCTATCAAAATAACAATAGACCCGAATAAACCCGAGAGGAAACTTGCCAAGAGGTCATCATCCATTCTACGGACTAGACGGATTCGCAAAAAGGATTTTACTTTTCTGGCTATGAATACAAATAGTAAAAACGTTGCCGTCGCTATTCCTGTAATGATTAACCAATGTTGAACGGTGGGCCAGTCTGTTGATAAAAATTCTAAGTAATTCATGAAAGAAAAATACAAAAAATAAATCTTGCTGGTCAGCCCAACTAGGTTTATTAATTCAGGAAAAAATTAATCTAAAATGGATTTCCGAGATCTTTCATTGCAACATAAACCGTTTTCAGCTGGGAGTAATGCTCAATTGCTGCCAAACCATTTTCCCGCCCTATTCCAGACTGTTTATTGCCTCCAAATGGGATTTCCACCGGATTGATATTATAGGTATTGATCCAACACATTCCTGCTTGTAAATTTGAAACAACCCGATGAGCTCTTCTCAAATCTTTGGTATAAACACCTGCTGCAAGTCCAAATGGCGTATCATTGGCTCGACTTAAAACCTCCTCTTCATCGGTAAATGTCATGACTGTCATTACCGGTCCGAAAATTTCTTCTTTTACAATTTTATCTTGATCATCAGAACTTCTAAAAATTGTTGGCTCGACAAAAAACCCTCCTTCACAACCAGCAACTTGAATTTGATTTCCACCATAAATCAATTCTGCTCCTTGTTCTTTTCCCAAATTGATATAGCCCATCACTTTTATAAAATGTGTCTCGTTGATAAGAGCTCCTATTTGAGTTTCTGGATTAGATGGATTCCCTATCTTAAGACTTTTTGTCTGTTGAATTAATTTTTCAAGAAATTTTTCCTTAATGGACTCATGGACAAAAACTCTTGTTCCATTGCTACAAATTTCCCCTTGTGTATAAAAATTTCCTAAGAGTGCTCCATTTACTGCCTCCTCCAAGTCCGCATCTTCAAAAATGAGAATAGGAGATTTTCCACCAAGTTCCAGTGTCACATGTTTTAATGTAGTTGCAGAAGCCGCCATCACTTTTTTACCGGTTCCTACCTCACCGGTAATTGACACCTTGGCAATATCTGGATGGGCTGTCATCATTTGTCCAACCGACGCATCTCCCTGGACAACGTTGAATACGCCATCCGGTAAACCGGCTTCTCTAAATACTTCAGCAAGTTTGAACGCAGTAAGTGGAGTAAGCTCAGCTGGTTTAAAAATCATAACATTACCACAAGCTAAAGCAGGCGCAGCCTTCCAACAGGCAATTTGAATGGGATAATTCCAAGCTCCTATTCCAGCACAGATTCCTAATGGTTCTCTTTTGGTGTAGGCAAAATCAGACCCTAATTGAAAATGTTCTCCATGTAAAGTAGGAGCAAGCCCAGCATAATACTCAAGGCAATCAGCCCCGGAGATAACATCTACAGTCAGCGCTTCACGAATAGGTTTTCCGGAATCTTGAGATTCCAGATTTGCCAATTCGTCATTTTTCTCCCTTAATAAGGCGGAAGCTTTATGTAATATCCTTCCTCGCTCGGTCGGAGACATTGCGGACCATATTTTAAAACCCTTTTTTGCAGATTCTATTGACTTTTCAAAATCTTCTGGAGAAGCACTTGTAACAATATGTGTCACTTCTCCGGTTGCAGGGTTATAGTTTTCAAACTTCTTTCCTGATCCTAAAAGAGTCTTATTATCGATAAATAAAGGGATACTTTGCATGGCAGAAAGGAATTATTAGGTGATTAAATAGATATCAAAAATGTAAAATAAAAACTCCTAAGGAAGGATAGAAATAGGTTAGGAATTACATTGCTTGATGTTCAAAGTTAATTTTCATTATGCTTACAGCCAAAATTGAAACAAATACTTTCTCAAAAAACTGTGACTAAAGAAATAGCCTATACAGGTATAAGCACAAAAAAGCCCCACATTTCTGCGAGGCTTATGTACCAGGAGCGGGAATCGAACCCGCACGACCGTGAGGTCACAAGATTTTAAGTCTTGCGTGTCTACCTATTCCACCATCCCGGCTTCACTCCGGAATTCCGAAGCTACTTCTAATTTAAACAAGAAAGCCCTTGAATCAAGGGCTTCTAGAGCGAGAGACGAGATTCGAACTCGCGACCCCGACCTTGGCAAGGTCGTGCTCTACCAGCTGAGCTACTCTCGCATATTTCAAAACTCAAACGTACTCTGAGTCATTTGTGGATGCAAAGGTAAGATCAGAAAATAAATTTACAATAATTATTCATTGAATTTTTACCTTTTTGTTAATCAAAAAATAGATTAGCCTGATTTACAGACTCATATCAAAGTCATATGAAGCCAGAATTTTAATCATTTCTCCTATATTTCTGGCACCAAGCTTTCTTAATATATTCTTTCTATGCGTAGAGACCGTATTAAATGAAATATTTAATTCATTGCTAATTTCTTTTGATTCCATTCCATCCAAAATCAATTTCACAATTTCTTTTTCTTTCTTAGTTAATGAAATTTCACGGTCAACAGGTGAATTCTTGCTTACAAAAATCCTAGTTCCATCGTCTTTTAGGTAGGAATAATTCCAATCATAATTTTTTGTTTTTGGAGGGGTCTCTAGTTTTAGAATAATATGTAAATCCATTGCAAAATTACCTGCAGAATCAATCAAATAGGGTTTTACCCTTCCCATCATCCAAAACACTTCTTGCGTAACACGATGTACCCAACGTGTGGTATATGAAAATTCAAAGCGATGCTTCTCTTCCATCGTCAATTGATGAAAAGCATCAAAAACAATTTTTTGAAATCGAAATAATTCTTCTCGATCATCTGGATGAATCATTGTAAAAGAGGTTTCCATCCCTTTAGACCTAAACATAGAGGCAGGATAGCCGGATAATTCTTCTACATTACCAGTGAAGAAAGCTAAACTAAGGTTTCTATAATCAAAGCAAGCGATCACTAACCCTTCCCTCATGCCAATTGTTTGGCTCAGGGTTTCAAGTTCAGAAATCATCTTTTCCTCATCGGGAGATTCTTTAAACTCCTGATCTTTCCATTCATGAAAAAATTTTGAATACTTATCCTGCTTCTTCAGGTCCTTTAAAAGCACCTTATCCATAAATAACTTTTAGTTGTGTTTAAAAAGCTGACCTAATATACAAAATAACTTAAACTCTAAGCTTCTAATTTCTTCTTAATCTCATGTAACTTCAATAAGGCTTCTATAGGTGAAATTGCGTTGATATCAATTTGATCTAATAACTCTTTGGCTTCCTGAATTTTGGGATCTAGTTCAAATAGACTTAACTGATAATTATTTTTAGGAATTGATTTTATATTATCTTTTTTCTCATTAACTGCTTTATCCTTTTCCAAATGACCCATGATCTCTGAGGCCCTTAATACCACTGGGTTTGGCATCCCCGCCATTTGAGCTACATGAATTCCAAAACTATGTTCACTTCCACCCTTTTTTAATTTTCTCATAAAAATCACCTTATTACCTACTTCTTTGACAGAGACATTGAAGTTTTTTATTCTTGGAAAATCTTCAGTCAATTGGTTTAATTCATGGTAATGAGTCGCGAATAATGTTTTAGCCTTGAATTGTGGATGGTTGTGCAAATATTCAACGATAGACCAAGCAATAGAAATCCCATCATAAGTTGAGGTTCCTCTCCCAATTTCATCCATGAGCACCAAACTTCTATTTGAGAGGTTGTTCAGAATACTTGCTGTTTCTGTCATTTCTACCATAAAAGTAGATTCCCCTTTAGAAAGGTTATCCGAAGCACCAACCCGAGTGAACACTTTATCAATAATTCCCACTCTCGCAAATGAAGCAGGGACAAAACTTCCCATTTGAGCCATGAGGACAATCAATGCAGTTTGTCTCAATAAAGCCGATTTACCTGCCATGTTTGGCCCAGTAATGATAATAATCTGCTGACTATCGTGATCCAAATAAATATCATTTGGAACATAATTTTCACCAAGTGGAAGTTGTTTCTCAATTACAGGATGTCGACCATCCTTAAACTCCAAGGTTTCCGTTTCTGATATTTTTGGTCTTGTATAACCACTTGATAAGGCTATTTGTGCAAATGATAATAAAACATCCAATGTGCCAATTACTCTGGCATTTTGCTGGATTTGGGTGACATAATTGGCGGTTTCTTGGACAAGTTCCATAAAATATTTTTGCTCGATCCCTACCAGCCTTTCTTCTGCATGAAGAATCTTCTCCTCATAATCTTTTAGCACCGGTGTAATGTACCTTTCTGCGTTAACCAAGGTTTGTTTTCTGATCCATTCCTGAGGAACCTTATCCTTGTGTGCGTGAGTTACCTCAAGGTAATAGCCAAATACTTTGTTATAAGCGATTTTCAAAGAAGTTATCCCCGTATTTTGAACTTCTCTATGCTGAAGCTTTACCAAAAAGTCTTTGCCAGTATTGGCCAAGTTTCTATACTCGTCCAACTCATCATCCACTCCATCTTTGATAATACCACCTTGATGGGTAAGCATGGGTGCATCTTCTTTAAGCTCCTTATCTATTTTTTCCAATAGAAACTGACAAAGATTTATCTGATCAGATAGCCGCTTCAGGGTTGGATTTTTTTGGACTTTGAGAAGTTCTTTTATCGGAATTAATGCTTTTAAAGCCCTCTTTATTTGATTTATTTCTCTCGGATTAGCTCGACCAACTACCACCTTTGAAATCAGACGCTCCAAGTCACCGATTTGCTTGAGCTCACTTAAAATTTCTTCAATTAAACCCGGGTTATGGAAGAAAAAATCGACCACATTCAGGCGTTCCTCAATAGCATTTTTCTCCTTCAGTGGCAAAACCATCCATTTTTTCATCATCCTAGATCCCATAGGAGTTATCGTTTGGTCCAAGATTTGAATCAAAGGAACCCCTCCTTCGTGTTGAGGATAAACAAGCTCTAAATTGCGAATTGTAAACTTGTCGAGCCAAACATACTTTTCTTCTGCAATTCTAGAGATGGCCGAGATGTGTTGTATCTCTTTGTGCTCGGTTTCTTCCAAATAATATAGGATTGCCCCAGCAGCTATGATCCCCAATTCCTGATCCTCTATTCCAAATCCTTTAAGGTTTGCTGTTTTGAAATGATTTTTGAGTTTTTCATAAGTAAAATCAAACTGATAAACCCAATCCTCGCAATGAAATGTAATGAAATCGTTCTTTAAGAGATCCTGCGCTGCTTTTTTCGCTGCTTTGGAATATATGATTTCCGAAGGAGCAAAGCTTTGAATCAACTTTTCCAAATAAGAAGAACTCCCTTCAGCGCACATAAATTCTCCTGTGGAAAGATCGAGGAAGGCTATCCCATTCTTTTCTTTTCCAAAATGAATAGATGCCAAATAATTATTCCTTTTGGTATCTAAAACCTGATCATTAAAAGAAAGCCCTGGTGTTACTAATTCGGTAACTCCTCTTTTCACGATTCCTTTTACAGATTTCGGGTCTTCTAGCTGATCACAAATAGCTACTCTGTTTCCTGCACGGACAAGTTTCGGAAGGTAGGTGTCCAAAGAGTGATGTGGAAAACCAGCAAGCTCAATATGTGAAGCCGAGCCATTTGCTCTTTTTGTCAATACAATGTCTAGAATCTTACTAGCTTTAATTGCATCCTCTCCAAAAGTTTCATAAAAGTCACCAACCCTGAAAAGCAATAATGCTCCAGGATGTTTAGCTTTAATAGCATTATACTGCTTCATTAAAGGGGTTTCTTTGCTATCTTTAGATTTACTCATGGGGGGTATGCTTCTTTATATTACTTTTGACGGGAATTTCCCTCAGATTAAAACCTGAAAATAAGGCAATCCATAAGCAGAACAAAAGGCGATGAAAAAATTAAGTATGGATGAGCTCGAAAGACTCTCTATTGAGGAATATAAAAAGGTAAAAAAATCACCCATAGTTATTGTTCTAGATAACATTCGAAGCCTTAATAATGTAGGTTCTGCCTTTCGAACAGGGGATGCCTTCAGAGTGAAAAAAATCTATCTCTGTGGAATTACTGGCACACCACCACACCGAGACATTCAAAAAACCGCTTTAGGAGCCACCGAATCTGTGGAATGGAGCTACAGTAAAAGTACAGTGGAGGCAATAAATTCATTGAAAAATGAGGGGTATAAGATTTGTGCTTTGGAACAGGTTGATCAGTCCATTTTCCTTAATGAATTTCAACCCTCAGCAGAAGAAAAAATTGCATTGGTTTTTGGTAATGAGGTTTTTGGGGTAGAAGATGAGGTATTGCAAGTCTGTGACCAGTTGATTGAAATTCCTCAGCTCGGAACGAAACATTCCTTGAACATATCTGTGACATTAGGAATTGCGGTTTGGGATTTAATGGTCAAACTGAAGCAGTTTTAATTTTTACTAAAGCGGTACCTCAGAAAGTAAGAACCACGAAAAAAATCATCATTAATACCAAAAATAGGTGCCCCTTCTATATGAAATCCAAAATCCTTCAGCTCAAAAGGATAGCTATTCAAACCAATAGGATCAACAATTTCTTCAAATGAGCCGACCCTCAAGCCTCCGCCACCATAAAATTCAAATCTATCGGTCTTTTTCAAAATATAATTGGCATCAAGTTCTGCTGATAAATACTAAACACATGAATCTGTCCCAACTCGAAATTCAGGGATAAATTGCTCACCAAATTGATAATTAACTCCAATAAGAGGTAAGTTGCTTTAATGAAAAGTAATCGCTGTTTGTGAATAAATGGCCATTGGAAATAAACCTATAATGGCAAGAAGTAGAGCTTTTATCAATTGTATAAAATTAATTTGTGTAAAATATTAAAACCCGAGTTCACTTAGCTTAGTATGAGTTTTAATCATATTTGAACTAGCTTTTGCTACAATTTTACCTGAGCTTTTAGTTATTACGGCTTCCCAATGATTTAGGTTTGATCCTAACCGAACTAATTTTGCTGAAACCTCCAATTTTTCTCCAATTGGAGCTGGTGATAAAAAATCAACATTCAAATTAATGCTCGTCATCAAATAAGTGGAGCCCGCTACAAAATTTGCCATTCCAATTACCTCATCCAGCATTAATGAAGCAACACCTCCATGAAGAATCTTTGCAGGGTTACACATTTCCTTCCTTACTTCATATTGAACTTTAATATGACTTTTGGAAACATCTAATAGGGTTCCTAAAAGCCAATTTCCTGCCGGAGAAAAAGTTTTATCTAATTTCTTTCCAATCTGTTCCGAAAATAACTCTAATGGTGTGGGCATTTGAAATTTCTATCTGTCATTTAATAAGTTAAAATAATCTTTTAAAACTTCTTTTAGTGATTCTATCTCACCTTGCTGATCCCAAATAGGAATCCATCCATTCGTTGTATTTATAGAAAACTTTGCGCCCTGGTCAATCGACGGCTTTAATTCCTGAGCATAAGCTAAGAAAGTGGAAGTATTTCCATTCTCAAGGATAAATTCTTTTATTCCATCATCCGTTCTTGCTTTCAGTTTCAATGGCCAATCAACTTCTTTTGGTTCAAGGTAAATATATGCTTCCTCTTTCGAGGAGTTTAAAACAATTACAAAATCTAAGCTCTTAGAATTTACATCTTGTTTTCTATCCTTATGTCTGAATAGTAGCATTTTTGCATCAACTTTTGCTTCTCGATCATAATTGATAGCGCGGAGATTCAAAAAAAATAGACGATTTGAAGAATTCACTTTAAATGTTCTCGCTTCTCCTGTATTATCAGCTCTTCTTTCATTAAAAAAAGATAATACCAAGACTAAGAGAATTGATGCTATTACAAAGATCTTTAGAATTTTAACCAGTTCAGGAGTAAATATTGGATCTCTGGAAGAATTTGTACCCATATCATTTTAACCAAAACAAAGTGGAATGGTTAGTTTTCCTAATGAACGTATGATCCTGCATTGATATCAATACTTGCTCCGGTAGCATGGTCTGCCATTCCTGAACAAAGTAGTGTAACCATAGGTGCTATGTCTTCCGGCTTGGTAAGTTTTCTTAAAGCAATATCATTTAGCGCAAAGTCCTCTCCATACTCAGAAAGAATCTCTTTTGCCATATCCGTTCTGGTAAATCCAGGTGCAATCAAAAATGCTTTTACCCCCTCTTTTCCATAGTATCGCGCTATAGATCTTGTCAGACTAACCAAAGCTCCTTTTGAAGCAGCATATGCCAAGTAATCAGTAGTATCTCCCCTAAATGCAGCTCGAGAGGAAATATTAACTATTCTACCTTCTTGATTTTTTTTAGCTTGATCAATGAATTCTTTGCATAAAATTCCCAGAGAAGTTGTGTTCACTTGAAAAGTCTCATTCCAGATCTTCACCCATTGGTCTGTTGGTAAATCATCAGGAGCAGATTTAGCAATACCGGCATTATTGACTATTCCAGTAATAGGGCCGTATTTTTCAACCAACCGAGGAATAAAACCGATAACTTTAGAAGAATCAGCCAAATCACATTTTTCAATATAAGCAGGGTTTACTAATACACTTTTTAATTTTTTAGCTTCTTTTTCATTGGCATTAAAATGTATTATTACTTCTGCTCCCGACTCTGAAAGCTGCTTAGCTATTGCTCTTCCAATTCCTCTTGATGCCCCTGTAACAAGGATTCTTTGACCTTTAAGCGATATATTCATAGTGATTAATTTATTGGTTGAATATCAATTTTATGAAAATCCTCAATAAAGGATTCAGTTGCTAATTTCTTTCCAGAATTTACTACATGAATATAGTCGGAGAAATACTTTGGTTCATTAATCAGACGAGAATGGTTTATAACCCTATAACTTACATTAGGATTAACTGAAATATCATCTCGAAGATAAGGACCAATGTAAATGATTAGCTTACTACCATTTTTTTTAGTCAGATCAGCTATTTTTTTTAAAACAGGATTTGAAAGGCTAGTTTTAAAATATCTAGGTTCAGGCATTTCTTGCTGCGCTAAGTAATCTGGGTATTGATAATTTCCCAACTCATCAAAGCGATACTTAAAAGTTGGTTTGATCAATGCCTGAGCTGCAGGAGCCAATAATTCCATGTTATAATAGGCAAAACCAAGCACAGGAAAGTACTTCGAAATAGAAATTGGTTTTATCATATTCCCTTCTTCATACTTCAAAAAGTAATCTCTAATGTATTTATTGGAAATATAGGGTAGAAACCTGTGATCATTTTCAGAGATAGTAGTCTTAGATTCCTCAAAATCAGGTAAATCTAAGGAAACAACTACCCAATTAGCGGTATACCCCTGGGCATAAAAATGCTCTAGCATCAAAAGAGATGATGGTAATGCGGTATAATCCATAGAAAAGTTAACAGCTAGTCCTCCTGTTGATTCGCCAATTAACTTTGTATCAATAGCTGCTAAACTCCTGCTAGATCCAAAAACGGCCATATCAAAGGCCTGACCTTCGGGAAAATGATGAACCAAGTAAGTTGTTTTGAAAAAATCACTTTTCCCAAGTATTCTTAACCCTATGTAAGCCAGCACATTAGCAATAACTAATGTAATGAATAAATAAAGTATAGATTTAATTACAAACTTTTTCATCAGAATTGGAAGTAGATGAAACTTTCATGATTTTTAAAGCCACCAAAGAAAACTATTACTAAAACCAATAGAACTAGACTCCAACTAGGTAGTAAAACTTCTTTTTTCTGTTTGCTTTCGTAATAGGCTTCTACAAACATCATCAACATTATAAACAGCATTACTATTCCGAAGATAATGACCCGCTTATTTGCTCCAAAAATATAATTTCCCGTTCCTTCATTGCTTATAATATGTCCTATATAGTTCCAAGCTTGGAATAAATTATCTGCTCTAAAAAAGATCCAACCTAGGCATACCACCGTGAATGTTAGAAATATTTGTGGAAGTTTTCTTACTATAGAATGCTCATGTAAATCTTGATGTGATTTCCTGAAGAAAAATGGAATATAAAGCAGACCATGAATTAAACCCCAGAAAACAAATGTCCAATTAGCTCCATGCCAAAACCCACTTACAAGAAATACAATCATTACATTCCGAAATGAGATCCAGGATGAAACCCTACTTCCACCTAGTGGGATGTACACATAGTCTCTAAACCAACTTGAAAGAGAAATATGCCATCTTTTCCAAAAATCATTGATGTTTTGTGCCAAATATGGAAATCTGAAATTGAGCATTAGGTCAAAACCAAAGATTCTTGATAAACCAATTGCTATATCTGAATAACCACTAAAATCCCCATAAATCTGGAATGCAAATAACAAGACTCCAAAAATGAGGGACAAACTGGTTTGATTCATGTAATCTAAAAAGATTTCATCTACTAAAACAGCTGCATTATCTGCAATGACAATCTTTTTAAAAAGCCCCCAAACTATTAATCTAAGCCCTGATACGGCTATTGAGTAGTCAAAAACCCTAGGCTTCTGAAACTGCCCCAGTAAATGGGAAGCTCTTTCAATAGGACCAGCCACCAATTGAGGGAAGAAACTAACAAAACCAAAAAATGGTAACCAATCTTCCGCCGGCTCTATTTTTTTCTTATAAATATCAAAGGTATAACTCAGTGTCTGAAAAGTGTAAAAACTTATTCCAACTGGTAAAATTATGTCAAGTCTTTCTGGAGAAATTTCTTTTCCAAAAAAGCTAAAAGCCTCAGAAAATGATTCTGCAAAGAAATTATAGTATTTGAAAAAGCCAAGAAGCCCAAGGTTAGTAAACAAACTCAAACCCAATAATAGCTTTCGCTTTTTTTCTTCTACAGTCTTCCCCAGTTTTCTTCCAATTAAAAAGTCAACCAGAGAACTAAAAATGATTAAACTAAGAAATCGCCAATCCCACCAGCCGTAGAAAACATAACTGGAGATTAAAATAATATATAATTGAAGTTTATGATGGTTTTTTGATACCCAATAAAGTATAAATACTATTGGTAAAAAGATGGCAAACTCAATTGAATTAAATAGCATGTCCTAATTATAAAACACTGATAGTTAATAGTTTACCAATTTTCTCTCATGATAAGAGCTTGAATATGAGCCAAATGGTGTTTACCATGCCAGCAATACATCAGTGTCACTTCAGCGAGAGGGACTGATTTTTGGGATTCTGGATGAAAATAAGTTCTAGAAAATTCCAATTCGGTCATTTGGTCTAGGATAGTTCCCCATTTGAAGTGAATGTTTTTCAAAATCCCAATAGAGATCTCAATGGGTAATTTATTATCATTAAGATTTGCCCAGGCAGCCTCATCATATGGCTTTATAGTGGGGTTTTTTTCAGTTAAAGCCAATTTAAACCTAATAATTGCATTCATATGACTATCAGCGCAATGATGAACAACTTGGCGAACACTCCATCCCCCTGGTCTGTATTGAGTTTCTAATTGTTCCTCTGATAAAGCTTTAACTGTTTCTTCCAAATATTTGGGCAGTGATTTGATTTCTTCAATAGCCTCTTTCAAATTATCAAATGAAATATTATCCGGTTTTTGAAATTTACCTATTGGATATTTCAACAAATTAATGTCTATCATAGTCAATTTATTTTCCTGCAGCAATGGTTGCCAAATCTACAGTTTTTGCCCCATTAGCCAAAAGAACATTTGCACATGAACAAAGAGTCGCCCCTGTGGTAATAACATCATCTACCAATAGAATTCTCAGGCCAGATACTGACTTATTTGATACAATAGCAAATACTTCGTCAACATTATCCATTCTTTCAATCCTAGATTTCTTAGTTTGAGTTTCTGTAAACTTTTTCCTTTCCAGGTAATTATAACAAGGAAGATTTAACCCTTCTGAGATTCCTTTCGCAAATTCCTCGCTTTGATTGTAACCTCTTCTTTGATGTTTTAAAGGGTGCAACGGAACTGCCACAATAGTATCCCAACAAGTTGAAAGTCCAGCTTCTATTAATTCTTGAGCATATAATTTACCAACTTTTGTACCTATTTCCGGCTTATTACGGTATTTAAGCAGATGGAGTATTTTTTGACTTTGACCTTCTTTTGTGAATCTCAAGAATGACATTGCCATTCCAGTTTTAGTTAATCCTTTAATTTTATCAGTAAGGTCATTTTCATAAGGAATAGCATGGTATACCGTCTTTGGCAATGCTCCAATACATATTTTACAAAGATCCGTCTCAAAATCATATAAGTTTCTACCACAGAGTTCGCAATTTCTTGGGAAGATGAGGTCAAAAAAATCTTTTAAATAATGTAAACGCATAAGCAAAAAGTTCTGTTAGTACTTACCAAGGCCGAATACATGTTATATTTGCCTGTAAATGTGTATCCTAAACTGTTAATTTAATGAATCTCATAGAGGAATTCAACGATTATAGAGCCAGAATGAATGATAAGATTTTGGCTGCTGATAATAAAGTATTAAAAAGGATTTTCAATTTGGATACCAACGCTTTTGCGGAAGGGGCCATAGATATTAGAACTAAAGAAATGCTAGGATTGGCGTGTTCAATGGTTTTACGGTGTGATGATTGTGTAAAATATCACCTTGGAAAATGTAAAGAGGTAGGTTTAAATAAAGTAGAAATATTTGAAGTGTTCTCAATCGCAACTTTAATAGGAGGCTCCATCGTTATTCCTCATCTAAGAAGAGCTGCAGAATATTGGGAAGAGCTTGATAATCAATAGTTTACAAAATGTTTAAAAAAGATCTTGATCTTGAAAAAAGATGGGCTAAGTTACTAGATGGTCTAAAAGAAACGATTGGTAAAAAACCATCAGATCTAAATGGCGTTTTGTTCCTTATAGGAGTACAAGAACTAGGACAAGGAAACAAAATCTTTACAAAAGAGCAAAAACAGGATTTAATGCATATTGCTGTTTGTAAAGTGTTAAGCTATGATGGCTTTTACGAATTAGATTACGTAGATCAAGACGGATGGCCGCATTGGAACCTAGTTAAAGAGTTACCTCATTTTGATTTATTAGAACAAGAAAAATTATTAAAAATTCAAGTACTTGAATACTTTGAAAAAGAGTACGAAATAGAAATAAAGTGAATTATGAAAATTGTCTCCTATAATGTAAATGGAATTAGGGCCGCAATGAACAAAGGTTTTGTAGATTGGTTGGAAAAAACTAACCCAGATGTTATTGGTTTACAGGAGGTTAAGGCATTAGAAAGCCAAGTTGATACTGATATATTTAAAAACTTAGGTTACGAGATATATTGGAATCCAGCGGTCAAAAAAGGATATAGTGGAGTAGCAATTTTAAGTAAAAAGTCTCCTAAATCAATAAAATACGGTATTGGTTTAGACAAATACGATGATGAAGGAAGATTATTAGAGGTAGATTTTGAAAACTTTTCATTTCTTTCTGCATACTTCCCATCTGGTACTACTGGAGATACTAGACAAAACTTCAAATATGAATTTTTGGATGATATCTATGGCTATATTCAAGATTTGAGGAAAACAAAACCCAACATGATTTTGAGTGGAGATTATAATATTTGTCACAAACCTATAGACATTCATAATCCAATCTCAAATAAAAACAGTTCAGGTTTCTTACCCGAAGAAAGAGCTTGGATGGATAAATTCACAGAGTCAGGTTTTATAGATACATTCAGACACTTTAATCCTGATCCCCATAATTACACCTGGTGGAGTTACCGTGCCAATGCAAGAACAAAAAATTTAGGTTGGAGAATTGATTATCATATGGCATCAAAAAATATGATAGATAAAGTAAATAGATCAATCATATTACCTGAAGCCAAACATTCCGACCATTGTCCAATACTAATAGAAATTGCTGAATAAAACATTACTGTTCGTCATTCAATTATAAACAGATGAAATCGATAAAAATTTCCATACCCTCTCTCATTGAAAACGTTAAGATAATCGAAAGCTTCATCGACAATGCGAGAGAAAATTTCGAAATAAATGATGATATCTATGGAAATATTATGATTTCCGTTACTGAATGTATTAGTAATGCTATAATTCATGGAAATCAGCATGACAAAACCAAACTGGTTCACTTAGAATTATTTATAGAGAAGGAGCTGTTACGTTTCGTAATCGAAGATGAAGGCCCTGGTTTTGATATGAATCAATTAAAAGATCCTACGGAACCAGAAAATATCGAAAAAACGGGAGGGAGAGGTATTTTCTTGATAAAACACCTAACAGATGAAGTAAAATTTGAAGAGGATGGAAGAAAGACAGTTTTGTCATTTTATATGGATTAAATCATGGCAATAAATTTCTTTAAGGAAGAGACTCCATTTCAACTTGACAAAAAGCTCCTAAGGAGAAAATGGTTAAAACAAATTGCAAAGACGGAAAACTTCACAATCAAAGAATTGAACTATATTTTCTGCAGCGATGAATACCTTTACAACATCAATGTCGAATATCTAAACCACAAGACTTATACGGATATAATAACATTCGATAATTCTGAAACACATAAAGAAATAGAAGGAGATATCTTTATAAGTTTTGATCGGGTTAAAGAAAACTCCAAAAGACATCAAGTACCCATACAAGAAGAACTCAGCAGAGTGATCAGTCATGGTCTATTCCATCTCATGGGTTATAAGGATAAAAGCAAAGAAGAGTCAGATAAAATGAGATTCAAAGAGGAGTTTGCAATTAATTTATTTAAAGAAATCTAATGTTCCACGTGAAACAGTTAAATAACCTGGGTCTTAAAAGCCTAATGTTCCACGTGAAACAGTAAAAAGAAATAAATCATGTTTCCAAAATATGATGTAATAGTAGTAGGTGCAGGGCATGCCGGTTGTGAAGCCGCTCATGCTGCAGCGAAGATGGGCTCAAAGGTATTATTATGTACAATGAACATGAATACGATTGCCCAAATGTCTTGCAATCCTGCAATGGGAGGAGTAGCAAAAGGTCAAATAGTACGTGAAATTGATGCATTAGGAGGTATGTCAGGAATAATTTCTGATAAATCCATGATTCAATTCCGAATGCTAAATAGATCCAAAGGCCCTGCAATGTGGTCTCCGAGATCCCAAAATGATCGTATGAGGTTTGCAGAAGAATGGCGCTTAGCATTAGAAAAAACACCAAATGTTGATTTCTGGCAAGAGATGATAACAGGGATTTTAGTGCAAAATGGTAGGATAAGAGGAGTTAGAACTAGCATTGGAATAGAAATAGAATCTGAAAGCGTAGTACTGACAAATGGCACCTTCCTAAATGGATTGATTCATATTGGAGAAAAACAATTCGGAGGAGGTAGAACTGGTGAATCAGCAGCTAAAGGGATAACCGAACAATTAGTATCTCTTGGATTTGAGGCTGGAAGAATGAAAACAGGTACTCCGCCACGTGTTGATGGGAGAAGCCTTGATTATTCTAAAATGGAAGTGCAATATGGGGATGAAAACCCGGAAAAATTCAGTTATTCTGATGAAACAAGTCCCATAAAAGAGCAAAGAACTTGCTGGATTACCTATACAAATAAAGAGGTTCACAGCTCACTAGAAGAAGGTTTTGATCGATCTCCTATGTTTAATGGTCGAATCCAGGGTCTAGGCCCTCGGTATTGCCCATCCATTGAAGATAAAATCAACAGATTTGCTGAAAGAGAAAGGCATCAAATTTTCGTAGAACCTGAAGGATGGAATACGGTGGAAATTTATGTAAACGGGTTTTCAACATCCCTTCCAGAAGATATACAATATAAAGCCCTTCGGAAAATAGAAGGCTTTGAAAATGCTAAAATGTTCAGGCCTGGCTATGCTATAGAATACGATTATTTCCCGCCGACTCAATTAAAATTAACTTTAGAAACCCAACTTATCGAAAATCTATATTTTGCAGGACAGATAAATGGAACGACAGGATATGAAGAAGCAGCTTCCCAAGGATTAATAGCAGGCATAAATGCAAGCTTAAAAATCCAGGAAAAAGATCCATTTCTTCTAAAAAGATCAGACGCTTATATAGGAGTTCTTATTGACGATTTAATCAATAAAGGCACCGAAGAACCTTATAGAATGTTTACTTCTCGCGCAGAATTCAGATTACTATTAAGACAAGACAATGCGGATCTAAGATTAACCAAACTCGGTTTTGACATAAATTTAGCCAGTCAAGAACGGCTTGATAAAACTCTTAGCAAAAAGAAAGAAACCGCACGCTTGATAAATTATCTTAAACAGAAAAAGCTTTCTCCTGAACAAATAAACAAAGGATTAGAACAACTAGGAACTGCTGAAATAAAAGAAAAAGTTTCTGCTGAGAAACTCTTAAAAAGACCTCAAATAGGACTCAACCAAATAATGATTCTCGATCCAGAATTTGACACTTATCTTTCCCATTTCCCTCAAGAAGTAAGAGAACAAGCTGAAGTACAGGTTAAATATGATAGCTATATAGAAAAAGAACAGCAAATGGTTGAAAAACTTAGTAACATGGAAAATTATAAAATTCCACTAAAATTCGACTATTTAAATATTTCCGCACTATCAAATGAAGGCAAACAGAAATTGAATAAAATAAAACCTGAAACTTTAGGGCAAGCATCAAGAATCAGTGGCGTGTCTCCAGCTGATCTTTCTATACTTACAGTTTATTTAGGTAGATAATTATGGCCGAAAGACTTAGTAAATGCCCACTCTGTAAAAGTGGGCTTTTTCTTAACTATACCGAGATAAAAGATCACGCAGTAAGTAAACAATCCTTTATTGTTTGTCGGTGTCAAAAGTGTTCTTTACTCTTTACAAATCCAAGACCAAAAGAGAACAAGATTGGTCCATACTACGATTTCTCCGAATATTATTCCCATGAAAAGAATAATAAAAGCATCACTCAAATTATCTATAAACTTGTTAGAGAGTATACAGTATCAAAGAAAGTAAAACTGATTACCGAACTAAAAGGAGAAGGCAAAATATTAGATTATGGCTGTGGAACAGGCGAATTCCTGCAAGCAGCAAAAAATAAAGGATGGAAAGTAAATGGAGTAGAACCAACCGAAAAAGCAAGAAATCAAGCAAATACAATTCTTGAAAATGCAATCGTTGAAGATATAGATCTAATAGGGGATAAGAAGAAATACGATATCATCAGTTTATTTCATGTATTAGAACACATTCATCGTTTAAGAAAAACGGTGAAAAAGATACTAAAACATTTAAAATCAGATGGTTACATTATAATAGCTGTACCAAACCCAGAAAGTTATGATGCAAAACTATATGGAAAAGATTGGGCAGGATGGGATGTGCCTAGGCATCTTTATCATTTTGATCAGGTAGCAATGAAAAACTTTGAACAACTCTTTGATTTAGAGTTAGTTAGGGTAAATCCAATGCCTTTTGATAGCTATTATGTCTCCTTATTATCTGAAGGCTACATTAAACCAGATCAATCCATAATTTTGAAATATCTAAAAGCAATAAAAAAGGGGTGGAAATCCAATAAAGCAGCAAAAAACCAAATTGGTCAATACTCAAGTAATCTATTTATTTTTAGAAAGAAGTGAATTACAGACTATACATAGCCTTATTTATTATTGCTTTCCTATTCAATTCTTGTGCAAAGCAAAGTACGCCCATGGGAGGTCCCAGAGATGAAGATCCCCCTGTAGTACTTGAAATGTATCCAGAAAATCAAAGTTTGAATCAAAAACCCGACGAAATTCTAATAGTCTTTGACGAATATATCAAACTTGATAACCCCAATAAAAATATTATTATCACACCAAAATTAAATAAGGATGAGCTCGTCATTACAGCTCTAAAAAACACGGTTAAAATAGAGTTAAACCAAGAATTAGAGGACAGTACAACTTATGTCTTCAATTTTCAGAAATCGATTCAGGACTTGTCTGAAAGTAATCCTACCGAAAATCTAAAACTTGTTTTTTCTACTGGTCAAAGCATAGATAGTTTATCATTTTCCGGAAAGGTCAATAATTATTTACCAAGTAGAGGTTTTTCTTATAATGATGTAATAGTTGGACTCTATGAATATGAGGATACAACCGATGTCTTTACAGCCCAGCCATACTACCTTTCACAAGCAGATTCATTAGGTTTATTTTCTATTGGAAATATTAAATCTGGAAAATATAGAGCTTATGCTTGGCATGATGGAAACAACACGCTGAAAGCAGAATATAAAAGTGAGGATTACGATTTTATTTTAGATACCATTTCTATTGAATCGAATGTCACAGGTGCTATTTTCAACATATCGAAAGCAGATCTAACTCCTATAAAACTTACAAGATCCTCAGAATCAGGAAGTAATTACGATATAGTCTTAAACAAAAGTCCTTTACAAATACAGTTAATAAATGAAAAAATAGGGGATAGCATTAATTATAATGTCAGCGACCAACGTATTAAGCTCTACTCAAGATTACCTTTAACAGATAGTGTTAAAATCGAATTAAAATTACAGGACTCTTTAAGTTTCAAAGTTGACACAACGATCTATGCTAAATTTAAAGAATCAGAAAGAAGAGCTGAAAAACTAACTTTCAATGCAAATTCAGGCAAAAGCTTTTATCAAGATTTAAACATCGAATTAAAATTCAATAAACCAATCATAGAAATAAGTTACGATTCATTATACGTTACCTATGATACAGCATCAATGATCCCTATAACACCGGATATGGTAGAAATAGTTGATTCTTTAAAAAGAGATCTTATACAAATAAATCTTACCATACCAGATTCATTAAATAAAGAAATATTTACAATAAAAGCATCTGATTCTACTTTTTTAGACATTGAAGGGGAATTTAACGAGGCAGTTCTATCTGCTAATTATAGAAAGCTTAAAAGAGAAACTCTTGCAGATGGGATATCTGGAAAGATTTTAGGGGCCACTCCTCCTTACATCATCCAATTGATTGACACTAAATCTCAAATTAATAGAGAAATCTATGTGGAAGATCAAAACAACTTTATGATATCCCTAATAGAGCCAGGAACTTATAAAATCAGAGTAATAGAAGATATAAATGGCAATAAGAGATGGGATCCATCGAATTATATTGAAAAAAGATATGCAGAAAGGATCTTTTACTTTCAAGATCAAGAAACCAAACTTCAAGAAGTTGTAATTAAAGCAGGTTGGACTTTGGACGATCTTAGCATAATTGCTACACCAAAAACAGGACTAAATTAATCAAAAATCTTATGTTGATAAGTGTGTAATAACGGTGGAAAAGTAGCTCATAAAAAAGAAGAAATTCCAGTTTATCCCCAATTTGAAGACTGGCTAATTAAACAGTAAATACATTGGGGGATAACTCCAGGTATATCCACATTAGCATATCAATTAATCCACAGAAGAATTACCAACAAGGAATAAATATCATAAAAGAGGAAATTGGTGGATAAATAATCACTATTCAGATTACCAATTAGTTATGTGTTGATAAACATGGTATAACTAGATGGATAAATATAAAACAGCTTTTTGAAACTAGTGGAGAACTTTTAAAAAGTAAATTGTCCACAAATACACATTGCTAATAACTATAATAGATTATTTTTTTAAAAAAGATGTAATTACTATTAAAAGGTGGACAATGTTGATAGCTTGATAAAAAGGCTAATTTTTTTAATTAACTTATATACCCCAAACCCAAAAACTCAGCCATGTTCTTAAATCGAATATTTGATCTAATATCCTATCAGATCAGTGAGTATGATAAAGAGATTGCCTTAGCTTTTAAAGAAAATGAAGTCTGGGTAACTTATTCATCAAGAGAAGTAAAAAAAATTGTAGACAATTTAAGTTTAGCTTTTTTAAACGCTGGAATATCAGGTGGAGATAAGGTCGCAATAATTTCTCAAAATCGACCGGAATGGAATTTTATTGATTTAGGACTTCAGCAAATAGGTGCTATTTCTATTCCGATGTATCCAACTATCACTTCTGAAGATTTTAGGTACATTTTTGAGCATGCTGAGGTCAAAATGATTTTTGTTGGCGATGAGGAGATTTATGAGAAAGCAAAAAATGTAGCTGGGGAAAGAAAAATTTATAGTTTTTTAAAAATGAAGGGAGTAAATTTTTGGAAAGACTTCATGATTTCTGGTGAAAATGGAGACTTGGAATTACTGGAAAATTCAAAATTTAAAGTGAAGTCAGATGATATATTTACTATAATTTATACTTCTGGTACAACTGGTAGACCAAAAGGAGTAATGTTGACTCATCACAATGTATTGAGTAATGTTTTAGCAGTTTCAGATACATTTTTACTTGAAAAAGGCAAACATAGAGTTTTAAGTTTCTTGCCGCTTTGTCACATTTATGAAAGGACTGGTTCATTTTGTTGTTTGTATATGGGGTTATCAATTTATTATGCGGAGAGTTTAGAAAAAATAGGTGATAACCTAAAGGAAATTAAACCACAAGGTTTTAACACTGTTCCAAGACTGTTGGAAAAAATATATGATAAGATTGTCTCAAAAGGATATGAATTATCAGGGATTAAAAAGTCACTTTTCTTTTGGGCTTTGAAGTTGGGACATAAATATGATCCCGGTAAAGACCAGGGAGCATGGTATAACTGGCAATTAAAAATGGCAAATAAACTGATTTTTAGTAAATGGAGAGAAGCTTTGGGTGGTGAAGTTTTACAAATAAATTCTGGTGCCTCAGCGTTGCAACCAAGACTTGCCCGAGTTTTCTGGGCAGCTGGGATAAAAATTTGTGAAGGATATGGATTAACTGAAACTTCACCCGTTGTTTCAGTTTCAATTTGTAATTATGATGAGATTCGAATTGGATTCGTTGGTAAAATCATAAAAGATGTTGAGGTAAAAATCGCTAAGGATGGTGAAATTTTGGTCAAAGGACCTAACGTAATGCAGGGTTACTATAAGCAACCTGATATGACTGCGGAAGTACTCCAAAATGGCTGGTTTCATACAGGAGATATAGGAGAGCTGGATGGAGAATACTTGAAAATCACTGATCGCAAGAAAGAGATGTTTAAAACGTCCGGAGGAAAATATGTTGCTCCTCAGGTTATAGAAAATAAGATAAAGGAATCAAATATCATTGACCAGGTAATGGTAGTAGGTGAAAACAGAAATTACCCTGCAGCTCTTATTGTACCGAGTGAAGAAGGTTTAAAAGAATATTGTAGACATAAGGGATTTCCTTTTACAGAAATGAGTGAAATGATTCAAAAACCTGAGATTGTAGCAAAATATGATCGGGTCATTGAGGATATGAATAAATATTTTGCAAAATGGGAAACAATAAAACGCTTTAAGCTTCTATCTGATCCATGGGGAATCGAAACTGGAGAATTGACCCCGACTTTAAAATTGAAGAGAAAAGTGATTATGTCAAAGTATGAAAAACATGTTGATTCAATCTATAACTCTTAAATGTGTTTTGATCCAGATCAAAATATACAATACAAGGTCTTAGAGTATTTTTAATTCCATAATTGATTTTTTCCAAACATGATTTTGATTCCAATAAAAAAATTAAATTTTATTCTGATTTATACTTTTTAATATTGTTTATCAGACAAATATTCTGAATTATTAAAAATAACAATTTTTAATTTGTGATGCATGCATAACTTTTTATTGAATATGGTATGCATGCATACAAAATATTCGTTACATTAGACTTCTATAGAATTTGGATAATAATGGTAGTATGAAGCGAGAAGAGACAGTAGATTATCATATTAAAAGTGCGTGGCATGCCATCTCGAGGATGTATAACCAGAAGGCTGCGGGAGAAGGTTTTACTACTGCAATTGGATTCGTTTTGATAAATATAAATTCCAAAGAAGGTACACCAGCCACAAAAATTGCTCCCCTAATGGGATTGGAAACTAGGAGTCTTACCCGGATGCTCAAGAATATGGAGGAAAAGGGATTGATCTACAAAAAACCTGATTTAGTGGACAAGCGATCCGTAAGAATATTTTTAACTGAAGAGGGAAAGAGAAAGAAGGAAATTTCAATCAATACTATTCGGGAGTTTAATGAGCAGATAAGAGAAGTGGTAAGCGAGTCAGAGTTAACCAATTTCTTTAAGGTTTTTGAAAAAATTCAACTGGTTATAGACCAAGTTCAATCTGAAGGTTCAGTTGAAATAAATAAGATCGTATTTGAATTGTAAAATAATAATTGGTTTCGGCCAAGAATAACCGAAAAACCCAAAAAAATGAAAAGAGCAATTAAAAATGTTGCCATTTTAGGTTCAGGAGTGATGGGGTCAAGAATTGCCTGTCATTTCGCTAATATTGGCGTACAAGTACTTTTACTTGATATTGTCCCTTTTGAATTAACAGAAGAGGAGCAAAAAAAAGGACATACAAAAGAACATCCAGGTGTTCGAAATAGAATAGTAAACACAGCTCTACAAAGCACATTAAAGTCTAATCCATCGCCCATTTATGACAAAGCATTTGCAAGCCGGATAAAAACGGGAAATTTTGACGATGACTTACCCAAAATCAAGGATTATGATTGGGTAATGGAAGTAGTTGTTGAACGATTAGATATAAAGCAATCACTTTTCGAGAAAGTAGAAAAATTTAGAAAGCCTGGAACTCTAATTACTTCTAATACATCGGGGATCCCCATGCATATGATGTGTGAAGGAAGATCTGAGGATTTTCAAGTAAACTTTGCTGGTACGCACTTTTTCAATCCTCCGAGATATCTGAGATTATTGGAAATAATCCCAGGACCTAAGACTAACCCTGAAATCGTCGATTTTTTAATGGATTATGGCGATAAATTTTTAGGAAAAGAGACCGTACTCTGTAAAGATACGCCTGCATTTATTGCCAATAGAATTGGAGTTTACGCGATTATTTCTGGTATGCACGCTATCGAAAAGATGGGGTTGGGTGTATCTGAGGTAGATAAACTTACTGGTCCTGTAATTGGTCGAGCAAAGTCTGCGACTTTCCGAACCATGGATATAGTAGGTTTGGATACGACAGTGAATGTGGCTAATAACCTTTACAAGGCCTTGCCGAATGACGAGTCAAGAGATAAATTCAAGCTTCCTAAAATTGTCGAGGTTCTTTATAATAACAAGTGGTTTGGAGATAAGACAGGACAGGGTTATTTCAAAATGATTCGACATAAAGATGGTACGAAGGAGCTCAAAGAGATTGACTTCGAATCTTTCGAATACAAAGATGTAGAGAAACCTAAATTCAAAGCATTAGAAGCTTCCAAGGAAATCGAGGATCTTAAAAAAAGAATCAAGTTCTTGGTAAATTTTGATGACAAGGCCGGGGAATTTTATAGAACATCTTTTTACGATTTATTTAAATATTGCTCTCATAGGATTCCAGAAATATCAGATGAGCTGTATCGAATAGATCAAGCAGTTTGTGCAGGTTTTGGATGGGAACTTGGTCCTTTTGAGACTTGGGATGTATTGGGAGTAAAAGAAACAGTCAAGAATATGGAAGCTGCTGGTGAAAAAGCAGCAGCTTGGGTTCATGAGATGTTAGAAGCTGGCAATGAGTCATTTTATAAAGTCATTGATGGTAAAAAGCATTATTACGACATTCCTTCAAAATCATATTTGGAAATTCCTGGAATTGAGGAATTTATCATTTTAGATACCTTAAAATCTGCTGGAAAGAAGGTTTGGGGAAATTCTGGAGCGACTGTTTACGATATGGGAGATGACGTGATCGGATTGGAATTTCATACCAAAATGAATTCCATGGGAGCTGAAGTAATTGAAGGAATCAATACGGCAATTGGAATGGCTGAAAAATCACACAAGGGATTAGTCATAGGAAATGAAGGTGCTAATTTTTCTGCAGGAGCCAATTTAGCGATGTTGTTCATGTTTGCAGGCGATCAAGACTTTGATGAAATCAATTTAATGATTGCCCAATTTCAGAACACAATGATGAGAGCACGTTTCTCATCTATTCCTGTAGTCGTTGCACCTCACAATATGGCTTTAGGAGGAGGTTGCGAACTTTCGCTTCATTCTGATCATGTCCAAGCACATGCTGAATTATATATGGGATTAGTGGAAGTTGGAGTAGGATTGATCCCTGCTGGAGGTGGTACCAAAGAAATGACCTTAAGGTTCTCCAACAGCCTTATTGATGGAGATGTCGAGTTGAACCAATTGCAAGAGTATTTTATGAATATTGCTATGGCAAAAGTTTCAACGTCAGCCAAAGAGGCCAAAAATCTTGGTTATTTAAGGAAGAGCGACGGGATAACTTTGAATAGAAAAAGACAATTAGCAGACGCAAAAGCAAAAGTCTTATCCCTTTTTGATGAAGGGTACACTCAACCCTTAGAGCAAAAAAACATCAAAGTTTTGGGTAAATCTTCTCTTGCACTATTTGAAGCAGGGATTACAGGCATGAGATATGGAGCCTATATTTCTGAACATGATGCTAAGATTGCCAAAAAATTAGCTTGGGTAATGTCTGGAGGAGACTTGTCTTCTCCTACGGAAGTATCAGAAAGATATTTATTGGATTTGGAAAGAGAGGCTTTCTTGAGTTTAACCGGTGAGAAAAAGACATTGGAAAGAATTCATAGTATTCTATTCAAGGGAAAACCGCTCAGAAATTAGAAGCTAGTAGTAAGAATCAAGCATCTCAACAATCAAAAAACGCAATAAATCATGGAAGCATATATAGTAAATGGATATAGATCAGCAGTAGGAAAAGCTAAAAAGGGAGGGTTTAGATTTTATAGACCAGATGATCTTGCCTCAGATGTAATTAAGCATTTGATAGCAAATACCCCTGGTTTGGAACCTAAACATGTGGATGATCTTATAGTAGGTAATGCAGTTCCCGAAGCGGAACAGGGTATGCAAATGGGAAGGATGATTTCTCTTCTTGCCATGGGTATTGATAACCCTGGATTTATCATTAATCGATATTGTGGATCAGGCCTGGAAGCAATTGCATTAGCAGTCGGAAAAATAAAAGCAGGAATGGCCGATTGTATCATCGCTGGTGGAACTGAAAGTATGTCTCTTGTTCCAATGATGGGATACAAGACAGCTTTGAATTATAAGATCGCTACCGAACACCCTTCTTATTACATCAGTATGGGGTTGACAGCAGAAGAACTCGCAAAGGAATATGATATAACCAGAGAAGAGGCAGATGCATTTTCGGTTAAATCACACGAAAAAGCCTTGGCAGCAATAGCTGCCGGTAAATTCAAAGATGAAATAGTACCCGTAGAGGTAGAGGAAACCTATTTGGATGAAAAAGGAAAAAAGAAAACTAGAAAATATATCGTTGACACCGATGAAGGCCCAAGATCAGGAACGACAAAAGAGGTATTGGCGGGGTTGAAGCCTGCATTCAAAAATGGCGGACAGGTTACTGCGGGAAATTCCTCTCAAACATCTGATGGAGCAGCTTTCGTAGTTGTTATGTCTGAGAGATTCATGAAATCTTTGAAATTGGAGCCTATCGCTCGTTTGATGTCATACAGTGTAGCTGGTGTTGATCCTAGAATCATGGGAATAGGTCCGAAAGAAGCTGTTCCAAAAGCATTGAAACAAGCAGGCCTTACATTGAATGATATCGATTTGATTGAATTAAATGAAGCTTTTGCTGCACAAGGTTTGGCAGTAATTAAGTCTTTAGAAATGAACCCTGAAATCGTCAATGTTAATGGGGGCGCCGTAGCATTAGGCCATCCGCTGGGATGTACTGGGGCGAAACTATCTGTTCAAATATTTAATGAGTTAAGAAGGCAAAACAAAAAATACGGTTTAGTGACAGCTTGTGTAGGAGGAGGTCAGGGAGTTGCCGGAGTTTACGAGTTATTAAAATAATTCTTGGTCGAGTTTCAAAAATTAAAAATATCCATTCTATATGGCAACAATATCAAAATCTATTAAAGGAGGAGAATTCCTTATCCGGGAAACCGAAGCTCAGGAAATATTTATTCCTGAGGAGTTCACTGAAGAACAAAAAATGATGGCGCAAGCTTGCCAAGATTTTATTGATACTGAAATTACCCCAAATATTGAGGAGATTGACAGTATGAAGAACCCAGATCTTGTGCCGTCTATTTTCAAAAAAGCAGGAGAATTGGGACTATTGGGAATTTCAGTTCCTGAGGAATATGGTGGAATGGGTATGAGTTTTAATACTTCCATGCTTATCGCAGATATCATTGGATCAGCCGGTTCTTTTTCTACTACTTATGGTGCTCATACTGGTATCGGTACATTACCAATTTTGTATTATGGTACAGAAGAACAAAAGGAAAAGTACCTTCCTAAACTTGCAACAGGTGAATGGGCGGCTTGTTATTGTTTGACGGAACCAGATGCGGGTTCGGATGCAAATAGTGGTAAGACAAAGGCTACTTTGACTGAGGATGGTAAGCACTATCTGATTAATGGGCAGAAAATGTGGATTTCAAATGCAGGTTTTGCTGATTTGTTTATTGTCTTTGCAAAAATTGAAGATGATAAAAATTTGACAGCATTCATCGTGGAGAAGACTTTTGGTGGAATCACTATGAATGAAGAAGAAAAGAAAATGGGAATTAAAGGTTCTTCTACCCGTCAGGTTTTCTTCAATGACTGTAAAGTTCCTGTAGAAAATATGCTTTCTGATCGTCAGAATGGATTTAAGATAGCAGTAAATATTTTGAATATTGGTAGAGTAAAATTAGGAGCAGGGGTTTTAGGAGGCACCAGAACAGTTACTACTAAAGCCATTAAATATTCGACTGAGCGAAAACAATTTGGGGTTAGCATCAACTCGTTTGGAGCCATTAAGTCAAAGTTGGCCGAAATGGCGATTAGAACTTACGTTTCAGAATCTCTTTGTTACAGAGCTGGACAAGATATTGAAGAACAAATCAATACTTATGTTGCTGAGGGAATGGAAGAAAATGAGGCGAAACTAAAAGGCGTTGAAGCCTTTGCGATGGAATGTGCAATAGCAAAAATTCATGGCTCAGAAGTTTTGGACTATGTAGTAGATCAGGGTGTTCAGGTTTATGGTGGAATGGGTTATTCCGCGGAAGCTCCTATGGAAAGAGCTTATCGAGATGCACGAATTGCCCGAATCTACGAGGGAACCAATGAAATCAACCGGATGCTTATGATTGGTATGTTGTTGAAACGAGCGATGAAAGGTGAAATCAATTTATTCGAGCCTGCAATGGCTGTATCAGCGGAGTTAACATCGGTACCATCTTTTGAAACAATTGATACTTCAGAGCTTTTTGCATCAGAAAAAGAAACTATTAAAAAGCTGAAAAAAGTGTTTTTGATGGTTGGTGGAAAGGCAGCGATGGCACTTCAAGATAAAATTGAGGATGAACAGGAAATCATGATGAATCTTGCCGATGTGATGATTGAAATTTACGCAGCGGAATCAGCAATCCTAAGAGCAGAAAAACTAGTAGGAATCAAAGGGGAATCTGAATGTGCAAATCAAATTGCAATGTCCCAAGTTTACCTGGCTGAAGCAGTGGATAAAATCAATGCAGCTGCCAAAGAAGCGATTGCCAGTTTCACGAAAGGAGATGAGCAAAAAGTCATGCTTATGGGATTGAAGAGGTTTACTAAAGCAGATTTAGTCAATACAAAAGAGCTCAGAAGGAAAGTAGCTGATTACATGATCGAGAAGGGAAAATATCCTTTTTAACTAAACAGGGACTTATTGAAGAAACCTCGGGTATTATATGCCTGAGGTTTTTTTATTTTAAAACCTGACAGAAAAGCGATAATTTTTTCGGTATTTGGTAAAAAGCTCCAAATTAGTGTCCATGAAAAATTTAAGCATACTTTTTTTAGGAATCTTATTATTATTTACCATCTCCTGTACTTCAAATAGCACAGAAGAATTTGGTGTAACTATCAGTCAGGATGTCGATCAAATAAAGGCAGGAAAAGTACTCTTTGATCAGAATTGTTCTACTTGTCATAATTTTAACGAGAATGCAATAGGCCCGAACCTAAGTGGTTTAACACGTCAGGTAGAAACAGATTGGATCAAAAGATTTATCAAAAACCCTTCGGAGTTTTTTCGTGACAAAGACGAAAGAGCTGAAAAACTTTTGGCCATCTACAAGAATGAAATGCCCGGTTTTCCTAATTTTTCGGATTCAGACTTGAATTCAATCTTAAGCTATCTTCACACTTTTGAAACGCTACCCATTGAAATTTTGGGAGATACTACCTCGAATTTAATTCCAGAGAAAATCAAAGACTCAGGAATAAGGTTTGAATTGGAGTTTTTTGCCCAATTACCAGCTTCAGACACAACTCCTGCTTTGGCCAAAATGACTAAAATGGAGCCTATTCCCGGGACCGATCGCTTGATGATCAATGATCAGCGAATAGGAATCTATGAGTTGGTGGATCAAAAGCCCCAGCTTTATCTAAATCTATTAGAGCAAAGGCCTGATATGGTGAGTAAGCCCGGATGGGCCACAGGTCTAGGAAGCTTTACCTTTCATCCGGAGTTCCAGGAAAATGGGCGATTCTATACAGCACATACTGAGCCAGGGGGTACAAAACCTTCAGATTTTGGCTACACAGATAGTTTGAACGTCTTTATGCAATGGGTTTTGACTGAATGGAAAGCAGATTCCCCTAATTCAAAAAGCTTCCAGGGAACCAGTAGAGAAATTCTCCGAATTGATAACGCTTCGCAAGCACATGGAATGCAGGAGTTGACTTTTAATCCAAATGCAAAGAAAGGAGATGAGGATTTTGGTCTGCTTTATATTGGATATGGGGATGGGGGTACTGTAGAAAAGCGATTTGCCTATATCTCTGATCATGGAGGAGCAGGAGTTTATAGTAGCATTTTGAGAATTGATCCTACTGGAAGTAATAGTGCCAATGGGAAATATGGAATCCCAACTGTAAATCCATTTTATGGGATGCAAGGAAAAGCAGGCGAAGTCTTGGCTTTTGGGTTCCGAAATCCCAATAGAATCTTCTGGAATGAATCAGGGAAGTTGTTTGCAACTGATATTGGGCAGCACAGTATCGAAGAGATCAACCTAATTGAGCCGGGGAAATTTTATGGCTGGCCCATCCGCGAAGGAAGGTTTATGATTAATCCTTTTGGAAGTTTCCGGACCCTTTACCCCTTGCCAAAGGACGATGATAAAAAGGGCGTTACTTACCCTCTTATTCAATTAGAGCATGATGAAGCCGTGGCTGTTATTGGGGGTTATTTTATCCCAGAGGGGAAACTGAAAGGAAATTTTGTTTTTGGAGATATTCCCACAGGAAGATTGTTTTTTGCTGATTTGGATCAAAAGCCTTATCCAGAAGTAAAAAGCATGAAGTTCGTTTTTGAAGGAAGAGAAACCACTATGGAAGAAATTGTAGGTGGGCGAGTAGATCTGAAATTTGGAATAGATGCCGAAAAACAAGTTTACATCATGAGTAAAAATCAAGGTAAAATTTACAAAATAGTTAATACGCTATGATTAAATCATTGAAAATCGTTCTGGTAATTTTTCTAGGTTTTTCTTTTTTCTTTAGTTCCTGTACCGAACAAGAAGAGAAAGTTGATTTTGTTGTTAATGATCAGGCCGTCGCGAGATTGGATTCCACCCTACAAGCTTATGTTAATTCCGGAAATGTGGCGGGGATTTCAGCATTGATCTTTGAGAAAGATCAGGAAGTTTATTTTAATGCTTTTGGTTTTGCAAACAAAGAGAAAAATATCCCGATGGACCGAAATACTATCGTGCAGATTTACTCCATGACAAAACCTATCACCGGAACGGCTTTGATGACTTTATACGAAGAAGGAAAATTTAAATTGGATGATCCCCTGGAGAAATATGCTCCTGAATTTGCCAATATGAAGGTTTATCAAGGCGTGAATGAAAATGGAGAAATGATTTTGGTAGATGCAGAAAGGCCCGTGACCATTCGGGATATCACCAGACATACCGCAGGTTTTCCCAATAGGGATAATATTCCTGGATTGAGCGAAGTGATGAAAGAAAAAGATGCAAGAAGTTATGAAAATACATTGACTGTGATGGCAGAAAAAATCGGAAGTACTCCGCTTTGGTTTCAACCAGGAACGCAATGGGAATACGGCCAATCAGTAGATGTACAAGCTTTTTTAGTGGAACGAATTTCCGGAATACCCTATGGGGATTATGTCCAAGAGCATGTTTTAGGTGCATTAAACATGAATGATACGCGATATGTAGTCAGAGAAGAAGATTTAGATAGATTTTCAGCAGCTTACCAACGAACAGGAGAAGGCCAATTGACACAAATGCCAGACTCATCTGCCCATGAATTCAATTTGAAAAAATGGCCATTAACTCCTGGTGGGTTTGGATTAACTTCTACCCTGGATGATTACATGACGTTTGCCAGAATGCTTGTCAATGAAGGCACTTTAAATGGTACGACGATTCTAAAACCAGAAACTGTAAAACTGATGGCGACAAACCATCTCCCCGATTCTGTGACAGAAAGATCTTGGTTACCAAGTAAAGGAAGAGTAGGGTTTGGAATCGACTTTGCCGTTCGGACTGACCTGCCTGCTTCGGCAGAAGAAATGAACGGAGTTGTTGGGGAGTTTTTTTGGGACGGAGCAGCCTCTACGCTATTTTGGGTGGATCCAGTTAATGAGCTAACTGCGGTGATGTTCGTTCAGCTTTTCCCATATGATGGAATAAAATTACATAAAAACTTTAGAGATGCTGTTTATGGTAAAATTTCAGTGAAACCTACTCCATAAGATAAACCAGGTTATGATGAAGAAATTTTTTAAGAAAATAGGTGATTGGGTTAAAGGAAAATTGATCCTAATCAAGCCTGGAACTTTTGCAATTAAAGGAGCAGCAATTGGCTTGTTGGTTTTAACCTTGATAATGTTTGTAATTGAGGTTGTTGGCATGAGCATCAATTGGAAGGACCCATGGGTTCTAGCTTTTGGACTTGTAATTCTTCTAGCTGTGACTTTAGTTTCTTATCTCACAGTCAAGCTCATAAAATTAATTTTTGAAATACCTCTTATTTATAAGAGAACGTTGATTGCTTGTGTTATCATACTTTCTATAGTTCGACTGGGAGATGAGCGTTTTGGGATTTTTATGGTTCTTGTTTTCTCATTTCTTGGGGCTGGAATAGCCATGTTTTGGAAGGGACATTTTCGGCGTTTAACCACTCCTAAGAAAGTTGTTTCAATTTTGGGTTTTGCGATTGGAATAGCCGGGATAGGCTTTTTGATTTATTTTGGAAGTATCAGAGGTTTGGAAATAGATAAGCAGATAAATGCAGCCAAACTTACAGAGGATAAGGTTTCATCGATTCAAGGGCCATCTCCAGCTGCAGATGGAAACTTCCAGTTTACCACTTTTACCTATGGTTCAGGAAACGACCTTCGCCGGGAAGAATTTGCTGAAGGGGTTACCTATCAAACGGAACCGGTAGATGGACGAGCATTTATTGATAACTGGGAAAAATTCAGCGGCTGGTGGAGAGAAAGGTATTGGGGGTTTGATTCGAAAGAATTACCACTCAATGCACGGGTATGGATGCCTGATGGAAAAGTTCCTTTTCCTTTGGTTTTGGTAGTTCATGGTAATCATTCGATGCAAGATTTCTCTGATCCTGGGTATGATTACCTTGGAGAGTTTTTAGCATCTAAAGGAATGATTTTAGCCTCTGTAGATGAAAATTTTATCAATGGTTCATGGACAGATCTTTTTGGACGATTGGAAAGAGAAAATGATGCTCGAGGTTGGTTACTATTAGAGCATCTGCGCGTTTGGGATGAGTGGAATAAAGATGAATCACATCCCCTTTTCGGAAAAGCTGACATGAATAGAATTGCGCTAATGGGTCATTCCCGTGGAGGGGAGGCAGTTGGACATGCTGCCATGCTGAATGCTCTGGAGTATTATCCAGATGACGCTTCAATCAAATTGGGTTATCATTTTAACATCAAAGGTATTGTAGCGATTGCGCCGGTAGATGGGCAATACAAACCAGGAGGTTCCGGGACAAAGTTTGAAAATGTAGACTATCTCACCATTCATGGTGCCCAAGATGCTGATGTGACATCGTTTGCCGGATCCATGCAATATGAGCGAATTAAATTCTCTGATAGTTCCTACCATTTCAAATCTGCAGTTTATATCTCTGGGGCAAATCATGGGCAATTCAATACTTCTTGGGGAGATAATGATTACGGGGTGACTTTTAAAGGAATTCTCAATAGAGAGCAATTAATGCCTGTTGAGGATCAAGAGGAAGTAGCGAAAGTATTTATTGGAGCATTTTTAGACGTAAGCTTAAATAAACAAAGAGAATATCTCCCGCTTTTTACGGACCCCAGAAAAGGAAAGGATTGGCTTCCAGAGTCAATCTACCTGAGTCAATTTGAAGATTCAAATACGCGTATTTGGGCTGATTTCGATGAAGATTTTGAGTTAACTACTACAACCACAGGAGGTACTGCCAATGGGGATAAATTAACGGTTTGGCGAGAAGGGGAGATAGATATGGAATATGGTAAAAAGGGAAGTAGAGCTGTTTATTTAGGGTGGAATTATGAAAATCTAAATGAGGGTATTGACTCGCTTTGGAAAGATGGCTCAAAACCTTCAATACCTGATTCGGTATTGGCTAGCTATTCCATTACTTTGGATTCGACGAGTTTCAAGCCGGATTCTACTTCCATGCTAGTTTTTTCTTTGGCAGAATCTACCGAAAGCTCCAATCCAAAAAGTGGGGGAAAATGGAAAAATGAAAATAATTCCAATTCAGAGGAGGATCTGAATGAAGAAAAAGATAATGCTTCCGATAATGAAAAAAGTAATGAAATTAAAGATAAGTCCGAAGAAAAAAAGGATAAGGAGCAAGAAAAAACTCCTGAACCCCCACTAGATTTTACCATTATTCTCATAGATGAATCAGGAGAGGAAATCACTTTTCTTTTGTCAGAATTCTCACACCTTCAACGTCAAATTAAGTCTAGAGTCTTAAAAATAGACTTTTTGGATAAAAAGGATCATTCCGAAAATATCTTTCAAACCTTTTCATTTGATTTAGAGAGGTTACGAACCGGTAACCCAAATTTTTCTCCAGAAATGCTAAAAGAAATCAGGTTTCAGTTTGATCAAAACGAAAGCGGAGTAGTGATTCTAGACCAGCTCGGAATTACAAAAAAAATAAATTTATAAAAGCCCTATTTGAACATATAATTTTTTCATTAAGAAATTATTTATCCCAATAAAATGCCGCAAAAAGTATTTTAGGTGGATATATATTATCTATTTTGTCAATTTGACAAATTGACAAATTGAAATAATATTACCTTGTGGCAAATTCCCACTTATCTATAACTTAGTTATTTATGAACTCTTTGGAGAAAAAAATTAATAGAATCCTTTCCCTATTTATCATTTTACTTGTTGTTGGATTAAGCTCCTGTAATAAACCTGAACCGTTTGATGACCCAACCGTCAAACCGGATGAAAATAGATTTACAAAAGTAGTTCTAACCGAAGGAATGGACGAACCCATGGAAATGACTTTTCTTCCTGGTAATAGAATCCTCTTTGTTGAAAGAAAAGGAGGTGTTAAGATTTTGGATCAAAATACGGGAGAAGTAAGTCTTGTGGCGACTATTCCGGTAAATACAAAATATACCAATAAAGAAGGAAGAGTAAGAGAAGCTGAAGAAGGATTGATGGGCGTAATAACACATCCGGATTATGAAAAGAATCACTGGATATACCTTTATTATGCTGATCCTGTTGATACCCAACATGTCTTAGCTCGATATGAGCTAGATGGAAATACCCTTAAAGAAGATTCGAAGAAAATACTTTTAGTCGTTCCTACGCAACGGGAAGAGTGTTGTCATACAGGTGGAGGAATGGTTTTTGACCAAGAGGGGAACCTTTATTTGACAGTTGGAAACAATACTGTAAACCCTAGAACAGGCTCCTCAAATTTGGATGAAAGACCAGGATTTGAAAACTCTGATGATCAACGAGCTCCAGGAAATACCAATGATTTAAGAGGAAAGATTTTGAGAATCCATCCAGAAGATGATGGAACATACACGATCCCTGAAGGAAATTTATTTCCCGTAGGGACAGAGAAAACCAAACCAGAAATATATACGATGGGGCACAGAAATCCTTGGAGGCCTACCTTGGATAGTGAGACAGGATATTTGTATTGGGGTGAAGTTGGTCCAGATGCATCTGTTGATTCAATTTGGGGACCAAAAGGATATGATGAATTTAATCAGGCAAAGGGCCCAGGGTTTTTTGGATGGCCTTATTTTATTGGGAATAATCGCCCTTACAATCGTCATGATTTAGCAACGGACACCTATGGTGAACCATTTGATGTCAATAATCCAGTTAATGAGTCTGTCAATAATACTGGACTAAGGGAGCTTCCAACCCCAGTAATTCCGGCATTTATATGGTATCCATATGGAGTATCGGAAGAATTTCCATTGCTTGGAAGTTCTGGAAGAAGCGCAACTGGAGGACCTGTCTTCAGAAAGAAAGATTTTAGTAAAGATGCTCCTTTTGTTTTTCCGGCATATTATGAAGGAAAATGGTTGATTGTGGACTTTATGAGAGGATGGATCATGGCTGTTTCGATGGATGAAAATGGAAATTATAAATCGATGGAACGCTTTTTACCTGAAGATACTTTCAGTTCAGCCATTGATATGGATTTTGGTCCAGACGGCGCTTTGTATATTCTGGAATATGGGAGTGCTTGGTTTCGGGGAAATTCTAATTCCAGAATTGTTAAAATAGAATTTCACGGAGGAAATAGAAAGCCTAATGTAAATGCATCTGCGGATGTCCTTGCGGGTGCAGTTCCGTTTACATCTAATTTTACTGCGGCAGGCACCAATGATTATGATGATTATGATCAAGGGAATTTAAAATATACTTGGTCTATTTCTTCAGATAACGGGACAAATATTGACCTTCAAGGTGTTGATGCTTCTTACACCTTTGAAACTCCTGGAGTTTATAAAGTTTTACTTACAGTAACAGATACAAAAGGTGAATCTAATTCTGCTACTTTGGAATTAGTTGCAGGAAATGAGCGACCTGAGGTAAGTATTGATTTTGCAGGTAAAAACAGGACGTTCTATTTCGGGGACAAATCACTGGATTACAAAGTTGAGGTTACTGACAATGAAGATGGAAGCACATCCAATGGTACTATTAAACCAGAAGAAGTTGCCGTTACATTTGATTATGTTCCAGCAGGCTTTGACCCGATCGAAATGGCATCTAAGCAATCAGGAGCCGAATCTATGGCCGTGCTAAATATTGGTAGAAATCTTATCGAGGCAAGCGATTGTAAATCTTGTCATCAATACGACACTACGTCAATCGGACCTAGTTATTCGGCAGTAGCTTTGAAATATCCTAACACTCCAGAAAATGTCAGAATGCTCGTTGGCAAAGTGATTAATGGAGGAAGTGGGGTTTGGGGAGATCATGCAATGAGTGCACACCCACAATTATCAGAGGCGGATGCCAAGCGAATGATAGATTACATTTTCAGCTTGAATGAAACTAATCCAACGGAAACTTCTTTACCATTAGAGGGAAAACTGACTCCAGAAGTGCCTGAAGGAGAAGACGGTCAAGGAGGATATTTAATAAGAGCATTTTACACCGATAAGGGATCCGGGAATATTACTTCCTTGACTGGGGAAGATATTATTGCTTTGCGAAATCCATTTTTGGACCCACAGCTTTCAGAAGTTAGAAAAGGCGTACAATTACTGACCACACCAAGAGTTAGTTTCTTTATGAAAGGAGACCAATCTTATATAGGATTTAAGGATTTGGACATGACAGGAATCAAAGAAATAACTTTGTATTTAGGAATTAGCGGAAGAGTTGATGCTAAAGGAGCCTCAGTTGAGGTCAGATTGGATTCCCCTACTGGAAAAATATTGGGTGAAACCGAGAAAGTAACGGAAGCTCCTGAAGGTGGTTTTAGACCTCCTGCTGGCGTTTCACCTTTAGAATGGAGAAGACAGAACTCTGCGAAACCGACTACAGCCATTTCTGAAGTTAATGGGATACACGATGTCTATTTTATATTCAAAAACTCAGACGCCAAGGGTGAAGAAGTACTTGTATCAATTAACGAAATCGAGTTTAAAAACTAATTCTTGCTTTTCAGTTCTAGAGCAGACTATTACCAAAGATCAAATGCTCTGATCTAAACTGAAAAAATAGAAGGATTAAAAGACAAAGCCCCGAATTATAATCATTCGGGGCTTTGTTAGTTTGATGTTATCTAATTATTTTTTCCTGAAGTCGTATCCGGTTTTGTCGTTTCTTTCGGCTTTGGAAAAAACCCTTTCAGTAATTTTTTTGCTTCTTCTACTGCTTTATCCTTTGTGACATCTGCTTGTTTTTCCAGTTCTTTCTTGACGCTGTCCTGAACAACTTCGGCTTTCAGTTTCATTTCCTTTTTGATGCTATCCTGAGCTACTTTGAACTCCTCTGTAGCTTTTGTTTGAAGGGCTTGAGTTTCCCCACTGACTCTTGCTTTTAAAGCACTTGATAAAAGGTTTTCAATACTATTTCCTCCAGCTAGTGAAACTTTAGGTGAATTATAAGTTCCCGATAAATTTAATGCGAGAGGTATCATGGTGTTTTCATCTGCTTGAGTACCTGTAATGGTTGCCAAAATAGAAGTAGCTTGTGAGCCAAATTTATTTGCTGGAATCTGCATATTTATTAAATAATTGATAGACCCATCGAAGCCTGCCGACCCTTGGACTTTTGCTTCATAATCCCAAAGTTTTACATCAAATGGTTTTACATCCATCACACCGTTATTGATAGATATCGGAATGGATATATTTTTAAGTTGAAGGGTATTTACATCTTTTAATTTTGTAAGACTCGTGATACCCTCTAGAATCTTACTGTCTTTTAAGGCTGTTTCAACAACTTTTAATAATCCAGATCCATCAAGACTTGACAAAAGGGGCATCATATCCTGGCCTAGATTTCCAGAAAAATTCAGATTAGAACTGAATTTTCCTGTTAGATTTTGAGCAATGGGTGCAAATGCTTTGACAGTATTGAAAGATTTGAATGCCTCAGAAATACTGAGCTCGGCAACATTCAAATCAAAATTAAATTTTGGAGCGGTCAAATCTCTAGGATCATAAGTTCCTTGGAGGGCAATGCTTCCTCCCAATGTATTCATGGAAGCATCATTAAAACGTAAAATCCCATCTTGCAAAGTCATATTTCCTTTCATCTCTTTGAGGGTCAAATTGTCATAAATGACTTCGTTAGCATTTACTGTCATTGAAAAATCGATGTTTTTTGGCAGATCAATAACTGTCAGTTCTGTGTTGGTAGTATCTGTTGAAGCACTCTCAGACATCCATTCATTTACATTGAATCTAGAACTTGTTAATGCCAGCTGCCCTTTTAAAGTCCCATTTTCATTGAGGAAATAATCCATATAATTAGAAAGTGAGCCTTTTGCCTTAACAGGGCTTTCTCCGAATTTTGAATTAAACTCAGTCAAATTGATTTTTGCTGGACTGAATTCAGCTATTGCCTTTGAGATTTCTACTCCTTGAGGTACATCAGAAGAACTATATTTGAAACCATCAACTTCTAATTTTCCTTGAGTTTCAAGTTGTTGATATTTTCCTGTTTCGACAGCAGTATATGAACCCTTGCTTAGAATATCGGCCTTGACTCTTCCTTCTATATTTAAATCATCCATAGGCAACACTGCCATAATTTTTTTCAGATCTACCCCACCTGCTATTTTTCCATCCCAGTTAAGTTTTTCAAAGTCTGAGATTTTGATATTTCCCTTAATTTCTTCACCCTCTAGTTCAAAACCGAATTGGCTTAAATCGACCAAAAAATCATTCATTTTCCCGGTTTTATTTTGGATCAATGCATTTACATTTATGTTTTCAATGGGTGCAGGGTACTCTGAATTTTTTGCAAATCCGTTGGCCAAAACCAATTTCGCATCAATGGTTGGGATTACTCCTGCTACGGAATCATATTTTCCCTTAGCGGCTGCATTTACATCTAAATTTCCTTTTAAAGACATTCCTTCAATTGGGAAAATCGAGGTTAGCTCTTCCAAATTCAGTTTTCCATTAATCGCTGCATCAATCGTATAAGAGACTAAATCGGAGAGAAAGAATCGTCCCGCAATTGGATTACTTCCAAAATCCAGATTAAAGTTGGGAATAGAAACAGAGGTATTATCCAAGTTTTCAGTTTCATTTTTGACCTGCATTTCTAAATTGATGTTCTTAACTGGTCTGGGCAAATCGGGGTATTGGAACATTCCGTCTGCTACTTTTAAGGAAACATCAAAAGCAGGAAATGTTGTGTCATTATAGATTCCTTTAACAAAACCATTGAAATCCATGCTACCTGAAGTCTCTAAGCTTGAAAAACCATCTGAATAGATACCTGGAACAAGAGACAATAAACTCTTGAATTCGTTGTTTTTTCCTTCAAAATTCAGGTCAAGTTCTATGTCATCAGTGGGCATGGCCAAGAAACCTGTCAAACCAAAATTGAAATCATTCAACTTGAAGTTACCATCTCCAAGAGTAAACTTCATTTTTTCCATATCGATATTCAACAAAGTTTCCCCTGCAAAGCTCTTATTGGAAAGGTAGCTTATGTCCTGATAGGTAATATCTGCAATCATTGCACTCATTTCTATGGGTAATTCGTAGATTTCAGTAGTGAATTCTCCGTTTCCGATTGCATTGATGGCCCCCAAAGCCATGAAATAGTCAAGCTGTCGATCGTCATAAACCAGGTTAAGGTTGTTGATTTCAATTTGATCTACCCCGATTTTCATGTTACTTTCTTCTGAAGGGACACTCTCTTCAGCTGGATAGGTGATGTCATAATTGGCGGTACCATCTTCCAAAACTTTAATATAGAGACTTCCCCCATTAAGGTGTATCCCAGTTAGCGTTGGATAGTCGTCGAATAGTACAGATTTCAGATTAAAATCTATTTGTAATTCATCAAGCCTGGCTAGTGTATCATTTTCGAATGGGCTATTCCCAACAATCCCAAAATTTTTAACATTTGCGGAAATATTCGGAAAGCGGCTAAAAATACTCAAGCTGATATCATCAAGGTTATATAAAACCTTTGCATTCACAGATTGGGCAATTTCTTGGTCAATTCGGGCAGCTATTTTATCCTTGAAAATAAAAGGAATCGCTATTGCCGAGGCAATTAGAAACAAGAATATACCTAATAGGATTAGAAGAGTCTTTTTCATAAGTATTGATAAAATGTAAATACCCCCTATTTCTGATTAATTTGGGTTATTTACTGATAATCTTTTTACGATAAACAGAAGTTTAATGCCTTAATTAATAGCAAGTTTTAAGCCGAGAAGAGATATTTTTTTGTTCCAAAAAAGAAAAGGTCCTAATTCTTCCGAGAACTAGGACCTACTTCTAACCTCGTATATTGTTAAGAGCTTGGAAATGAAATTCCTTTTACCCTACGATAAAGATTCAATGCATATTTGTCTGTCATCCCTGAAATAAAATCCACTAAAGATCGGAGTAAGGGATAAGGATTTACTTCTGCTCCCCAGCCTTTCAAAGGAAAATCTTCCGGTAATAATCGCAAGATACTTTTGTCCTGACCAGAGAATTTGTCTTGATGATAGAATTGATGATAAAGTGCCTGTGAAAAGACAGAAAGTAATCCTTCTAAAACCTGAAAGCCTGCGGCCTCTTTCTCGAGCACCACTTTAGATCGGTAGATTTTTTCAACAGATATTGCAGTTATTTTTTGAAGAGCTTTGGCAGAAGGGATGATATCAGTTAGGGCCTTGTCAAAATTTCCTTTGCACATACTCTCCTCATATTGTGCAAATACTTCAACGATCTCTTTGATTAATTCTCCAATTGCTAATGCTCTAAGTGCACCCAAATTTTGGGTATTACTTCTATCTTTTAGCTTTTTTGGATCAAACTTATCTTTTAAAATGGGAGCAAGAAGTTTCACGGTTTCTTCAAAGCTTACTAGTCCGAGGGTGCAGCCATCTTCCAGATCAATGATGCTGTAACAAATATCATCAGCTGCTTCAACCAAAAATGCTAGTGGGTGTCTAAGCCAACATTCAGGGCTTGATTTTTCCAATCCAAGAAAGCTCCCTAATTGCTCAAAATCAGCAAGTTGATTTATAAAGAACCCATACTTTTTTTGGCTTCTTCTAGCGATATCCCGGTGGGGAATAAAGCTTGGTCTTGGATATTTAGTAAATGCTGCAAGTGTTGCGTATGTCAGTTTCAGCCCATTTGATTTCGAAACTAACATCCTGAATCCCTGAGCATTCCCTTCAAAATTGCAAAGATCTGCCCATTGTTCACTTCTAACATGGGATTCCCAACATTTTCCAGCTAGATGGAATTTAAAAAAATCCGAAATAGCCTCCTCCCCTGCGTGGCCAAATGGTGGATTTCCGATATCATGGGTTAAGGCTGCTGCAGCAACTATTGCCCCTACTTCGTAAGCTGAAATCCCTGTTTTCTCTAAGTTTGAGTATTTTTTCAATAAATATTCACCTGCAGATTTTCCCAGTGATCTACCTACGCTGGATACCTCTAGACTATGTGTAAGTCTGGTATGTACAAATGCTTGCTCGGGTAAAGGAAATACCTGAGTTTTGTCTTGCAAATTTCTAAAAGGAGCAGAAAATATGATCCGGTCATAATCTACTTCAAATTCACTTCTTAATAATTGAGTTGGAATAAAGCCTGGGTTATCACCAAATCTTCCCCTTGCCAAAAGTTTTTCCCATTTCATCATCCCCAAAAATAAGAAGGTCCTTTGAGAATCTGTTTAAAATCTGAAAAATCTAAAATTGGCATAGAGATTGGCCAATTGGTTATGACAAACCAATTATTGATTGATGAAAAATACAGTTATTTATTCCATGTTGTTAGCAATGATGCTTTTTGCAGCATCATGCTCTAATGAAAGCGAAACTCCAATTGGGGGGAAATCAAGTGTAAACTTTTATTTGGTCGACGCTCCTGGTGATTTTGATGAAGTATGGGTTGAGGTTCTTGCCGTTCGCGTTAAAGTTGATGACGATAGTATGGATGATGATGATACCCAAGATGATGACGATAATGAATTCAATTGGGTAGAGATTCCGTATGATGATTCTAGTCCTTATGTAAATTTAATGAGTTTAACAGGAGAAAACTCTTTGTTTTTAGGCTCAGAAGATTTTCCAGAAGGGGAGATAGACCAACTTAGACTTGTCCTCGGCGATGATAATTATGTAGTAAAAGATGGCGTGCGTTCAGATTTGAAAACGCCTAGTGCCCAGCAAAGTGGTCTGAAAATTAAAGTTGATGAGGATATCCAAGGAGGAATGAGTTATAACTTGGTAATTGATTTTGATGTTGCAAAATCTATTGTAGTTGCCGGGAATTCCGGGAATATTATCTTAAAGCCAGTTTTAAGAGCCTATTTAGAAGAAGCTGCTTCAGGAATTCAGGGACAGGTTTTTCCAACTGAAGCTCAGCCAATCTCAGTAAATGCTCAAAAGGGAGATGACTCATACAATACTTTCGTAGATGAAAATGGAAATTTTAAGATTCTCGGAATGGACGATGGCGTCTATACATTGACATTTACTCCGATAGAAGGGTACCAAGTCCTGATAGTGGATAATGTTTTGGTAGAGGAAGGAATAGTTAAAAACTTGGATCCAATAACCTTACTGCCTAATTAAGGATTAAAATCAAGCCGGTTTCGACCGGCTTTTTTTATGATTTTAAGTCCAACTAGTCAAAGCTTAAATTTTGAATAGTTTTAGGCTAAATTTACCGTGTGAATAAAACTGTTTTTAAATTAATTTTTGTCTTTACCATATTCAGCCTATGGAGCTGTAAAGATTTTGATACGAATCCAAAAGGTTTGGTAAATATTATACTGGTAGATTCTCCTGCCCAATGGGATTCTGTATTTGTTGAAATCCTTGGTGTAGAAGTTGAGTTGATATCATCTGGAAGGGAGGATGGTACTATTGAGACTTTTTTTCTTCCCTATGCACCTGGTGACAAAAAAATTGAAGTCAGTTCCCTTGTAGCTGGCGAAGCTCTACTTTTAGGTAGAGACGAGCTGCCTTCTGGAAAAATACTGAAATTAACCATGAAACTGGGAGATGAGTATTATCTGTATTTAAAGGAAAAACGATACAACATGCCCTTGGTGGATCCTTCTTTGAAAGAAATTCCAATTCAATTTGAAATGGAAATCGAACCGGCAATATCTTATGACATCGTTTTGGATTTTGATCTGGAAAAATCCATTAAAGTAATCAATGAAGAACCAGTCTCACTTCAGTTGGATCCTTTTATGATAGCCTATAAGGGTGCTGGGACAGGAGAAATTACTGGAACTGTGACACCTACATCTCTACAGCCAGCTATCTATGCTATTCAGGATGGTGATTCTATTAGTACTCATTCGAATAATTCCGGCACTTATAAATTTATATTACCTGAGGGTACTTATTCTTTTTTTTATGACCCCAAGAATGAATCTTATGCCGATACATTGATCAATAATATAGAAATAGTGGCAGGCGAAACGAGCACATTAAATATCGTGAACTTAAAATTAAAGCCTTAAGATGAGTGATGAACTCTATATGAGGAGGGCTTTGGAGCTTGCCGAACTGGGTAGAGGAAGAGTAAGTCCTAACCCCATGGTAGGTTGTGTGATAGTGAAAGGAGATATCATCATTGGAGAAGGGTATCATCAAAAATATGGAGAAGCCCATGCTGAGGTAAATGCAGTAAATGAGGTCAAAGATCAAGATTTACTGAAGGGGGCAACCGCATATGTGACTCTAGAGCCATGTGCTCATTATGGAAAAACACCTCCCTGTGCGATTCTTTTAGCAGAAAAGAGAGTAGGGAAAGTTGTAATTGCAGCAACTGATTCAAATCCTCTTGTGGGAGGAAAAGGAATACAAATCCTAAAGGATGCAGGAATTGAAGTGAAAACGGGGCTTTTAGAGGAAGAAGCGAGATCCCAAAATTGTAGATTCTTCACTCAAATTGAAAAAAATAGACCCTATGTGATTCTTAAATGGGCACAGACGCAGGATGGTTTTGTCGCAAGAAAAGATTTTTCTTCAAAGTGGATCAGCAATTCTTCTAGCCGCCAATTAGTGCATAAGTGGCGATCGGAAGAAGATTCAATTCTTGTTGGGAAAAACACAGCAAAATATGATGATCCTGCCTTAAATGTGAGAGATTGGTCAGGCAAAAATCCTTTAAGACTGGTCATTGATAGTAGGTTGGAATTAGCTAAAAATTTGAAGCTATTTGATCAAGCAGTCCCTACGTTATGTTACAATACTCAAAAATCAGAGGAGAGAGCTAACCTTGAATTCGTTAAACTAAAACAGGGATTTTCGATCAAGTCTATACTTGAGGATCTCCAAAAAAGGAAAATTCAAAGCGTAATTGTAGAAGGAGGAAGCTATCTTTTGAATAAGTTCTTGGAATCTGAACTTTGGGATGAAGCTCGGGTGTTTACGAGCCAAAACAAATTTGAAGAAGGAATTGAGGCTCCCCTTATTACAAAACCTGCCTCAGAAATAATGACAGTTTTAGAAGATCGACTAGCAATACACTACAATGTCTGAAAATTTATACATACCTGAATCTGCTACAAAAGCGGAAAAATATGAAGCCGTGATTCCCCAAATTAAGGCATTGATCAGTGGGGAACCAGATTTATACGCCAATTTGGCAAATATCGCATCCGCACTAAAAGAAGCATTTGGGTTTTTTTGGGTTGGTTTTTATTTAGTCAAAGAAAATCAATTGGTCTTAGGTCCTTTTCAAGGACCAATTGCCTGTACTCGTATTTCTTTAGGAAGAGGAGTTTGTGGAACCGCTTGGCAAGAATCCAAAACCCTGTTGGTACCTGATGTAGATGCTTTTCCAGGTCATATTGCCTGTAGCGCAGCTTCCAAATCTGAAATCGTGGTTCCTGTTTTTAAGGATAATACAGTTGCTATGATCTTAGATGTAGACTCTGATCAATTAAACGATTTCGACAATACGGATCAGATTTATCTAGAGAAGTTGATGGGTATTTTAGGAGCTCAGCTTTAAAGGGAATTTTTACAAAAATCCCTAACGATTTCAATTGTTTCAGGCTTTCTTTCGATCATCCCTACATGGCCAGTATTTTCAAATTCAACATATTCTGTCACAACTTCTTTGTGGATTCGGCTAACAGCAATTGGAACTGCGGTATCAAGCTCTCCGGCTATGAAAAGTTTTGGGCCAGAAAAATCTCTTAGTATTTCAAATCGATCTTTTCGATCCCTCATAGCCAAGGTGTAAGCTATAAGACCTTCCAATGAACAGGTTTTTGCCTGTTTGATAGCTAGCTCAATATCAGCTTGTAATTCTTCTCTTCGGCTTTCAGGAAATAGAGGAGGAATAAATGAAGTGACAAAGGCATCGACCCCATATTTTTGAAGGAAAACAATGGTTCTATCACGCATTCCCTTCTTTTCTTCACTATCAGGAAACGCTGTAGAATGAAAAAGGCCAACACCTTTTAGCTTTTCGCCCATCAATTCAGTCAAAGCTAGAGTCACATATCCACCCAAAGAATGACCTATAACTATTGGGTGATCGATCTTGTTTTCTTCCATCCAGGATTCCAAAATCACAGCGATTTCTTCCATGGAGAGTGATGCTTGAACTATAATAGACTTTTCTACACGTGGAAGGTCAGGACAAATAACCCGGAAATCTGAAGATAATTCTTTTGCAAAATCCTGCCACATGTCTCCGATTTCGCAGAACCCGTGAATTAGAATCAAAGGCTGGCCTTGACCTTTTTCAGAAAAATGGATTCCCGACATGAACTTGATTTTTAATGTGCTTTGGCTACTTCAGCCATACTTCTAACTGCCTCGGCAATTCCTTCTGGATCAAAGCCACATTCCTTATGTAATTCAACTTGTTCCCCGTGCTCAATAACTGCATCTGGAATCCCCAAGCGTTTGATTTGGGACTGATATCCATGATCCATCATCCATTCTAAGACAGCTGAACCAAACCCTCCCATTAGGCATCCATCTTCTACAGTTATGACTTTTTTGAATTTGCCAAAAACTTCATGAAGCATTTCTTCATCAAGCGGTTTTACAAAGCGCATATCATAATGTGCAGGATTTAAACCTTCCTTTGTAAGGCTTTCACAAGCTTCTACTGCATAATTTCCAATGTGACCAATCGTAAGGATTGCTATTTCCTCTCCTTCTTTTACAATTCTTCCCTGACCTGCTTTAATTTTTCTCAAAGGTGTTTTCCATTCCGGCATGACACCTTTTCCTCTTGGATATCTAATGGAGTAAGGGCCATTGTGTAGTGATGCGGAATACATCATATTTCTAAGTTCTTCCTCATTCATTGGTGCTGAAACCACGATATTTGGAATACATCTGAAATATGCGATATCATAGGCGCCATGATGAGTAGGCCCATCAGCTCCTGCAAATCCAGCTCTGTCAAGGCATAATACGACGGGTAGGTTTTGTAAGCAGACATCATGAATTACCTGATCATACGCCCGCTGCATAAAAGAAGAATAAATATTACAAAAAGGGACTAGACCTTGTGTAGCGAGACCTGCCGAAAAAGTAACTGCATGTTGTTCAGCTATTCCTACATCGAATGCTCGATCTGGCATTGCCTTCATCATAATGTTCATCGAGGACCCTGAAGGCATAGCAGGAGTCACCCCCATAATTCTATCATCTTTTTTTGCTAATTCTACTAAAGTATTTCCAAAAACCTCTTGATACTTAGGTGCTTGAGGAACAGAAGGTGTTTTTTTGAATATTTCTCCAGTTACCTTATCAAAAGTCCCAGGTGCGTGCCAAGTAGTTTTATTTCCATTTTCTGCAGGCCCATACCCCTTCCCTTTTACTGTGACACAATGCAATATTTTTGGGCCAGGGATATCTCTCAAATCTCTGAGTATTTCTGCCAAATGGTTTACATCGTGTCCATCTACCGGGCCAAAATATCTCAAATTTAGAGATTCAAATAAATTGCTCTGTTTTAAAACAGCGGACTTGATAGCCCCCTCCACTTTAGAAATTACCTCCTGAGCACTTGATCCAAACTTGCTGAATTTTCCAAGTACCTTCCAAACTTCATCTTTTACCTTATTATAAGTATGTGAGGTAGTTATATCTGTTAAATAATCCTTAAGAGCTCCTACATTAGGATCAATGGACATGCAGTTATCATTTAAGATAATTAAAAGATTAGAGTCACTGACTCCTGCATGATTCATTGCTTCGAAAGCCATTCCACCGGTCATGGAACCATCCCCAATTACTGAAACATGTTGTTTGTTGATTCCTTTATATTTTGAAGCTACAGCCATTCCCAATGCTGCAGAAATAGAGGTGCTGGAATGTCCTACTCCAAAAGTATCATATATGCTTTCTTTTCTTTTTGGAAAACCAGAAAGGCCACCATAAACTCGGTTTGTATGAAACAAATCTCTTCTTCCAGTAAGAATTTTATGTCCATAAGCTTGATGACCTACATCCCAAACCAATTGGTCTTCAGGTGTATTGAGTATGTAGTGCAAAGCAACTGTCAACTCTACTACGCCTAAACTTGCCCCAAAATGACCGCCATAAACTGAAACGTTATCGACGATAAATTGACGCAATTCATCACAAATCTGAACAAGTTTGTCTTTTGGAAACTTTTTCAGATCAGCTGGGCTGTTGATTTGTGCTAATAATTCTCCTGGTTGAATCAACATTGTTTGTTATTCTGGTGCTTGAAAGAAATAACCATCATTTGAAGACTTTGTTATAATTGAATTTAAGAATTCATTTGAAGCCTTTTTTCTTTCTTTTGCTTAAGTCCCTTTAATTTAAGCTTAATTGAATATCTTTGACTACAAGGTGGCAAAATTAACCAATAATTTAAATATCCCTTGAGTTTCGAAATCAAATTACCGCTTTTTGAGGGCCCGTTCGATTTGATGTTATTCTTCATTGAACGGGATGAGTTGGATATTTACGATATTCCTATCTCAAAGATAACCAACGATTTCCTCAATTATCTCCACCATTTGGAAGAGATGGAACTTGAAGTGGCCAGTGACTTTATTCTCTTTGCAGCTACTTTAATGCGAATCAAATCTAAAATGTTGCTTCCTAGACCAGAATTAAATGAACAGGGAGAAGAGATTGACCCGAGAGAAGAATTGATCCGAAACCTTTTGGAATACAAGAAGTATAAGTCTGTCATAAAGGATTTGGCAGATCTTGAAGAAAATAGACTTTCTAAAGAAAAAAGAGGAAATATTATTTTCGAACTTCAAGAATTAAACAAAAGTGAAGATGTCGATGCTGAAATGCAGCATGTGGATTTATATAAGTTGCTCAAGGTTTTCCAAAGAAGTATGGCCAAATTTGCTTCAAGAAAAGACCAAACAACTCATACTGTTATCCAATACCCTTATACTATTGAGCAACAAAAAGACTTTGTTTTAGAAAAAATCAGTTTCAAAAAACAGGTATCATTTTCTGAATTTATCACCTACAAACCAGATAAAATTTTTGTGATTTACACCTTTCTGGCCATCCTCGAATTACTACAACTTTCTCAGGTGACGATCATCATTGGAGAAGGTTTTAATAACTTTTGGGTGGAGAAGACTGAGCCAATCGCTGCAGGCTAAGTATGAAGCTGGATAATAAAAAAATCTTTCAAACACTCAATCCAAACAAGGTTTGGTTCCCCGTCATAATCGGCCTAGGGATCGTGTTTGCTATGTTTTATTTTGATCCATCGATCAATGCGGAAACCTTAAATGTGGTTTTTGATGCCTCATTAATCTGGATTTTCTTGGCCATCTTGGTGATACTATTTAGAGACGCAGGTTATGTTTATCGAATAAGGGAAATCACAGATAGACATCTTAGCTGGGGAAGGGCGATTTATGTAATTATCCTGTGGGAATTTGCATCTGCTGTGACACCTTCGGTAGTGGGAGGTACTGCAGTAGCAATTTTTATTTTAAATAAAGAAGGAATCAAATTAGGAAAAGCTATCGCCTATGTGATGGTTACTGCTATTTTGGATAATCTCTTCTTTGTCATAGGAGCACCGATTATTCTCTTTTTTGCAAAAGGTAATATTTTCCCAGAAAGTAAAGTTCTCGAAACACAGCTCCAAAATAGTATGGAGGCCATTTTTTGGATTAGTTATGCACTTTATGCTACCTATAGCTTGATAATGGCAGCTGCACTTTTCTATAGACCAAGAGTTTTTAAATGGGTATTGATAAAGATTTTCTCTATCAAATGGCTTCGTAAATGGAAGTATGATGCACATGAATATGGTAATCAAATCATTGAGGCATCAAATGAACTCACTGGTAAAAGTTTTAAGTACTGGTTACCAATAGTAATTGCCACCATATTCATTTGGTCTTCGAGGTATTTGATGCTTAATGCATTAATATCAGCTTTTGTCCCTTTAAATATTAATGAACATATCATCGTATTTGCTCGACAAGTAATTATGTGGATCGTTATGATGATTTCCCCAACCCCGGGTAGTAGCGGGACTGCAGAGTTCTTCTTTGCTCAGTTTTTTACTCAATTCCTTACTAAATACACCTTTGTCACCAGTATTTTATGGAGGCTTCTATCCTATTATCCCTATCTAATTCTTGGGGCATTATTCTTGCCTAGATGGATAAGGCAGGTGTTTTTTAAGAAAAAGAAGAAGAATAAAGCAGAGTAATATGCTAATAAGGCTTACAATCAGGCAAGTTGCTGAAATCACTCAAGGCCAACTTTTGGGGGATTCATCAAGTAGGCTGATTTCTCAAATAGCCATTGATTCGAGACAGATTATTCATGCCTCGGAGAGTCTTTTTGTTGCTTTAATAGGAGCAAAAGCGAATGGAAGCACTTTTATTCCCATGCTTTTTGAGATTGGTGTGAGAAGCTTTTTGGTTCATGATGATTATCATATTCCTGAATCAATTAGGAATCACGCATCATTTGTGATCGTTCAAGACACTCGATCAGCTTTACAAAAATTAGCTAAATTTCAACGTAATAAATTTCTCAATCCAGTAGTATCGATTACTGGAAGTAACGGCAAAACCATCGTAAAAGAATGGCTTGGTCAGATTTTGAGTCAAAATTATCAAGTAGCCAAAAGCCCGAAGAGTTATAATTCTCAAGTGGGAGTTCCGCTATCTATTTTTGGAATAGAAGAAGATCATCAAGTTGCAATTTTGGAAGCGGGTATTTCTAAAACGAACGAAATGAAGGTTCTTGAGGAAATGATTCGTCCGAATCTTGGAATCTTTACTAACATAGGGACCGCTCACCAAGAAGGTTTTGAAAGTAAAGAACAAAAGGTTTTGGAAAAACTTAGGCTATTTGAAAACGCTGAGTTTCTTATCTATTGCAAAGACCAACCTTTTTTAGCTCAGATTATTGAGGGAAAAATTCCAAAAAACAGATTGATTAGCTGGTCAGATAAAGCCGGTGAAGATTTTACAAGGTCTGTAAAACTTCTTGATAAGGGAGCTAAGATGTTCCTCCTGAAATCAGACCTAGGCACATATACGTTCCAAATACCTTTTAGTGATCCAGCTTCTCTAGAAAATATCACTCATGTTATAATAGCTGCATTGACGCTTGGACAAGCAGCAGAATCCATTCAACAGGGATTAAATTTTTTAAAATCAGTGGATATGCGGCTTACATTAAAGCCAGGCATAAATGATTCTCTCTTAATTGACGATACATATAATAATGATTTGGCAGGGCTAAAAGTGGCTTTGGATTTTATGCAGCAACAAAGGCCCAAAAACAGAAAGATTCTTATTTTATCGGATCTTTTACAACAAGGTACCCCTGAAAAGATCTACAGGTCAGTTGCAGATTTGATTAGAAGCTATAGTTTGGATAAAATCATTGGAGTCGGCCAAGAAATCTCGTTGTTGGCAAAAGATTTTCAAGGAAAATTTGAAAATTTTTCGAGCTCTGAGAAGTTTCTGGAAGCCCTAAATCCGGAGCAATTTTCAAATGATCTAATCTTAATCACCGGAGCAAGGCCATTTGGTTTTGAAAGAGTTGTTAATAAGCTGCAACAGCGAATTCATGGGACAACCTTGGAAATCAATCTCAATGCTCTTACTCACAATTTTAATTTTTATAAGAAATTATTAAGACCTGAAACCAAAGTAATGGTAATGGTAAAGGCCTTTGCTTATGGCGGCGGAGCCTTAGAGATAGCTAATCATTTACAGAGAATGGGAGCAGATTATCTGGCTGTGGCATTTACTGATGAAGGAGTTACCCTTCGGAAACAAGGGATATCTCTTCCCATCATGGTTTTGAACCCTTTGGAAGAATCGATTGAGCTATGTAGCGAATTTAACCTTGAGCCGGTGGTTTTTAGCTCGGAGTTTTTCAGGTCAATAACTAATTATTGTCAATCGGGCGATAAAAAATTATCCATCCACTTGGACATGGATACAGGTATGCATCGATTAGGTTTTGAAGAAAGCCAGTTAGAAGAATTAATAGATTTTATTTCCAAAGCCAAAAACATTCGAATAGCTTCAGTTTATACACATCTAGTTGGAGCGGATGAAGAAATCCATCGAGAGTTTAGCATTCAACAGATTGAAACATTCATTAGAATAAAATCGAGACTGTTAGAGATTCTGCCTTCCACTACTCTTTATCACATACTCAATTCCGCAGGAATCGCGGCTTTTCCGAAATACCAATTTGATATGGTTCGTTTGGGAATTGGGCTTTATGGTGTGGAGGTAACAGGAAAATATGAAAGGTCTCTTCGGGCGATAAGCACTTTAAAAACGACCATTTCGCAGGTAAAAACTCTTGAAGCTGGAGATACAGTCGGATATTCAAGAAAAGGCTCCCTACCACAAGGAGGAAAAATTGCTACCCTATCCATCGGTTATGCAGATGGTTACGATAGGCGATTTTCTAATGGAAATGGGTACGTACTAATTGATGGAAAAAAAGCTGCAGTGGTAGGAAATGTTTGTATGGATATGTGTATGGTGGATGTCACGGGTATCAATGCAAAGGCAGGAGATGAAGCTATTATATACGGAGAACAGATTTCCTTAAAAGAACTTGCAAAAAGAATTGGAACAATCCCTTATGAGCTTTTGACCAATATCAGTACCCGGGTAAAGCGAATTTACTATTTGGATTAAATGGTGTAGCCTAAATTTTTTTCCTAAATTCATTTATGAAAATCACTAAAAAACGGCTGGCACATATTGTATTTGAGTCTGACGATTGGGCTTCTAAAATGTTCGATATAGTTTTGCTTTTTTTGATTCTCGGAAGCATTTTAGTAGCCATTCTAGATTCTGTCGCTAGTCTCAGAAGCTCTTACGGAGATTTTTTTATATGGCTAGAATGGATTTTTACTGCCTTATTTACTGTAGAATATTTTTTAAGAGTATGGCTTTCCAGAAAGCCTCAAGGATATATTTTTAGTTTCTATGGAATCGTAGACTTACTTGCAATATTACCGTCTTATCTGAGTTTTTTCGTAGTCAATTCACAGCTTTTGACAGTAGTAAGAGCCTTAAGATTATTGAGGGTTATTCGAATTTTGAAGTTAGGTAGGTATGTCACTGAGGCAGAATATTTACAGAGATCTTTGAGAGCAAGCTCACATAAGATTATGATTTTTATTGGCTTTGTCGTCACCATTGTTTTAATCATGGGAACTCTAATGTTTATCATAGAAGGGCCAGAGCACGGTTTTACAAGCATTCCTGTTGGTATGTATTGGGCTATCGTAACTTTAACTACAGTGGGGTTTGGAGACATTACTCCCTCCACTCCATTAGGTCAATTTGTTTCATCCATTATTATGCTGATGGGTTATGCTATCATTGCTGTACCAACAGGAATTGTTAGCACAGAGATGGCCTCTCAGAGAAGAAAGGCAGATGCTCCTAAATTAGTTAGGTGTACAAATTGCGGGAAGGATGATTTAAAAATAGCAGATAATTTTTGCAGCAACTGTGGCGTAAAACTGCCTTAATCATCTAAGTTTAAGAATTCCTGAATGTTTTTGATTTTTCCAAATAGCAGAAGAATATCATTTTCTTCCAGCGTATATTCAGGAGTAATAACACCGATCACCTTTTTCTCCTTAATCTTTATACCTAGCATATTGGTTTTATCCTCAAGCTTGATGATGGTCAATATGTTAAGGAAAAACTCTTTTCGAATTTCAGCCTCGGAGACCTTCATTCCTGCGTAGCGTTTTGGAAGCTTTACTTCGACAATATTGTATTCTTCTGAAATTTCGAGGGAGTCCATTACTCCTTTCATCTGTAATCTTTTTGAAAGGCGATCAGCAGTTTCCTCCTCCGGATGGATTATTTCATCTACTCCAATACTTCTGATTACAGTTTCATGTAGTTCGTTTATAGCTCTGGCGATAATTCTTTTGACATTTAGTTGTTTGAATATTGCCGTGGACATAATCGATGCACCCACATCCTTTCCTATCGCAATAATCACAACATCACAATCTTTTAAAGGAAGGTTTTTTACAGCTTGTGTGTCGGTGGCATTCATCATCACCGCATGGGTTATTTTGTTTTTGACTAAATCAATGCGGTTTTCACTATTATCCACCCCAATCACTTCATGACCTAGATCGGTCAATCTCATGGAGAGATAACCACCAAAGTTTCCCATACCAACGATGATATATTTCATAGCTCAACAAGTTAAGTAATAAAGATATTTTCCTCTGGATATTTATACCGTTGTTGACCTGCTTTTCTGACAACAGCTATCAATATAGTTAGGGTACCCACCCTACCCATAAACATACAAATCATAATTACCAATTTACTAGCAGTTCCCAGTTGGGAGGTGATCCCCAAACTTAATCCTACTGTAGAGAATGCACTAAACACCTCAAATGCTACATCTATCAAGGGAAGGTGCGGGTCAAAAAGCATGACAAAAAAGATTCCTAATCCAATTACCAGAAAAGACAAAGCAATTACTGCAAATGCTTTTTGAAGCGTTTCATTTGAGATTTGTCTTCGGAATATTTCTACTCTCTTTGTTCCAGTAGCCATACTAAGGGTATTCAGAATTGCAACTGCAATAGTGCTGGTTTTTAAGCCTCCTCCTGTTGAGCCGGGAGAAGCACCAATCCACATTAAAATCAAATAGATTAAAATTGTTGGTACTGTTAGCATGGTCATATCGACCGTATTAAAACCGGCTGTTCTGGGAGTAACTGCACCAAAAATAGTAGTCACAATTTTCCCATATGGGCTTAGCCCTTCTAAAGTGCTGTTGCTTTCAAATATTCCAAATGTAAGGATTCCTATTACTAGTAATATTCCAGTTGTGTATAAGGATAGCTTAGTACTGATATTACTCACTCTAGGTACATGGCGGTAAGACTCTATATTTAAAAGTTTTTTTGTGCCACCTATAATTACATGCTTAAAATAATTGTAATAGTTAATAAATACTGGGAAGCCTATTCCTCCCAGAATAATTGCTAATGCAAGAACCAAATGCATGTGATATGCTGTCCTAAATCCAGATTCATACAAGCCATTACTCAGTGTAGAAAAGCCAGCGTTGCAAAATGCTGAAATGGCATGAAAAGCAGAAAAGAAAATTTGATCACCTTTAGTGGTAAAAAGGGAATCATCTGTAAAATGGTAAATTAAAAATGCAGCAATAACTTCGGTCAATACAGTGAAGAATATAATTTTTAATAGCGTGGAATAGATCGCACCTATATTGTTTTCATTAATATAATCCCGAATAAAAAGCTGATTTTCTATAGAATAATTTCCCTTAAAGAAGAATCCAAAGAAGCTGGTAAATGTCATCATTCCCAAGCCGCCAATTTGGAATAAAATCATTATGATCGTTTGTCCAAAAAAAGTAAAATCCTTAGCTGTATCTACTACAATAAGTCCAGTGACGCAAACCGCTGAAGTGGAGGTAAATAATGCATCTATAAAAGTTATACCGCTGCTTGTAGCATTTGGAAGGCTCAAAAGAATTGCTCCTATTAAAATCAAAATGATAAAGCTCAGGATAAACACCAGCGTTGGACTTGCTTTAAGCCGATTTATTGCAAGACTAAATTTGCTTATTTCTATGAAGAATAAGACAACAACCAAAATATTGACCAAGAAAAAATGCCTTGAATAATTCAATATTCCTTCTGAAAATTCTATTCCAAAAACGTCCCATCTCAGCAATGAAAATCCAATTAGGAACAAGGAAAGAAGAATTTCCAAAAGTACACGCCCAACTAAAATAGAAGGCTCATTCAATGAAATTTTTAGAATATAGCCGACTCCTATCAGAATTAAACAGAGCGTAAATACAAAGGAAGTAATGGCATATGCAAAAGGAGAAGGGTTATATCCTAATTGATAAAGTAATAACCCAAATGTCATGAAACTGCTGTACCGAACTATTTTTTCAACGATTGCTTTTAGCTTTCGCAAGAAGTAAAGATTACGATCGGGGTTAGAAAAAAATTTGAATTTCAGTTTCATAGAAGAATCAGCTTCTAAATGAATAAAACACTTATGAAAGGTTCAATTTTTTAGCCATCGTTTCAAAGAAAAATGCCGTTTTTTAGGGTAAATGTGAATCTTTCCATCCAAGTTTTGGGCAGCGTAAATACTTGATCTTCCACTTACCAGGTAGGCGACCAAACAAGAGACTGCCAAGAAAAGGCCAGACTCTACCCCAAAAAGTTCCATACCCATTACAGTACACGCCATAGGTGTATTGGTAGCTCCAGAAAAAACACCTACAAAGCCCATGCCCGCCATTAAGGCCAAGGGTAATGGAATCCATCCGGAAAGAGCATTTCCCAATGTTGCTCCGGTGAAGAATAAAGGAGTCACCTCCCCGCCTTTAAAACCCGCACCAAGAGTAAAGCCGGTCATTCCGGTTTTCACTAACCAATCATACCATGGCAAAGGTGTTTCAAAAGCTTCTACGATTCTAGGAACCCCTAAACCAATATATACAGTAGTGTCCGAAATACATACAATTAATGCGATCAAGAGTCCACCAATGACCGGTCTTAGGGGTGGATAGGAAATCCATCTAGAAAATTGATGAGAAAAAAAATGCGTGGTTTGGGCAAATAATCGACCCGAAAATCCAAAAGCAATTCCTGCTGGTATAACCCAAAGAAAGTTGATAAGTGTGAAATCTGGTACCTCTGGAATGCTATAATGCGTATGGCCAACTCCCCATAGATTTGCACAAACATAGTTAGCTACTATGCCCGTCCAAAAAGCAGGAAATATTGATTTCCATTTTAATTTTTTATTGAGCATCCACTCCAAAGCGAAAATAGCTCCGGCAAGTGGAGTCCCGAAAACAGAGGCAAATCCACCCGCAACTCCAGCAATTAAAACCAGTCTTCTATCCTCTTTGGTCAGCTTAAACCATTTGGTTAGTTGATCAGCTAAAGAGCCTCCCATTTGCACTGCGGTGCCTTCTCGGCCTGCTGAACCACCAAATAAATGTGTTGCAATTGTCCCAAATAACACCAAAGGTGTCATCCTGAGCGGAATAGGTTTGTGGGTTTGATAAAGTTCTTCTAATAGTAAATTGTTTCCTCTTACCGACGATTCCGCGTACTTATAATAGGTCCACCCTATTAATAAACCACCCAAAGGCAAAAGTGCAATAACCCACAAGTTACTTTCGCGTGTTTCACCAGCCCAATCTAGGGCAACTAGAAAAAATGCAGAAGCAGTTCCTGAAAGGAATCCGACCAGCAAACCAAATCCAGTCCAACGAAATAAATAAGCTACCAGTGATGTGAAGTTCAATTCCTATTTAAGAAGTTTCGCCCAAATTAGGCATAGAAAATGAAAGTGTATAAATCTAGAAAGACTAATCTCTACTACAGAAATTAACATATTCCCGGTTTTCGGGTTAACTTCAAAAAAATCACCCTATGCAAAATATCCTAATCACCGGAGGTTCAGGTCTGATTGGCCAAAGAATCACTTCTATGTTGGAAGCACAAGGGAAATCTGTGGCTTGGCTCAGTAGAAGTAAGCAATCTCAAAAATCATTTATTTGGGATATTGAAACGGGAACTATAGAACCTGAAGCAATGGAATGGGCAGATGCCATCATTCATTTAGCTGGTGCAGGTGTGGCAGATAAAAGATGGACAGAGGAAAGAAAAAAATTAATATTGGGATCCAGAACCAAGTCCACTCAAATGCTTTATCAAGCAATTGAAAAAGCAGACAAAAAACCGGATACTTTCATTTCTGCCTCGGCAATAGGCTATTATGGTTTTGATACCGGAACGACCCTAATGGAAGAGTCTTCTGCCGCGGGCAGTGATTTTTTAGCAAAAGTTGTAATTGCATGGGAAGCAGAAGTGAAAAAGATCGAAAGTCTTCACTTACGAACAGTTTTGTTACGGATAGGAATTGTATTGGACAAAGAAGGAGGAGCATTAGGGGAAATGCTCAAGCCGCCGGTTGCCGCACCACTAGGTAAAGGGGACCAATGGATGAGCTGGATTCATATTGATGATTTGGCGAAGATGTTTGTTTTTGCTTTAGAGAAGACCACGCTTCAAGGAATATTCAATGCCGTTTCTCCAAACCCAGCTACCAATTATAGATTAACTCACGAGGCCGCACGGGCAAAAGGAAAGCCTTTTATTGGAATAGGAGTTCCAGGGTTTGTATTGAGTTTGATTCTTGGAGAAATGTCCCAGATGGTTACTGGAGGGAATCGTGTTTCTTCTCAAAAGATCCAAAAGGCAGGATTTGAATTCGATTATCCAATTTTAATTCCAGCACTAAAGGATATTTTCAGCAGATAAAATTTTTAAATTCTTTTCTCCCTTCCTATCAAAAACCAAAGGATAGTCCCTAGAAATGGGACTAGGACCACAATCAACAACCAGATCACCCTGTCATTGGAGTTGTGAAAATTACTGATAACCACATCATAAATGGTGTAAGCATAGATTGCGAATCCGATAATTCCAAGTCCAAACATATATTATTAAGTATAAGATATTTTAGTGTTTTTACCCATGATCAAATAGGCAATTGGTCCAATAACCTGGGCAAAAAGAATTATTAAGATCCAAATCAACTTCATATTGGGATCCTTAAATTCTGATAGAATAATATCAATTAGGCAGTAAATCCAAAGAATGGTATATGCTAGACCTAACAATAAGAAGATGAACCCAAAAAAGCCACCCATATTTAAAATAAATGAAAATGTCATGATTGGTTAGTTAGTTTAGAATGAGTAGAAAAATTTGGGTTGAATTTTCGAAACTTCCTTTTTGTTCTTCGATTCATACTCAAATAAAGAAAAGTACCGATGACCGGAGCCATCAAAATTATCCAAGCCCAAATCAATTTCATATGCTGATCCCGGAAATCAGAGCGGATCATATCAATCAAGGCATAAATAGTAAACCCGAAATAGCCAATCATCACTAAAAAACCTCCCAACTGCCAAGCTAATAATCCATTTGAGGGTGTTACCAAATCCATGTTACTTCTTCAATTATTTTAACCATTGAACCAAAATAGTTTTTTTTAAGGATTCTAAGTAGGAATTTAGTCGAAAGTTTAAAACTATCTATCTATATGAAAAAGGGTACGCTACTGCTAATATTATCTCTTTTTGCCATCGTGGGATATGCCCAAGTGGATTTGAGTTATTATTTACCAAAAGGTTACACTTACAATCAGGATATTCCTACTCCAGAAGAAGTTTTGGGATATCAGGTTGGAGAGTGGCATGTAAGTCACGATCAATTAGTAATGTATATGAAAGCTGTTGCTGCTGCATCAGACCGTGTTACTATTGAAGAAACAGGTAGAACCTATGAAAAAAGGCCTCAAGTACTATTGACTATTACTTCGCCCACTAATCATGGGAGAATTGAACAAATAAAAGCTGAAAGAGCTAAGCTTAGGGATGCAGGTGCTTCTGTGGATATTGCAAATATGCCCATTGTAATGTTTATGGGATATTCTGTCCATGGAAATGAGCCTAGTGGGGCAAATTCTTCCATGTTGGCAATTTATCATTTTGCAGCAGCAAATGAGGTAGGTCCTGATTTGGAAAACATGGTTTTGTTGCTTGATCCAGCGATCAATCCTGATGGTTTGAATCGATTTGCCTCATGGGTCAATTCTCATAAGTCATACAATCTGAATGGCGATTCTAACGGTAGAGAATATAATGAAGCTTGGCCAAGAGGAAGAACCAACCACTACTGGTTTGATTTAAATCGAGATTGGCTTCCTGTACAACATCCAGAATCAAGAAACAGAGTACGCGTCTTTCAGGAATGGCTTCCAAATATCCATCTGGATTTTCATGAGATGGGAAGCAATAGTACTTTTTTCTTCCAGCCTGGAGTACCGGCCAGAATGCATCCACTTACCCCAGATAAGAATTTTGAGTTGACCAAGAAAATCGGTGAATATCATGCAAAAGCGCTGGATCAAATAGGTTCGCTGTACTACAATCAAGAAAACTACGATGACTTCTATTACGGAAAAGGTTCAACTTATCCGGATGTGCAAGGTTCCATTGGGATTTTATTTGAGCAAGCAAGTTCAAGGGGTCATTTGCAAGAAACAGACTATGGAATGTTGAGTTTTCCTTTTACCATTAGAAACCAATTTACCGCTAACCTGTCCTCCTATCAGGCAGCGAAAGAAATGCGTGAAGAGTTGAATCAATGGATGAAAGATTTTTATAGCGATATTAAAACTGAAAGTGATGCAGATGTTAATAAAGCATACATTTTTGGAAGCAAAGAAGATGATGCCAGAAGTTATCACTTGGCTGATTTGATCTTACAACACGATATCGAAGTATTTAGTCTGAAAGAAGATGTTACGCTAAATGGACAAGAGTATAAAAAGGATAATTCTTTTATAATACCTGCCAATCAGCCTCAGTATAGATTGATTAAAGCGATGTTCGAAACGCGGACCTCATTTGCAGATAGTTTATTCTATGATGTTTCTGCCTGGACCTATCCCATGGCTTTCAATCTGGATTATCAAGCCCTAAACAGCCGGATTTTGAATTTGGCCAGTGTTGAAAAAGTAGATAAAACCAATCTGAAAATGGCTCCGGGAAAAGTGATTGGAGCCCCTGGTGCATATCAATATGCTCTTGAGTGGACTGATTATTATGCGCCGAAAGCGACAAATAAATTGATGAAAGCTGGTTTTTTGGTCCGTTTGGCGCATGCTGAGTTTAGTACCCCAGAAGGAAAAACTTTTGGAAGAGGAACGATTCTGATTGGAAAAGGGGATTCTGGATTAGATGAAAATGCCATGTATCAAAAACTAAACGAGATTGCTGCGTCTGCCAACGTAGATATTCATGCTATTTCCACTGGTTACACATCTGGAATCAATATGGGGTCCACTTTCACTGATCCGTTGGAAAAGCCGGAAATAGCCTTGCTCGTAGAAGGAGGAGTGGATAGTTATGAAGCTGGAGAGATCTGGCATTTGTTAGATCAACGAATGGAAATGGCAATCACTTTACTTCCAATGGATGCTATAGGAGGTACAACATTAGATAGGTACAATGTTGTCCTGATGCCAGATGGAAGATATAATGGACTAGGGAAGTCAGGTGCTGCTGCCTTGAAAAAATGGGTATCAAACGGAGGTACCTTGGTGGCAAAAGGAGGAGCTTTGAGATTCCTTGCTCAAAATGAAGTAGGTAATTTCACCTTCCGTTCAGGTCCAGAACCTGAGACAGGCTTACAAAAGAAATACGCGGATTATGATAATGCAACTGGAGCAAAAGTAACGGGTGGTGCCATATTTAATGCTAAACTTGACTTAACACATCCAATTGGCTATGGGTACACTAATTCAAATATCCACACATTTAGAAATGATAATTTCTTCATGGAGCCATCAGAGAATCCTTACGCAAACCCATTGGTTTACACGGAGGACCCATTGGCATCTGGATATTTACACCCTTCGAATTTGGATGGATTGAAAAATGGTGGAGTGATCCGAATCTCATCTGTTGGAAGAGGTAGGATTGTTGGATTTGCAGATAATATGAATTTCAGAGCGTTTTGGTTCGGGACAAATAAATTATATCTGAACGCCATCTTCTTTGGACAAACCATAATGGGTGGTACGGGAAGGTAAAATCAAGTCATGAATTAATCAATAGTCCCAAGTAAAATAGCTTGGGGCTTTTTGTTTATTTGGCATTTAATTAAAAAACGTTCAACCAATGTCGGAAATATACCGTTCTACAAGTTATTGTTTTGAAATAATTATAATTCAAAAAAATAGTTCTTTAAATCACCTATAAAAAAATCTATATATTTTGATATGAGACTTATCGCAACCTTTACTTTAATTATCTTTTCCTCAGGCATTTTTGCCCAAGAAATGAGTTTTGAGGAATATAATCCACCTTCGACACTAGTAGTTCCGGAGCATATTGTTCAACGGGCAAAGTTTCCTTTTGTAGACATTCATAGTCATCAGGGAGGAATAAATGAGGCAAGAATTGACGAATTGTTAGGTGAGATGGATGAATTGAATATGGGAGTTTTGGTCAATTTGAGCGGAAGAGGATTTGGACGTGGCGATAGCAATTCGCAGCAGGAATATATCAAATCAATGATCCAAGAGTTTAACACACATGCGCCGGGAAGATTTATGGTTTTTACCAATTTGAATTTTGCCGGGTTTGGAGATGAAAACTGGAGTAGAATTGCGGTGAAGGAATTAGAGGAAGATGTAGCTGCTGGAGCCAGTGGATTAAAAATCTACAAAAGCCTTGGGTTAAATGTAAATGATATCAATGGCAACAGAGTGCCTGTGGACCATCCGGATTTGGATCCCGTCTGGGCGAAAGCTGGAGAATTGGGGATTCCGGTGATTATCCATTCAGCTGATCCAGCTCAATTTTGGCAGGAAATGGATGCCGATAACGAACGTTGGCTTGAATTAAAAACACATCCCAGAAGAAAAAGAGGAGCAGATAATCCGGCCCCTTTTGAGCAGATTATTGCAGAGCAACATCATGTTTTCGAAAAGCACCCTGAGACCACTTTTATTAATGCACATATGGGATGGATGGCGAATGACTTAGATGCTGCTAGTGCCCATTTGGAAAAGTATCCAAATGTCAATTTTGGGATTGGAGCCGTGATCGCAGAATTTGGTAGACAACCTAAGCGAGCCCATGAATTTTTTGAGAAGTATCAGAATAGACTGCTTTTTGGAAAGGATGCTTACAATAAAGAAGAGTATTATACTTATTTCCGTGTGTTGGAAACTGAGGACGAATATTTCCCTTACTATAAAAAATATCATGCTTTTTGGGCGATGTATGGTCTGGGACTTTCTGACGAAGTGTTAAAAAAACTGTATTATAAAAATGCCCTTCGAATTGTTCCGGGGATGGATAAAAGCGTTTTTCCGGATTGATTATAAATGTAAAGCCGCCATACATACCCCGGCCTATATGTAAAGAAAATCGAAAAATCTATACATATGTACTTTGATCTGTAAAGAAGCTACAGCTTTTCTTTACAATTAGCATTACCTTTGTAAAGAAAATAAAATAATCTTTACATATGATCTGGAATCTTACTCCATTACCTTATGACTTAGAATTGGAAACAAGGACAATTCTTAAGCAGCTTCCTGCTGCGCATGCGGCATTGGCAGAGCTGAAAGGATTGGTCTATTCCATTCCCAATCATGAAATTTTGCTAAATACCTTGGCTATTCAAGAAGCGAAGGATAGTTCTGCCGTGGAGAATATCATTACCACCCACGACGAGTTGTTCAAGTCGGATCTGGAGTTTGAGTCCATGTCGCCAGCAATCAAGGAAGTTCAAAACTACGTAGCTGCAATGAAGCGTGGATTTGAGTTGGTGGACGAGAAAGCTATGCTTACAAATCAGATTATACTTCAGATCCAAGAAACATTGGAAGGTAATAATGCAGGATTTCGGAAAATGTCAGGGACAGCATTAAAAAATGCGCAGACTGGAGAGACAGTCTATCTGCCTCCGCAAGATGGTCATGAGATTCTTTCGTTGATGTCCAATTTGGAGGAATTCATCAATCGTCCAGAGATGAGCGACTATGATCCCTTGGTAAAGATGGCAATTATCCACTTTCAGTTTGAGAGCATCCATCCTTTTTATGATGGAAATGGACGTACAGGAAGGATTTTAAATATCTTGTATCTCATCTTGAGCGGCTTGCAAAAGCTTCCAATTTTGTATCTCAGTAGCCATGTTATTCGAAATAAAACTGAATACTATCGATTGCTTCAGGGTGTTCGAGAAAATGGAGATTGGGAAAGTTGGTTGGCTTATATGATCAAAGGGGTAGAAAATACGGCCAGAGAAACCATTATTTTAATTGAAAGCTTAAAAATTTTGATGGCGGAAATGAAAATTCAGCTTCGGGATAATTATAAGTTTTACTCTCAGGAGCTGTTGAATAATTTGTTCAAGCATCCCTATACCAAAATTGAGTTTATGGTGCGTGATTTAGGAGTGTCTAGAATTACTGCTGCCAATTATCTTAATAAACTTGCAGAGGATGGAGTGTTGCGAAAAGAGAAATTAGGAACAGGGAATTTTTATGTAAATGAGAGGCTATTTGCTTTATTAAGCCGTGAACCAAACTAGAATCATTTTGTCACTATTCAACCATAAAAATGAAAGTTCTGGAATAAATGGAGCTCGACTTTTGGGCCTCATTCTAATACCAGCTGGTATTCTTGTGTTACTTGTTCCGTTTTTCTTTGAGGTGACTACGGATCCTCAAAAGATAGGAATGGTTGGTGGAGGATCTTTTTTAGTCGGGATTTTTATGGTGTCAATATATTCGGGAACGCTCATTGATTTTGATAAAAGGTTATTCAAAGAATATCAAAGTATCCTTTGGTTCAAAATTGGAGAGTGGCAGGAGCTGCCTAAAATCGAAAAGGCAGAATTAATTCTTCATAGTTTTCGAAGTACTAATACTCCAAATGGAATTAGTCCCACGCTTTCGCAGAACATCACTATCTATAAATGTGTTTTACTTGCCAATGGAACCAAGTTTTTAGCGTTTGATTTCAATAAAGAAAAAGACGCCGTTTTTGCTTTGGAGAAAATTAAAAAGGATTTGGGGATTTGAAAAATTAATCTTCATGATAGAAAAAAAGCACTGATTTTCCTTAAAACATTTGGGAAAGTCAGTGCTTTTACTTTAACTCTAAAACTTCAAATTCAATCCCAACATAAAGTTGGTGCCTGCCATTGGATAATAATAATTCTCAGTCACCAATTCCCTACCTGTGTCACCAGGAACGAAGTAGCTAAAGGTATACCCGTTCGGCTCGTACAATTCATTGAAGATGTTATTGACTAGTAAGTTTAGCTCCAGACTTTTGAAAAATCTCGGCTGAACTTGGTAGCTGACACGAATATCGTTTGTGAAGAAAGCGTCCAGCGATCTACTATCATTTGCCGAATTATCTAAGTATTGCTTTCCAACATACTTGGACATCCAGTTCAGTGAAAGATTTTCGATAGGCTTATACTCTATGATTGCGGATGCAATTGCATTTGGGGAAAAGGCAATGTCCGTATCCTCGTAAATAAAAGCCTCTTGTTGAAATTCTACCGTGCTATAATCATCTACGTATTCTGTAAATTCTTCGATTTTATTTTGACTCAATGTTAGATTACCTCCCAGGGTTAAAGCTTTGGACACTTGGAAAGCTCCTGATAATTCGATACCTGCTCGGTAGGAATTGGCGACATTTTCCCGAATATAGGCTCCCACATCATTGATCTGACCCGTTAAAATCAACTGATCTTTGTAATCCATATAGTAGAAGTTGGCATTGTAATTAAACTTTCCTTTTTGGGCCCTCACTCCAGCCTCGATGTCATTTAACCTTTCTGGTCGAGGGATTTCTGTGATCGGATTATCAGTAAAATCAGAGCGTTTTGGTTCACGATTGGCAACTGCATAACTTGCATACCATACTTGCCCATTACTTATCTCATAGCTTAAACCAAATTTTGGGTTGAAGAATGTGTAGGTCTCATTTCCATCCACTATCCTTTGATCGTCATTAACTCCGAAAAAAGTGTAATCAATCCCCCGAACCTGTAAATCCCCAAACAGATTTAATCCAGGACTGATTTCGTGGGTGGCTTTCAGATATAGGTTTCGGTCATCTTTCACAGCATTGTTATCGTAATAACGGTCCCGAATATTAGTAGCTCCTGCAATTCTTGCCCAGATGATTTCCCCAAAGTGATCTCCATCGTAGCGATTGATTCCACCTCCCATAATCACATCCCATTTTCCATCATCTGAGATGTAATTGGCTGAGGCGATGCCCCCAAAGAAATCATTATCGAGCCATCTCCTGCGAATAATATCAGTGCTGGAAATACTCTCTTCTCCAATTTGGGCATCTGGAAGCCCATAGCTTGCAAAGTCATCATTTTCGCGGAACTGTTCGTAATAGCCGCGTCCGTAGGTATAGTGAAGTGCAGCATTAGTTTTCCAATTGGTTCCTATTTTCCCGGTATAAATCAACTGATAATGATCTTGCTGGTAGTTATCAGTTTCATTGTCATAGGTATAATAATTAAAGGTACGATCATCCTCCAATTTAGACTCCGGAAGTCCGTACCAAGCTTGATACGTTTGCTCTTGCCCAGAGAAAATATTTAGTTTTAAGACATGGTTTTCCGAATAATATCCTGCCGATACAAAGAAGGATTTCAAATCTGAAAAAGCGCGGTCCACATAGCCATCAGAAGTAATTTTGGAAAGTCTCGCGTCTACCGCAAAATGATTATTCAGTAATCCTGTACCAGCTTTCACCGTATGCTTCCAGGAATTAAAGGAACCGACCGAATTAGAGATTTCTGCATAGGCATCGTCTTTTCGGGTATCTGTTTGAATATTTAGGCTGGCTCCAAAAGTAGCGGCCCCATTTGTGGAGGTACCTACCCCCCGTTGAATTTGAATGTTATCCACAGAAGAAGCAAAATCAGGCATGTTTACATAAAATACGCCATGAGACTCAGCATCATTCAATGGAATTCCATTTACCGTCACATTGATTCTGCTTTGGTCTGAACCTCTGATACTCATGCTGGTGTAGCCGATTCCTGCTCCCGCATCTGAGTTTGTTACCACAGAAGGCGTGAAATTCAGTAAGATTGGAATATCCTGCCCTAGGTTCCTTTTGGAAAGTTCTTCCTTATCAATAGTTTGGAAAGTAGTGGGGGTAGTAGAAGAAGCCCGGGTTGCAGAAACTATAAATTCTTCAGTAAGTAATTCTACGGGTTTCAACCGGATGGTCAATTCTTCAGAAAAAGGAAGAATGACGGTTTTCTTAAAACTTTCAAAACCAATAAATGAGACTCGAAGTTCTATTTCCCCAATCCCAAGGTTTGTTATGTTAAAATTCCCGGACGCATCAGTTACCGCCCCTCTTCCTTGTTTTTCTGTCCAGACCGAAGCTCCCAATAAGGGTTCTCCTGTATTTGCATCCAGGACTTTTCCTTTTAGACTTTCTTGAGCCAATGTTGGTATTGCCAACAGGCAAAAAGCCAAATTTAACAGTATTTTTTTCATGTGTGTTTCCCTGTCGGGTCATTCTGGTTAAACATTAGAAAACTTAGGGGAAGTCTTCTTCAATTGTTTACCCGATGCATAACATGAACAAAAGAGAAAGTGCAACGACGTCTTTTTGCGTATTCGATTTGTTTCTTTGCTATGCTGCTCATTTCCCTTCGCCGGCATTACCCGGATCAGGTCTTATGGGTATGATCTCAGCCCGAAATATTTAGGCACCCCTTATGATCTTATTGCAAAGGTAATGGGGAAATGGATTTATACAATTCTTTCCATTAAATTCCTCGCTTTTCTGGGCTAAGGTTCCCAATTCTTTTCCTTAAATTCCCTTTTCTAAAACACAAAAACCTATGAAAATCTATAAGCTTCCATCAGGAACTCTTCTTCAAAAAAGTGATCAATTTTTTTTAGGTCCCAGTCTTCATTGGAATGAATTATTGGGAAGAGAAAACTTAAAAGAATACCTCAATTTTGAGTCAAAGGGATGGAGGCTTTTAGGAACTGAAGAGGTTGAAAAACTAATGGAGATCGGATTATTGTCGCCAATGGGAGACCAAGAAATCTGGGCTGCAGGAGTAACCTATTATCGCAGTAGAACTGCCAGAATGGAAGAAAGTCAAGATGCTGGGGGAGCAGATTTTTATGATAAAGTTTATGCTGCAGACCGACCAGAACTTTTCTTTAAAGCCACATCCAGTAGAGTTTCTCACCCTGGAGGAAAAGTGAATATTAGGAAAGATTCTACTTGGGATGTGCCTGAACCTGAACTTACCCTTTTGATTTCTCCTTCCGGTAGAATTCAAGGTTTTACCGTAGGCAATGACATGAGTAGCAGAAGCATCGAAGGAGAAAATCCACTTTACTTACCACAGGCAAAAGTTTATCATGGCTGTGCCGCAATAGGCCCCTGTATTTTAGTGCAGGATGAAATACCCTCAGATGATACAAAAATAAGACTGGAAATTTTCCGTGGAGGCCAATTATCTTTCGCTGGAGAGACTGATTTATCTCAATTGAAGCGTAAGCCTCAGGAATTAGCAGATTGGCTTTTTAGAGCAAATACTTTCCCGATAGGATGTTTTCTGATGACAGGCACCGGAATTGTTCCGGATGATTTCACGCTCGGTGAAGGAGATTTAGTAAGAATTGGGATTGACGGTATTGGGGTTTTAGAAAACACAATCTCAAAAATCTAAACAAGAAATTGGCCTATGATGAATATTTATTCGAGCGACTTTCCAAAAGCCTAAGGGAACGAGGAGTAATTTTTACCAACAAAAAAATGATGGGGGGTATGGTATTTATGGTCGATGATAAAATGTTTATGGGCCTAAATCGCGATAAAAAGTCGGGTAAAGATAGATTGATGGTACGGGTTGGGGAAGATGCACAGGAAATGTGTATGAAAAGGGCAGGTTGCATTCCAATGGAATTCACTGGTCGGGCTATGAAAGGATTTGTTTTTGTTTATCCTGAAGGATTTGATATGGATGAAGTTTGGGAATTTTGGGTTGATGCCGCATTAAAATTTAACCCAAAAGCCAATAAAAGTAAGAAATAAACAAAGCTTAACTAAGAGGCTGTTGTCTTGGCAAAGTAATTGATTCACAGGATAAGATCACTCTAATAAATATCCATGAAGAAATTTTCAATCTTTGCTTTATTAACCTTAATGGTGCTTTCATGTAATTTCAATGAAATGCCAGAGCTTCGAGAAGAAAGTCAGATTTGGTCTTTGGTTGGATATCAGGTGAATATTTCTGGAGATAAGAAGTACACCAGTATTCAGGATTCTGCCTATGTTTATTCTCTTTTACCGGATGGAAGTTTTACTAAGACTGTGGGAGATTATGAAATTGAAGGGTCCTATGAAAAAGGCTTGGAAGATGGACTGACTCGATTTAAATTTTTTTATTCCACTAAGAATAGTTTGTTAATTCATAGTTGCATGCAAGATGAAGAGGATTATTTCATCAATAGTCAGGGTCAGCTTACAGGTACTTGGGATGCCTGCGACGGACCCAAGTTGTTTTTCGATAAAAAATAAGGAGAGAAACCTGATTATTTTTTATTCAGCGTATAGGCTTTATTTTTAGAAATGAGTAAGTTTTTCCAGAAAAAAGTACGTCTACCAAAATTTAGAGCTGGTTATCATTTGATTACAGATCTTATTGAGAATGAGTTTCTAGAGATAAAAGAAATTAGAACCGGTTTCTTACATGTTTTTATTCAGCACACTTCCGCAGCATTGACAATCAATGAAAATGCTGATCCAACAGTCAGGAGGGATTTTCAGACTTTTGTGAATGATTTGATTCCAGAAACCTACTCTAAATTTATTCATACCTACGAGGGGCCTGATGATATGCCGGCACATATAAAAGCCAGTTTCTTTGATTCAAGCCTCCAAATTCCAATCACTTCTGGCCAATTGGCTTTGGGAATCTGGCAGGGAATTTATCTCTGTGAATTTAGAACACATGCTTCTCAAAGAAATCTAATACTCACTGCCTACGGCGAGTTGGCTTAAGTATTTTCAAATACTATCCGAGAATTTTACCATTGATATAATAAAAGTCTGAATCTAATAGTTGGTCGATATTTTTGTTCTTCATCCAATGATAATGCGAAACTATATTTTATTATTTCTGATAATATTAGTTACTGCGACTAGCATATTTGGTCAGGGAAAACCTAACCAAAATGCCTTTGCTTTTAAATTGGCATCTCCAATAGTTTTGGACGGGGAATTGGATGAGGAAATCTGGCAAGATGCAGAAGGTTGGAATACAGATTTTATGCAATATTTTCCTTCGGATACATCTCTTTCGGAAATCAATACGAGGATTAAAATCGCTTTTGATGAAAATAACCTATACATCGCGGCGGTTATGGAAAATAACGAACCCAGAGAATATGTTTCTACTTCTCTAAGGCGGGATTACCGTGGTCAGCAAAACGATGGAATTACTTTTGTTTTCGACACTTTTAATGATAAAACGAATGCCTTCCAATTCGGGGTAAACCCATATGGAGTTCAAAGAGAAGGTTTGTTGGCTAATGGTGGGATAAGAAGTGAAGACTTAAGTTTAGCTTGGGATAATAAATGGTATGCAGAGGCTAAGATTTTAGATACCCATTGGCAAGTGGAGGCTATTATTCCTCTTTCTACGATTCGATTTAAAGATGGTGCCCAAAATTGGAATGTTAATTTCTACAGGATAGACAGTCACACAGGAGAGAGAAGTACCTGGTCTCCTATTCCTAGAAATTTGTCAATCATTTCGACAGCGTTTAATAGAAAGTTAATATTTGAAGAGCCCCTTCGAAAAACCTCAGCAAATATTTCTTTGATCCCTTATGTGGCCGGTAAAACTTCTAAAAATTATCTTGAAAACACCAGTGAAAAATTTGTGCCTGCAGTAGGTGGAGATGCAAAAATTGGGATTGGTCCTGCAATGAACCTGGACTTAACTTTTAATCCAGATTTTTCTCAAGTCGAGGTAGACCAACAGGTTACAAACCTGGATAGATTTGAAATTTTCTTTCCGGAAAGGAGACAGTTTTTCCTAGAAAATGCAGATCTTTTTGATAGTTTCGGAACTAGGCAATCGAGGCCATTTTTCTCTAGAAGAATTGGAGTGGATATTGATTCTGCCACGGGTCAAAACATTCAAAGTAAAATTATTTATGGTGCTAGACTCAGTGGTAAAATCAATGATGACTGGCGGCTTGGATTGATGAATATGCAAACAGCCACAGATGAAGAGGCTGGAATTACCGGGAAAAATTTCTCTGTTTTTGCACTTCAAAAAAAGCTGTTTACGAGGTCCAATATAGGATTCATTTTCGTCGATCGGGAATCACTTGCCTTGGATGAATATCAATCGCTATTTAATCCGGAAGAATATAACAGATTAGTTGGTGTAGATTATAATCTAAATTCAGCTGACGGAAAATGGACAGGAAATGCTTATTACCATCGTACCTTTGAATCCGGAGAAAAGGAAAAACCATACTCCTTAAATTCTTTTATTCGGTACAATGATATTCATTGGAACTGGAGTTTAAGTTATAGGGATATAGGAGAAGATTTTAACCCTGAAGTTGGGTATGTTCCAAGGACAAATTACAAGCGAGTTAATCCAGATATTTCCTATTTGTTTTATCCTAATTCAAAGTTGATTAACCGTCATGGTCCAAAATTAGATTTTGAATTATTATGGAATGAGGCAATTGGTACTACTGACCGTGATATTAATCTGAGTTACAATTTCCAGTTCAATTCCTTTTCAACTTTAACGCTGACCCAAAGAAACCGCTACGTTTATTTATTTCAGGATTTTGACCCTACCCGTACTGGAGGTGAAAAGCTTCCTGCAGGAACAGATTATAATACTAAAACACTTCAAATTGAATATAGTAGCAATCCAAGGAATCCATTTTTGATAAAGTTGGAGGCAGAAGGAGGAGAGTATTACACCGGTGATTTTCTTAGGATTGTAAGTGAGATGGGCTTAAGATTGGGATACATTGCTAATATCTCTATGAATTTTAATTATGCGAGAATTAGATTGCCTGAACCACAAAACGATGCAGATTTGCTTTTAGTCGGACCAAGGATTGATCTTACATTTACCAAAAAACTATTCTGGACTACTTTTATCCAATACAACAATCAAATCGATAATCTAAATATCAATACACGTTTACAATGGAGATTTGCTCCTGTATCGGATTTCTTTTTGGTTTATACGGATAATTATTTTCCTGAAAGCTTCACACCAAAGCAGCGCTCTTTGGTATTTAAGCTGAATTATTGGTTGAATCTTTAAGCCTCTTTAATATAGGAGATAGCCTAGCCCTATGGGTCCTTTGAAGTAATACTGGATAGAGGTTTGCTAAAATATTCAATATCAGATTGATTAGGGACATTTTCCAAAATCCCAAGCCAAGACTCCAGATACTTAAAAAAACAAGGATGAAAAAGGGGATTAAATGACCGAATTCCGACATTTTTGACTCTTTTACCCAATTGAAAATCCCTGTTTTTGTTCCGTTGAAATATCGTTTTTGCTGATCTTTATTACTCCAAAAAGTCATTAAAAGGAATTTTTGAAATATAGGTACTCCTATAAGTTTACCGAACTTTAGTATTTGTTTAGGAAATCTAATTTCGTAGTACTTACTCGGTAAAAGGGAATAAGTGGGCCAAGCAAATCCTGCCAATGCAAAAGATCCAAGAATAAATAAATTGGCTAGAATACTGAAAAGTACTGCCTCAGTATTATTTGAACTTTGAAGCTTTTCCCAATTAATAATCAGCTCATAGGATCTATAAAACAGGAAAATACTTCCTAGCGAAAGAAAAACTTTTTTTAGAATTGTTTTAGTTTTCAAGGTTTATCTTTATCGAAAGTATTTTTCCTATTTCTCTCCTTGCGATCAATGGGATATTGTTTTTTAGTTGGTGAAGAAATCAAAATCTGCTTTCCTCCAAGGGTTATTATAGGTGTCATGTTCCGCAGTCACTGCATTCATCTGTTCATCATCAAAAGCTAAATGAACTAATATCAAATACACTCCTGGGCTTAATTTTTTCAATTGCAGTTCCATTCTTGCTTCATAATCTTCTGGCTCAGCCATGATTATTTCATAGAACACAGGTATTTTATCCAAATCTACCCCTTTAAAATTTTCTTAGGTCAAGATAAAGTTTTCCGCCGAAGAGTTATTTATGAAATGATTTTGATCTAGTTCTATAAACCCAGATGTAAGAAAAAAATGATACGAATACCTGAATTATCAAAAAATAGAACCACGTGTTAAGCTCTTTTAAAGGCTCAAAATTTATTGTATTATTATAATATAGCTTTGAAATTACTAGTGCGACTATGCACAAAGGAAGAATAACTACTAACCAGAAGTTAAAAAAAGAACGATAATGGAAAGGGATTTTCTGTTTTTTCACAGAACTTTTAGAATTTTTCATTAGGAATCTTCAGGGATAGTTTTATTCGTTGTGCTCTTTAATAATTAAATCTACAACTGAAGTTTATTTTTCCAAAGAAACTGCAAACAGTTCGATTAAACATGCAGTTTGCAAAATATGAAGTTCAATAGAGTGATCGTTTGGTTTCGTAATGACTTGAGAGTAAAAGATAATGTTACTTTAAACAAGGCATTACAAAGTGGGAAAGAGGTTTTGCCGATCTTTTGCTTTGACCCGAGGATGTTTGATAAGACAGAACTTGGTAATCCAAAAACAGGGTTTCATAGGGCTAAGTTTTTGATCGAATCAATAACTGATTTGCGTGAAAACCTAAGAGATCTTGGAGCAGATTTGATTATCCTCCAAGGAAAACCTGAGGAGGAAATTATTCAGTTGGCAGAGAAATATGAGGTACAGGCCATCTATTTTTCTAAGGAAGTAACAGCAGAAGAAAGGAATGTTGATAATTCATTAGAGGCCTCTGCTTGGGCCAAAGGCATTGTTACTGAAAGTTTCTGGCAAAGTACTCTTTATCATAAAGATGATTTGCCATTTCCTGTTAATCAATTACCGGAAGTATTTACACAATTCCGGAGGTCAGTAGAAAAAATGTCTGAAATAAGAGAAGAATATCCTACTCCTATTTCTATACCCTATCCTGGAACAGATGTTATTTTCAGTTCTGGGGAGATCCCAAATTTAAGTCAGTTTGGATTGGAGCGTCAAAATTCGGCAAATAATTCGGCGTTAGGTTTCAAAGGTGGTGAACGTGCTGGATTGAGACGTGTCCAATCCTACTTTTGGGAAAAGGATTTGTTAAGAAATTACAAACAAACCAGGAATGGACTTATTGGAACGGAGTTTAGTTCTCGATTTTCAGCTTGGCTTGCATTAGGTTGCATTTCTCCAAGAACGATTTATTATGAAGTAAAACGATATGAAAAAGAGCGAAAAAAGAATGATAGCACGTATTGGTTGATTTTCGAATTGATTTGGAGAGATTATTTTCGCTTTATCAGCAAAAAACATGGATCTAAAATATTCCAAATAGCAGGAATTAAAAATCAAATGGATTCTTGGAGTAGGAATCAAAATGAATTTAAACTTTGGTGTGAAGGAAAGACGGGAGTGCCTTTTGTAGATGCCAATATGCGGGAGTTGAATCAAACAGGCTTTATGTCCAATAGAGGAAGACAAAATGTAGCGAGTTTTCTTGTAAATGATCTTGGGATTGATTGGACTTGGGGAGCGATGTATTTTGAAAGTATGTTGGTGGATTATGATGTTTGCTCTAATTGGGGAAATTGGATGTATGTAGCTGGAGTGGGAAATGATCCGAGAGAAAATAGATACTTTAATATTCTTCGCCAGGGGAAAAACTACGATAAAAATGGAGATTACGTGCGCTTTTGGATACCGGAATTAGCTGCGATTGGCGGGTTCGATATTCATCAACCAAACGAGTTATCCACAATTGAACTAAAAGACTTAAAAATAGAATTAGGAAAGACTTATCCACATCCGATGGTCGAAATGGAGAAGTGGGTTTAGCATTTTTTCTTTAACCGCAACGCGTGCAGAGGTTTATTCAAAGGACTTCATGGTTTTTTAAACCACAAAGTAAGCCAAGCTTTTCACTGAGGATACAAAGGTTAATCAATTTTAATCATTGATCCTGAAGTGCCTTGGCCATCGTTTGTGGTTCACGAAGGTTTTGCTTTTTGTTTAAAAAGTTAGTGTCCTCATTCACTTTTACTCAGTCATTTCATCAGCTTTATTTTTTTGATACAAATAATTCGGTTTCCGATAAAGTAAAAACCATCAAATACTCCAGGAAGTGTCGTGAAAAATAAAACTAAAATAAGTCTAGGATTCGGATAGGAAATCAAAATCGAACCGTAATTCTGGATACACGTACCCTTCATTAAAGAGGACTAAGGGGAATGCATAAATCAAGGGCCAAGCCCAATTTTTTCAGAAATGTTTTGAAAAACCTCATTTCTAAATTTAATAACTAAACTTAAAGTCTTTCAAATTTGCTGGGATCATTTTTTCCCGATCAAGTTCAATTGAATAAAGATAGTCCCCTAATTCAGCAAAAAAAGGAAATCCGATTTCATCGTATTCGTAGACATCATCATTGAGGGTTTCATCTGAATTTACATAGATTACTGCTGTCACAAAGAATTCTACTCCATTTTCAAAATCAACATAATAACTTCCATCAATCAGATGTCCATAAGCTTGTCCAGTTTTATTAAAGAGACGTAAAGTTTTTCGGGTGGAACTTTTGTCATTTCCGTCCAAGTAAAATTTAGAATAGGTGTCCCAGTATTCGTTCTGTGGATAACTTGGGAAATCACTTTCTCCTGGCATCATGCTCATGTATTTCAAAATGAGATTTCGATGTGCATCATTCAGGTTAAATCGCTGGGCATTTGGGAAGGCCATTGGGAAAGTAATTCTTTGTATCACTCCATGAAGGTCAGAGATTGCGAATTTGTTCTTGAAAGTAAAATCCATCCCCTGCTCTATCAATGAATCCCCGCTATAATAAGCACTACCGATGACTGGTTTTTCAGCATTGGAATAAACCACTTGGGTTTTTCTTGCAGGAACTTCATGAATTAGGTTTCCAGACTTATCCACAAATCGAATCGGGTTAAACATTCGGTTTTCTTCAGCACTGGCATTAAAACTAAGGCGATGATTTATTATCGTGTGATTCAGATCTTTAGAGGCTAATTTTTGATTGATGTAATCTTGTCCCAAGAGTTCATAAAGTCGGTTATACGCGTCATTATCCGAAACGAGAAGGATTTTTTTTATGTATTGTGCAATACTGGGAAGAGAATCAAGGGCTGAGTTATCCACATTTGCTGGTACTTGAGAGGGATGGATGGAATCGGTTAGCATGATGGTATTTTCATCCAATCCTGCAATATTTTGTTCCTCCAGCCATTCTAAAGAGAGGATCGCTACGGGTAATTTTACTGTGCTGGCAGGATAAAAGTATTTACTATCATCTAAGTTGAAAGAATAATCGGTCATCAAAGGGATTCCATGTTCATTTCGGTCAATTTGGGAATAAAGAATTTGAACTTGATATTTCTCTTTGTTGCTCAAGACTTTTTGTAAAACCGGAAAGTCATCTAATCCATCTTCAAAAGGAACAATTTCTTTTTTTTGACAAGCTGATAAGAGTAGAATTAAAAGTATTATTGAAAGGAAGGTACGCATGAAGTAAATTTATGTAGATGACAGTTCAATTAATTTTTCAATCAATAGTTCCAAATCATTTTTTAGATGAAATCCTGAAATTACAATCCGGTTAAGTCTTGGATCCTTTGCAGTGGGATAAGGGAAGGAAGAAGTAATAAATCCGCTTTGCTCCAATTTATCTACCCAAGTTTCTTCGAAATAGTTAAATACCGGGAACTCTGGATTTCCCAGAATCCCGTTTAATTTAATGGTCTCCTGATAAAACAAATCGCAATTTGTGGATAACTTCTTTTTCTGAGCTAAATAGAGGTCCTGACTCTCCAAAAAAGCCTGTAAATATCCAGGAGAGCAAGGAGAAGCGCCACCATAAATCGGAAGATTTAGGATTTCATCTTTGGTAGCACGATCGCAGAGAATAATTCCAGCAGGTAAGCCGAGCCCTTTTCCGATTGAGCCAGATACGACCACTTTTGCCGGGAGCTTTTTTAGTTTTGAATAGGTGCCAAAAAGACTTTCTCCAATGACTCCGAAAGCATGACTATCGTCAATTAAAATTGTTAAGTCATGCTTTGTCCCAATTCTGGCTATCCAAGAGTAGTCGTGAATTGTACTCTGGAGCGGATCAACAGCATTTCCAAGAATCAGGATTTTTTGTGGAGGTAGATTCTCACTTTTTTCTAAGCATTTAATTTTCCAATCTTCGAAACTTTGACGTGGGTTCGGAGCTAAATCCAGAGGGAGAATTGCAGGATGCGTGTCTGGGGCCACCCAAATTTCGGATTCTTCTTTCTTTAAAAGCCGTAAAGCAGCAGTTCCTGTCAAATAACCTGAACTCATTACTAAGCTAGACTCTGCTTGAGCGGAGTCCGCAAAAAAAGCCTCAAATTCATCATAGACTGCCAATCGTACATTATTGCCTCGGCTTTGGCCATGATTTAATCCGTAGCGCCATAGCCCTTCCACTATTTTTTCCTGGAACTCCGGAACCATTCCTATTCCCAAGTAGGAAGTACCGCTGAAATAGCGGTAGGTTTTTCCTTGGTAATCGATGAGCCGATCGATTTTTTGTTCTAGGTTAAAGATGTTCAAAGCTTATTTTTTTACTTGGCAAAGATCTGTGATGGATCCTGAAAAGATTTAAATTCAAGGGCATTTCCGCAAGGATCCAAGAAAAACATGGTTGCCTGCTCTCCTACCTCTCCCTTGAAACGGATATAAGGCTCGATGACAAATTCAATTCCGTGAGCTTTTAACTTATCAGCTAATTCATGCCATTCCTCCCATGGTAAGATAGCCCCAAAGTGTCTTACCGGTACATTTTTTCCGTCCACAGCATTTGTTTTAGCAAGGGCTAGCTCCTCAGGTTTGATATGTGCGGAAAGTTGATGACCAAAGAAATTGAAGTCAATCCACTTGTCAGTACTTCTGCCGATATCGCAGCCCAATAAATCTCCATAAAATGATCTGGTCTCTTCAATATCCCTGATCGGGAAAGCCAAATGAAAGGGTTTAAATTGACTCATAATGCGTACTTTCGTTTAAAATTTTCGGCTTCAATTTAGTTTATTATTCCTTGAAAATAATGTCAGAAAGAAAATCTGTGTCTTTGGTTTTGAGTAGCGGTGGAGCAAGGGGATTAGCGCATGTGGGAGTCATTGAGGAGTTGGAAAAAAGAGGCTATCACATTGCCGAAATAGCCGGTTGCTCAGCAGGGGCTTTGGTGGGAGGAATGTATGCGGCAGGGAAATTGGAAGAGTTTAAAGATTGGATCTGCCACTTGGATCGCGTGGATGTATTTTCCTTGATGGATTTTACATTTTCCAGCCGTGGATTTATCAAAGGGGAAAAGGTTTATAATGCGTTGAAAAAAGTGGTAAAAGATTGTCAGATTGAAGATTTTGAAATTCCCTTTGTATGCAATGCTGTGGATTATAAAACTGGGGAGGAAGTAGTATTTAGGGAAGGAAGTCTTTATGCTGCTATTCGCGCTTCTGGTAGTATTCCAACAGTCTTTCAACCTGCGAGGCATCACAGATATGAACTGATTGATGGAGGAGTTTTAAACCCTGTTCCAATTTCACTTTTGAAAAAGCCACATGAAAATAAAGTTGTTGTAGTAGGATTGAATGGGCCTGATTCTGAATTGATTATTCCTCCAAAAAAAGATGCGGAGGGGCATCGATTTATTTCTTTACCCAAATGGCTAAAGGATTATCGAACGAAGATGAGGAAATATTTTCCGGAGCAGGAAAAAGTGGAGAAATCAACTTCACTAAGTTCAATTAATTTGATGACAAGATCATTTGATTTACTTCAGGATCGTTTTTGTAGCTTGCTTATTGAGCAGTATCCGGTGGATGTCAAAATCCGAATCGCCAGAAAACAAGCTGGAACACTGGAATTTCATAGGGCTGCAGAATTAATTGAAATTGGAAGACAGAAGGCCAAGTTGGCACTAAACAAATGGGAAAATGGACTATAAAGAACTGAATAAATTACTCGGTAATATTGATGTTTATCTGCTTGATCAAATCTTAAAAGGAAGATTTAGCAAGGACATGAAAATCCTCGATGCTGGCTGTGGGGAAGGACGAAATTCCGTTTATTTTATCAACGAAGGTTACCAGGTTTATGGAATTGACCAAAATGAAATCGCGATTCAATATTGTCGGCACTTATCCAAAAGTCTGGATCCTGCTTATGATGCGCATAGGTTTCAGGTTGGAGTGATGGAAGACATTCCATTTCACAAAGAAGCTTTTGATGCAGTGATTTGCATGGCAGTGCTTCATTTTGCGAAGGACGAGGCGAATTTCTGGCAAATGATCCAGGAAATGCTGCGGGTTTTAAAACCTGGAGGAACCTTATGGTTTCGAATGTGCACCGGTTTTGGAGAGATTTTGGAGCAATCGCAATCTTTGGGAAATAGTAGATATTTACTTCCAGATGGATCAGAGCGTTTTGTATTGACCAAAGAGCATATGGATCAGTTTAAGAAATTTGGATTGGAATTTCTGGAAGGACCTAAGACTGTTTTGGTGCTTGACCAACGTGAAATGGGGGTTTTTGTAATGAGGAAGGAATAGTTTGTTTTGCTCCCGCAAAGGCGCAAAGCAACAAAATAAATAGAGCAAATTGAAGATAGAGTCATTTCGACTGAAGCGAGCGGAGGGAGAAATCTCAATTAACATATTATAGATCTCTCCCTTTGGTCGAGATGACTAAAGATTATTTATGGTACAAAATATGAAGCAGATAAACCCAAATTAAACTCCATGGATTTACAATACGGATTAGAACTCGTAGGTACCTTTGTTTTTGCTATATCTGGAGCATTGGCAGTCCGTGAACGTGAACATGACATTTTTGGAGCTGGATTTACTGGGTTTATCACGGCAATTGGAGGGGGAACACTGCGGGATATATTATTGGATAGTTATCCTTTAGTCTGGATAGCGGATGTTAACGTATTATATGCTGTTTTTGCGGGAATTATGGCTGCTTTTTTATTTCCTAAGTTCCTGAGCAAATTAAGAAAGACTCTATTTTTATTTGATACGCTCGGAATTGGCTTATTTACCATTTTGGGGGTGGAGAAGGCATTGAGCCTTGGAGTAAGACCAGAGATAGCAGCAATTATGGGTATGTTTTCGGCAGTGATGGGAGGAGTGATCCGCGATACGTTAACGAATGAAATCCCGATTCTTTTCCGGAAAGAAGTATATGCTTCGGCCTGTCTGGCAGGTGCGGTCTTGTATTTGGTGTTGAATTATTTTGAAGTAGATCGGGATTTTAATTTATTGATATCCATATCGTTGGTGATCATTATACGGTTTTTGGCTATGAAATATAAACTGAGCCTACCGAGGCTGGATTAGAAAGTGAGAAGGCTTAAGTCAGAAATCTCAAGTGAGAAAGCTGAAAAAGTAGGCAGTGATCAGTGTCAGTGTTCGGGTCGAACATATATAATAAGAAGTCCATATTCTAAAGTTAAATTGGACGGCGTCATTTCGACTGGAGGGAGAAATCTCTAATTCAGAGTTATCGTTCAGGTCATTTCGACTTCAGGGAGAAATCTCTTTTGGCAAGTTCCCGCAGATGTCCGCAGAAGTAAATCATTTAAGATCTGCGACTTTAATCCGTGAGAATTAGGGGGCAAAATACTTTTAGGTCATTTCGACCGGAGGGAGAAATCTCTATGAATAAAAACATTGTGTTTATTCATTTTCAAAATTTGGTTTGAGTCTTACAAAAGCGATCTGATTATTTAAATTCAAAAATGTATACAACATGTCTTTGTGGACAAAAGTCTTATTGACGAAATACTCTCCAGGAATAAAAGCTGACAAGTCTAGTTTTGCTTCATGGATGATAGTAAGATTTGCATCAAAAACAGATAAAACAAATCTAAAGTATCTGCCACCTTCATCAGGAACTTGCTGGACTTCTCTGCTATAGCGATAGAAGCGTCGATTTTTAGAATCCTTGATAATCGGCCCAAAGACCACCTCTTGGAATTTCCTTTTTTTGGCAAGGTTTAAGTCTTGCATAGACCGAACCTGCTTCGGAAAGTTGCCTCGCTTTACATTTGATATCAAACTGCTTTTATAAATTCTGTGATATACAGAATCTTTTGTTGCATCGTAATACCAGAGTTCATTTTTGTAGGAATTGGAGGCAATAAGGTTAGGACCGTCGAGGGTAAGGAATTTGTATTCTGGAACCACCATTGTTTTTCCCTCCCGATATTCCCAGCGGATCAAAAATTTTTCCGATTGATCTCTAAAATTCACAGGAATCAATTTCAGGGATTTGGAAGTTAAATCCACTTTTGCTAAACCAAGAATACGACCATTGGAGGGGTAGTAGCCATAATGACTGGCAAAAAAAGATCCATCTTCCGAGATTTCGCCCATGCCATTGATCTCCTGACTATCACCAAGGTTATCTCCACTCAGTTTATGGTTTTGAAGGCGGTAAGAATCTTTCAATTTAGTATCGGCACCCATTCTGAGGACTTCAAAATAATCTCTGATGATCAGGTCACCATTGGTGGTTTTTTTAATTCCAGTTGGAAAATACTTCCTGATTCCGTTTGGGCCATTCACCTCAAATTGGATGTGGTTTTTTAGCTTTTGAGCGTCAATATCATAGACATCTACTCGGCCTGTCCCAGGGTCTAAATTATAAAGTAAGCCCTCTGAGGATACATAATCCGAAGAAACCAAATTCATATCGAGGTAAGGCATGGAATCACCCGAATCGATAAAAACTGTATCTAATGTGTATTCAAACGTATTGTTTGTAAATGTTTTGGGTACTACTTCCACCTTTTCCTTTTTAGTAGAGCAACTTAAAATTAGGGATAGGAAAAGAAAAGGAAGTAGTCGGTTCATTTTTCGATGGTTGGTTTTAGTCTGACAAAAGCCAGTTCATCATCTACATTTAAAAAACTATAAAGCATTCCATCTTTGAAAAACCGGGTGCTTGAATTGCTTAGGTTTTCTACCGTTTGTTCCTTCAGCATCGTATAATCAGGATCAAAAAAGGTCACCACATCTTTTGTCACCACCGAATCCGCGATCATACGATCCATATCGGTACTAAATCTCCAAATAAGATTTTCTTCTTTTTGCAAGATCATCGGCCCAAATTTAACCTGCTTTAATTTCTCTTTAGATGCATCAAAAAGAGCTTCACGGGAATCTACTTGCGTTGGGAAGTTTTTGATCCGCTCATTTCCAGTCAGGCCAGCTTCGAAAGTTTTATGCATCAAACTATCTCTGGAAATATCGTATAGATAGACCTCATTCATGGCTGTATTACTTAGCACTAACTGACCATTAATAAAGTTCATATAGGAGGATTCTCCCATGGACATCATAGCATTTCCATTCATTTCCAGCATGATCCGGAATTCGTCCAGTTTTGAAATAGCATCTGTCGGAACGAAATTCACCTCCATTTTTTCAAGGTCTATCACTGCGAGTCCTTTGGCTGGTTTTCTGAAACTTTCATCCTCCAACTCTCCAACATAGATTTTACCATCCGGTGAAAATGTTCCCATATAACTGACGACATCCGTTTCGCCGAATTCGTATCCAGTTAATGTGTTTCGATCGAACTCGTATTTATTGACCAACTCACCTCGAGTGCTGATTTCTACAATTTTATTGAAGTCAAAAAGTACCAGATTGCCATTTCCGAGTACCTGAAGTTTGGAAATAAAACCACCACCTATTCCATTTGGGCCTTCTTTTTCCAGCTGAATGGTTTCTTTCAAGGCCAAATTATCCATGTCAACCACTTCCAAAAGAAGTGATTCTGGATTGAGATTGTAAAGCAACTTATTGTCTTGGGTCAAATCAGAGATTCCTAATCCCCAGTTTAAGAAAAAGAAATGATCTCCGGGATCTACCATCACAGTATCTATTTCATAAGTCAACTCAAAAGATTTTGCTGATTCGGTTTCTGAATTTCTTTCTCCGCAAGACAAAAGAATTGCGAAAGCCGTTAGATAAAAGAATTTTTTCACAATTGGTTTAGTTAAAATTTAAAGTAAATACTGCAAAGCCCAATTCATCGTCCACATTCACATAAGACCAGAGCTTGCCGTCTTTGAAGAAAGCACTGGACGGCACTTTATCCAATTCGGGGATTTCAGTTTCCCCGATCAGGTTTAGGTTTTCATCGAAAGCAAAAAGAAAAACCTGGGCTTTTAAGGGTGCATCAGGGTCATCCCCTTTCGTTTCATAAATCCTCCCAAAGCGATAGAAGCGTTTGGTGTTCTCATCGAATAGCAGCTTATCAAAGCCGATCTGGCCTCGGGCTTTTTTCATTTCTGATTCGAATTCTTTCTGAGATGAGACTTTGTTGTTTACGGGGATTTCCTTTTCATTTGGGACGATAGAAAAGTCAAATTCAAACAGCTTCAATGAGTCTTGACCAATTTCAAATCGATAGATAGAATTGACTGTGCCTCCAGAGAGAAAGTAACTATCTTCAATTTGCTGTAAAAATAGCTCCTCTACATAAATAGACATAATCTCATCTGATTGGAGCAAAATGCGATAATCTCCAACCTTGTCAAGTGCAGGTATGGGAATGACATTTCCACTTTTACTTTCTAATTTTATTTTGGCAAGTTGGTTTGTACCCTCCATAAAATCTCCGGGGAGGGAATACATCCATTTTCTATCAGGGGAAAACACGATTTGATTTGTTAAATTATATTCAGCATTCTCACTCAAACCCTCTACTTGTATATCTCCAGGCTTTAACGTTAGGTCCTGTACTTTTTCCCCATTTCTATTAAAAATACCGGTATTTTGGAAGTTGGCGAAAAGAAACTCCTCGCCTGGAAGATAGCGGGATGTAGTAATATAATTAGCTCCAACACCGTTTGGGCCTTCTTTTTCGAAGGAAATCTGTTCCTCAAGGATCAATTGATCCAAATTAATTTTATTCATCTGAGCAGTCACTTCATCAAAAAGATAAAAATAGGTTTTGGATTCATCCAGTGACCCGTTGCGCACACCTCGGGAAAGATTGATTATTTCCTCTCCAGGGTTTACGACCACCGTATCGGTAGTAAAGCTAAAGTTTTCCAGAATATTTTCAGAGCCACTGTTTTGGGCTGTATCCGTCCCCCCGCAGGAGGAGAAGAGAACAAGGAGGAGTAGAATTGGTAAAAGGTTTTTCATAGTTGGTTTTAAAAATCAAAAGTGAATACTGCGTAGCCCAGCTCGTCTTCGACATTAACGTAAGAGTAGAGGTTTCCGTCTTTGAAGAAAGGAAATTCGGGGAACTCCTCTAAGTCTTCAAATTCTGTTTCTCCGATAAGAGTTAGGTTTTCGTCAAAGGCTAATAGGAAGACTTGCCTTTTGGATGGGATATCTTCAGAAAGACTTGGTTTGAGGAAATTGGCAAACCGAAAAAAACACTTCCTGCTTTCATCCCAGACCAATTCTCCAAAAGTGATTTGTGAATGTATTTTATTGACTTCTTCCCGCCAGCCTTCTCTTTCTGTGAATTCATTTCTAGTAGGAGGTTCGGTTTTCTCTTTAGGAGTTTGTTTTAGCTCATAAGAATAGCGTACTAATGAGTCACTTTTTGGTTCGATCATATAGATATCACTTGTCACTGAGGAGGTGACAAATAACTTATCGAAAAACTCGGATAGAAAAAACTCTTCTGCATATACCTGCATCATAGGGCCATCGCTAAGAATAACTTTATATGCTTGTGTTTTGTCCAAGGTAGGCATTGGGTAAAGCCTTCCTTCTTTGCTTTCTCTATTGATTATTGCAAGCTCGACTGGCTGGTCTTGCTTATCAAAATCCGAACCTGGCACCGTATTGTACCATTTCAAATCTTCGGTTACCTTTAGCCGATTATTTTGGAGGGTTTTATCTTTGATGCCTTGGAGGTCCTCTTCTTCGAGATTGATTGTCTCATGTTTAATGCCTTTAAAATCAAAAATCGCAGCAGTATTGAAACTCATCAAATAGAACTTTTCATCAGAAATGCGGTCCAAATTCCACAGGAAACTCCCTACTCCATTAGGACCTTCCTGTTCGTAAGGAATTTTTTTTTCTAGATTCAGTTGGTCTAGGTTTATGACTGAAAGTTGGTTGTCACTTTCAGTAAACAAAAAGAGCTTTTTTCGATCTTTACTGATATCTGCCAATCTAAGATGATTCGATAAATCAATGATTTCTTTACCGGGATTGACTACTAGTGTGTCGATTGAGAAAGTTAGATTTGCTAGGGAATTATCGGCATTAGGTGATTTTGAGTCCTTGGACTTTCCACAGGGAAAAAATGAAGGCAGACAAAAAAGTAAGAGTAGTTTCCGCATTCTATTTAGTTTAGAAAGGAAAATAGTTAATACACATCAAAAATTTTAGTTAACATATCTAAAAATTAATTTTCAGCCTTTCAGAGTTACTGCCTACAGAGACTAAAAACCAACCTCCGGTAGGCAAGCTTCCTGCTGAAATTACTTCACCAATTCCATCAATGTTCGGAAAGGAATGGCTTTCTCGCCATATCTTGCCTGTGTCTCATATCTCAGGGCTTGTGCAAAACGGCTTTCGTATTCAATGAGTTTTTGGGTGTTTTCAGTGAAGAACTGCAAGCTGTAATTGGTCACACTATCATCTGGACTATTCAATAGCCTGAAAAATTTATGTTCTAAAAATAGACCCGTTGCAAAAATATCCGGGATATGCGTGTCTTTCATCCATTGGACAAAATCCTCTTCTATTTCGTTATTGACCGTAAAAGTGATGTTGTAAAGGATCATAATAGAAGGTATTTGGATGGAATTTCGTTTTTTTGCAAACAGAATTAAGAATTCAAAGTTAGGAATCCCAAAGCTAAAAACTGAATTTACCCTTACCAAAGCTCCCGATTTTATGCATAAAGTTGCCCAAGCTCCACCCGAAGCACAGGATAAACGTTTACTAATTGCCAAAATCATTGTCGTTGCATTGTATCTGGTGGGGGCTATAGGATTAAGTATTCCTGAGTATAGAGTTTTTTTTCAAGATCTGACACCTGCCCAGTTATTAGTGACTCTTGGTTTGATTCTTTTTTTCCATAGAGGTTGGACAGATTTGTTTCCAATATTTGGAGCACTGGCTTTTTGGATTGGATTTGGTTCAGAGCTAATAGGGATTCATACCGGTTATTTGTACGGAGATTACGTGTATGGACCCACCTTGGGGCCTAAGCTTTGGGAGGTACCATTAGTGATTGGGGTCAACTGGTTTATTTTGGTTTACTTAACTGGCTCGGTTTTTTCTAGAAGTATTACCAATGATTATTATGCGGCATTTATGGGGGCTGCGGCCATGACAGCCTTTGATTATGTAATGGAACCCGTGGCTACAGCTTTGGATATGTGGTATTGGAAGTTTGATATTATCCCATTTGAAAACTATTTGGGGTGGTTTGGAGTTTCCTTTTTGATTCATTTGCTGTATCGAAAAATAATTTTTGAAAAGTTTAACCCTTTGGCGACTTTTCTATTGATATCTATGATTCTCTTCTTTGCTGTTTTGAATTTTACGTTGGATATCTAACGATTTCAAAATGAAGTTTAAGAACAATTAGGAAGCTTTAAAGTTGTCTTAAAATGATTCTAGCTATTTGTTTCACCGTTTTAGGTTTTGCTTTGATGGAATTCTCAGGATGGGCTATTCATAAGTATTTAATGCATGGCCCTCTTTGGATGATTCATAAGACGCATCATCAACCAAATAAATACGCATTTGAATTGAATGACCTTTTTTCATTGCTATTTGGAAGTATCGCTTTGATTTTGATATTTCTTGGAGTCGATGAATTTGACTATCGGTTTTGGCTCGGAGTTGGAATCAGTTTATATGGAATTTTGTATTTCTTTCTTCATGATGTTTTGATTCATAGAAGAATAAAATGGTTTCAAAAACCAAAGAATGCCTTTTTAAGAGGCATTTTTAAAGCCCATCAGGCTCATCATCGTACGAATAAAAAAGACGATGCGGTTTCTTTTGGTTTGTTTGTCGTACCTAGGGAATATTTTAAAGAGGAGAAAAAGTGAGCACGTATTCAATAAAGGACTTAGAGCAATTATCAGGAATAAAAGCACATACACTCCGCATTTGGGAGCAACGATATGATCTGCTAAAACCTAAAAGGACAGAGTCCAATATCAGATATTATGACGATGAGGATTTAAAATTAATTCTCAACGTCTCTTTGTTATATGATAATGGATTTAAGATAAGTAAGATTGCCTCTATGTCTAGTGAATCGATACAGGAGGAAGTTATGAGTCTTACCGATAGATCATTAACCCATGACGATCAAGTCCATGCATTGACCATTTGCATGATCGAGATGGATGAGGATCGATTTGATAAAATCCTCACCACCAATATTATTAAACTTGGATTTGAGCAAACTATGCTCAATATCATCTACCCGTTTCTCTCTAAAATTGGATTGCTTTGGCAGACGGGAGCAGTAAACCCGGCCCAAGAGCATTTTATTTCTAATCTGGTCCGACAAAAATTGATTGTGGCGATAGACGGACAGATCTCCACTGGCACAGGAAAGAAATTCCTCTTGTTTTTGCCCGAAGGAGAATTACATGAGATATCTCTGCTTTTCGCAACCTATTTAATCAAAAGCAAAGGTCATAAAGTAATCTATTTGGGGCAAAGCACTCCATTTAAAGATGTAGAAGCTGTTTACGACCTATTAGAGCCAGATTATATCCTTACGGTGATGACGACTCTTCCTGGAGGAAGAACAGCTCAGGAATATATCGATTTACTCTCTAACAAATTTTTAAAATCTGAGATTTATGTTTCCGGCTACCAAGTGGTTGGCCAGGATTTGACTTTGGGTCCCAATGTGAAACAGTTTACATATATAAGAGACATTAAAGATGTTTTAGAAGAGATGGAGCAAGTCTTCATTGAGAAATAGTTTATCAAAATAGCATATATGTTAAACAAAAGCATTTCCTAGGAAATGCTTTTTTTATGCTTAAAAACCTCCTTTAAAGGCTTAAAATCTACCGTTTATCCATTTTTGTTTAATTATATACAAATTTACTTAAACAAAAGCTTGGAAATTTGTTTAAAGAACATTAGGTTTGATTAAACAAAAAACAATTAGCCATGACGACTCTAGAATTTAGTTACTCTTTAAATAACCTTTCAAGTTCTTTGAAACCATTTGCTATGAAGTTGACAAGAGACATCGATGATGCAAATGATTTACTTCAGGATACAATGGTAAAAGCTTTTACCAATAGAGATAAATTTGCGGAAGGAACTAATTTGAAAGCATGGCTTTATACCATAATGAAGAATACCTTTATCACCAATTATCAAAAAATGGTGAGAAGAGGAACATTTGTGGATACGACGGATAATCTACATTATATCAATTCAAGCAATGTTCAAATTGAGAATGGTGTGTTCGGAAATTTGGCAATGGATGATATTTATGAATCTATTGAAAAATTAGATGACGTATTCAAGACTCCTTTCTTAATGCATTATAGAGGTTTTAAATATCATGAAATTGCGGAAAAATTACAGATTCCTATTGGAACTGTGAAGAATAGAATTCATATTGCCCGTAAGCAGCTCAAAGAAGATTTGATGGTTTACAAGCATAAAAATTGATTCTATGTCCCAGAAACATGCGATAGTAATAGGTTCGGGTTTTGCCGGCCTATCAGCAGCTACGCATTTGGCATCAAAAAATTTCAGGGTCACATTAGTTGAAAAAAACGAATCCCCGGGTGGAAGAGCTAGAAAGTTCAATCATCAGGGGTTTGTTTTTGATATGGGACCAAGTTGGTACTGGATGCCGGATGTTTTTGAAAAGTATTTTGCAGCTTTTGATAAAAAGCCTTCTGATTATTACGATCTAATTCGTCTGGATCCCTCTTATGCTGTCATTTATGGGGAAGGAGATATTCTGGATATTCCTGCGGATTTAGCTGAGTTCAAGCAAATGCTGCATGAAATAGAACCTGGTGCGGGAAATCAGCTAGATCTTTTTTTGAAGCAAGCAGCTTATAAATATCAAGTAGGCATTCACGATCTTGTAACCAAACCAAGTAGGTCTCTATTTGAGTTTACTTCTCCTTCCTTGCTGGTAGACATGCTACGAATGGATATTTTTCAATCCATGGCAAAGCATGTTCGTAAATTTTTCAAATCTGATAAGATCATCCGGTTGATGGAGTTTCCTGTTTTATTTCTAGGGGAGACTGCGGAGAATATTCCTGCTTTGTATAGCCTTATGAACTATGCCGATATCGCATTGGGGACTTGGTATCCAAAAAAGGGAATGCATGAAATAATCAAGGGGATGGTTAGTCTTGCAGAAGAAAAAGGAGTGAAATTCCTGTATAACTCTGAAGTGGAAGAAATTGAAATTGAAAATGGAAAAGCGAAAAGAGTTAGACTTATTTCAGGGGATAAGATTGAAGCTGATGTTGTAATTGCTGGGGCAGATTATCACCATGTGGATAAGCATTTGATTAATCCAAATTACAGTAACTATTCAGAAGAATATTGGGATAAGCGGGTCATGGCTCCCTCAAGTTTGTTGTTTTATTTGGGAATTGACAAGCGCGTAAAGAATCTTCGTCATCATAATCTGTTTTTTGACGAGCCGCTTGGGCCTCATGCAGATGCGATTTATACCAATCCGAGATGGCCAGAAAAGCCATTGTTCTATGTATCAGTTCCTTCGATTACAGATAACACTGTGGCTCCTGAAGGAATGGAGAATATGTTTTTATTAATCCCACTTGCACCGGATTTGGAGGACTCGGAGGAATTGAGGGAAAAATATTTTCACATCATCATGGATAGACTTGAGAAAATTACAGATCAAGAGATCCGTTCTCATATCATTTTCAAAAGGTCCTATGCACACAGTGACTTTAAGTCAGATTATCATGCTTACAAAGGGAATGCTTATGGTTTGGCCAATACATTGACACAAACTGCAATTTTGAAACCTTCCCTAAAAAACAAGAAAGTTTCTAACTTGTATTATACTGGACAATTAACTGTTCCTGGTCCAGGGGTACCTCCATCCTTAATTTCTGGACAGGTTGTTGCCAATGAAGTAATAAAGGAAAATATTTAGTGAATAATCGATATATTAAACGTGATGAACCCAAGAGAGCTATTTGATCAAACAACCTTTGAATGTAGCAGACTGATCACACAAAGATACAGTACAAGCTTTACCTTGGGCATTAAAACGCTAGATCATAAATTCCACATGCCCGTCTATGCAATTTATGGCTTTGTTCGGTATGCGGATGAAATTGTTGACACTTTTCATGATCAAGACAAAGAGAAACTATTGGCAAGATTTAAAAAAGACACTTATGAGTCGATTGAGGCAGGTATTTCTCTAAATCCAGTATTGCATGCCTTTCAGTTGATCGTCAATAAGTATAAGATTGGTCTTGATTTGATAGAAGCCTTTCTACACAGCATGGAAATGGATCTTGATTTTAAGACCTATGATGATAGTAAATACCATGAATATATTTATGGTTCTGCGGAAGTTGTCGGATTGATGTGTTTGAAGGTATTCTGTGAAGGGGATGATGCCGAATATGAAAGGTTGAAAGGACCAGCATGTAAATTGGGGGCAGCATTTCAAAAAGTTAATTTCCTAAGAGATATAAAAAGTGATTATGAGGAAAGGGGAAGAGTATATTTTCCCGGGGTTGACTTCAATCATTTTGATAAGATTATCAAGAAACATATTGAAGAAGATATCCAAAAGGATTTTGATGATTCATTAGTTGGAATTGAGCAATTACCCGATGGAGCGAAACTGGGAGTAAAAGTGGCATATCTCTATTATCAAAAGCTATTTGATAAAATAAAAGGATTACCTGCAGAGACGATTACCAGAACTAGAATTCGAATTCCAAACTCCAAGAAAATTTCACTCCTTATAGGAACGTATTTCGTAAATAAATTAGGAATTTCGTAACATGGAAAAGTATTTATACTTAGGTGTCAATATTTTTGCAATTTCATTTCCCTTGATTCGGTCCTTTGAATCAAGAATTAAGTTTGCCACTAAATGGGGCTCACTATTTCCCGCAATTTTAATAACTGGAGCTTTCTTTTTGATCTGGGATCACTGGTTTACTGTAATGGGTGTTTGGGAATTCAACCCAAGATATATTTTAGGTATTTATTTTTTTGAATTGCCTTTAGAAGAATGGCTCTTTTTCTTTACTGTACCTTTCGCTTGCGTTTTTATATATGAGGTTCTTAACTACTTCTTTCCTAAAGATCCGTTGAAAGATTTTGGAAAGCCTTTTGTCTATGTCATGGTACCCCTACTCATTGGATTTGGGTTAATGCATTTGGATAAATGGTACACTTCTGTTAACTTTTTTGTAGGAGCTATTGCTTTAGCGGTTCATTTTCTGGTGTTCAATGACAGGTATTTAGGAAAATTCTTATTTGCATATCTAGTCCATTTGATTCCTTTCATTCTTTGCAATGGGGTATTAACTGGAGGGCTTACTAAAGAGCCAGTAGTAATATATAATAATTTAGAAAATCTGGGAATCCGAATATGGACTGTTCCTATAGAGGATACTATTTATTCAATGACATTATTGTTGATGAACGTTTCTTTCTTTGAAAGATTTAGGAGCCAACAAACAATTCAATCTCTTGAAAGTTAAAAGGCTATGAAAAACCTAGAAGTACATATTGATGATCATTCAGGCTTTTGCTTCGGTGTTGTCTATGCCATTGAAATGGCGGAGGAGATCCTTGATGAACAAGGATACTTGTATTGTTTAGGGGATATTGTTCATAATGATGAAGAGGTAAATAGGCTAACTCAAAAAGGATTGAAGATTATCAATCACGAAGAGCTAAAAACCTTAAATGATCAAAAAGTTTTAATAAGAGCGCATGGAGAACCGCCTTCAACCTATGAGTTGGCTATAAAGAATAATCTCACTTTAATTGATGCAAGTTGTCCTGTTGTATTGAAGTTGCAAAACAGGATTAAAAATTCATTTGATAAAGATGAGACAATCTATATTTATGGAAAACATGGGCATGCAGAAGTAATTGGACTTTTAGGTCAGACAAGTAATAAAGCTGTGGTTTTTCAAGATATATCTGAGTTGGATCTTGCCACTCTGCCAAAGAACATTACGCTTTATAGTCAGACCACAAAAAGCACAGATAAATTCTATGAAATCAATGAGATTTTAAAAAATAATGGGATTTCTGTTAATACAAATGATACGATATGCAGACAAGTATCAAATAGGGATAAAGAACTAAGAGCATTCGCCGAACGTTTTGATAAAATCATATTTGTAAGTGGAACTAAATCATCCAATGGAAAAGTTCTATACAATGTTTGTAAAGAGAAGAACCCAAATACTTTTTTCGTATCAAATGCAGAACAGATAGAGTCAGATTGGTTTAACAATAATGAAACGATCGGTATATGTGGAGCGACTTCGACTCCCATGTGGCTGATGGAACAAGTTCGAGAAAAGGTCTTGACTTTTTGAAAGAACTCAACGTGCTTGCAGTAATGAATGCAGGAAAAATCACATCCTCAAAATCTCAAATTGACCCTAAAGGCGTATTGATTGCATTTGGGATTATAATTACTTGGTTCGTTTTTCTCACATATTTGTTGGGAACAGAAATTAACTGGAGTAATCCCCTGGTATATATTGCAATTCTCATTCAAATGCATCTTTATACCGGCCTATTTATTACAGCCCATGATGCCATGCATAGTTTGGTTTCATCAAATAAAATTGTAAACAATTTAATTGGTGTTTTTGCAGCACTTTTATTTTCCTTTAATTTCTATTGGAAATTATTTCCAAAACACCACGAACACCATCGTTTTGTAGCCTCTGATAAAGACCCGGATTATCATCATTCTGATAACTTTTTCTTATGGTATTTTAGTTTTATCAAACAATATCTGAGTATCTGGCAACTATTATTAATGGCTGTTACTTTCAATATTTTGAAGTTGTTTCTGCCTGTTGAAAACCTGATTGTTTTCTGGATGCTGCCTGCAATACTGTCAACATTTCAGCTCTTTTATTTTGGCACATACCTTCCTCACCGCGGTGAGAGTGACAACATTCACCATTCCAAAACTCAATCTAAAAATCATTTATGGGCTTTCATTTCTTGTTATTTTTTCGGTTATCACTATGAGCATCATGATTCGCCAGGTACTCCTTGGTGGAGACTTTGGAGAGAAAAAGAAAAACAAAAAGCATAAGTTCTTTGATTTTTGTCAATAACTACTAAACCTGGAAACCTTTTGGATCATAATTGTTTTTCTAGGTATCAAATGTTTCTTATGAAAAAACGACTACTAACAATCATCCTAATTTTAATTTCTTTGACAAGTTTCTCTCAAGGAATTATTCGAGGTAAAATAACAAATCCAAACAATGGGCAGCCAGTTGCATTTGCAAATGTGTTGGTATTAAATACTGATTTTGGTGCTATTTCAGACGAGGAAGGGTTTTTTGAAATCGAAAATATTCCTGCCGGACTCTATAATGTCAGGGCAAGTTTTGTAGGATATAAGACAGAAACAAGGTATGAAGTAAGGGTAACCTTGGCGAAAGCTGTTCAATTAGATTTTGAGCTTCAGGAAGATGCTTCGGAACTGAGCGAGGTTGTGGTTAGTTCTGAATTTTCAAGATCGGAAGAAACGCCTCTTTCAGTAAGGAAACTTAACAGCAATGAAATAGAAAGATATCCGGGTGGAAATAGAGATATATCAGTTGTAATTCAGGCATTGCCGGGTGTAGCAAGTACCCCCAGTTTTAGAAATGACATCCTGATTAGAGGAGGTGCTCCAAATGAAAACAAATTTTTTGTGGATGAGATAGAAGTTCCGGTAATAAATCATTTTTCCACCCAAGGTTCTTCTGGTGGCCCCGTTGGGATATTGAATGTGAATTTGATAAAGAACGTTGACTTAATTGCTGGTGGTTTCCCCTCAAATAGAATGGATGCACTAAGTTCTATTTTCGAAATTCAATTGAAGGATGGAAATAGGGAAAACATGCAGACTCAAATGACATTAGGAGCTTCTGAGTTAACACTTTCGAATGAAGGCCCACTGGGTGATAATACTACCTATTTACTTTCTGCAAGAAGATCTTATTTGCAAGGATTGTTCAAAGTTTTGGGACTTCCTTTTTTACCCACATTTAATGATTTTCAGCTAAAGACAAAAACAAAACTAAATGACAAGACCGAATTGACATTTTTGGGCGTCGGAGCAATAGATCAGTTTGTCCTCAACGAAGAAATCCCTGAAGATGAAACTGGAGAAGAATTGGAAAATCGCCTTTATTTATTAGATGTATTACCAGTACAAAGTCAGTGGAATTATACCACTGGTATAAAATTAAAACGATTTAGGGAAAATGGGTTTTGGACTTTTGTGTTAAGCCGAAACATGCTAAATAATGAAGCAGAGAAGTATTTTAACAATGAAGAAAGCTCTGAATCCAATCTTTTGTATCGTTACTTATCACAGGAATCTGAAAATAAATTTAGAGCTGAAAACAGCATATTTGGAACTGGATACTCCATAAAATTTGGAGTGAATTATGAATATTCAAGGTACTACATCAAAAATTTTGACAGGTCTGCATTAGCGAATACAGGAGAAGTGATTGATGTGGAATCAACGTCTAATTTCAACCAATACGGCGCTTTTATTTCCGGAACTAAATATTCCAAAGATGAACGGTTATTGCTTTCAGGAGGTATCAGAATTGACGGTTCAGATTTTGGGAGTACAGCTTCTAATCCTTTTAATCAACTGAGTCCAAGAGTATCGGTTTCCTATCAATTAAGGCCAAACCTTTTTGCAACCGCCAATGCAGGGATTTATTATCAAAAACCACCTTATACGGTTTTAGGATATCGAGATAATTCAGGGCAATTGGTAAATCAAGATTCTGATGTGAGATATATTCAGAACAGCCAATTGATTGCAGGATTAGAATTTTTAGTGCCTGAGAAAAACAGGAGATTTACCATGGAGGCCTTTTACAAGAAGTATAAAAATTATCCTTCATCCGTCAGAAATGGGATAGCATTGGCAAATCTAGGCGCAGATTTTGGTGTAATTGGTAATGAAGAAGTCGTTTCCAATGCCAATGGAAGAGCTTATGGTCTAGAATTTTTAGCCCAACAAAGGCTTTTTAATGATTTTTATGGAATAGCCTCTTTGACTTTGGTAAGGAGCGAATTTACCAACCCCAATACAGAAGGTTATGTTCCTTCCTCCTGGGACAATAAGGTCATCGTGAGTTTGACTGCTGGGAAAAGATTTAATAAAAACTGGGAAGTTGGAACGAGATGGAGGTACCTTGGAGGTACTCCCTATACTCCCTATGATGTAGAAGAATCATCACTCATTAGCAATTGGGACCTTCGTGGTCAGCCTATTTTTGATTATTCCCAGATAAATGAATTTAGGTTAAGGGCTTTTCATCAATTGGATCTAAGAGTAGATAAGAAGTACTACTTCAAAAAGTGGAGTTTAAATTGGTATGTGGATATTCAAAACCTATATAATTATGAAGCGGACCAGCCTGATTTGTTGGTTCCAGTAAGGGGAGAATCAGGGGAAATTCTTATAAATCCTGAAGATCCAACACGCTATCAGCTGAAATTTATTGAAAACACTGCCGGTACTATTTTGCCGACTGTTGGAATAATCGTAGAATTTTAGGCTAAAGAATTAATCAGTTTAATAATACGTTCAGCTTTCGTTTCTTCTTTTTTGCTTTCGAAAATATAAGTTATCCATCGCTTTTTTTCTGCATCGCTTAAAGCAAGGTAACGTTCAAGTTTTCCGGGTATATCCGATAAACAGTCGATCAGTTCTGAAGGGATTTCAGTAGGAATTTTATCTTCAAAAAGTTCTATAGAAACTGTTTGTCCCACCTCCTTTTTAAGTTTTAGCAGAAGTGGTTTTGGAATTGGCAAAAATAAATTTCCACCTCCAAAAGGCATTAAATGTTTTCCCTTAAAAGCGATTTGATCAACAGATCCACTTACTCTGATCATCCCAAAAGGCAGATTGGATAGTTGGATTTTAAGAGGAACTTTGATATAAGTCCATCCTCCTTTACCGCGAAATTTTTCTATTAAAAATGAACCACTTACTAACATGCATTTTCCTTAAGGGTCAGGAAATTTTTGTTCAGCCTTAGTAGGATGCTTCTAGCTGCACATCCCAAATCAATCGTTGTTTGGATTAATTCCCAGGCTTTGGAAAAAATTAAAATAGCGGGATCGAATCCCGCTATTTACTTTTAATTTGTTGCGTTACTTCCGTCATTCCCGAATCTCCATCGGATATTTAAGCCAAAAACATCGGCAAAAAAGTCGGTATTTTCCACGATCCTGAAAGTTGGTCGCCAATCTGCTCCAATTACAATTGGAACTTCCTCAAATGCATATTCAACCCCTATTTCACCAGCGACTCCAAGTGCAAAAGGATCTCCTATAAACAAAGAAGGACCAAATCCAGCGTACCAGTTGAAATCACTGGTGCTTATAGGTCTATATAAAGGATTCCAAATCGCGTCAATACCTACCCCTCCACTACCAAAACTCACATCAGCATGAATTCGGCTAAAGTCACTCAGTGCGAATACTCCATCTATAGCAACATTGTTTCCATAGAAATTACCAAATCGAAGACCTACTTCTTGCGCATTGCTCTTTAAACTAGCTGCACAGGCAAAAAACGCAACCAGAAATAAAATCTTAATATATTTCATTTTAATAAAGGTTAAGTGACATTAAAATATTTCTTTTAGCAAAGGTTTAACTTTTTTTGGAAATTCATTCTGTAGGGGACAAAAATTTATATACAATTCCTGCTAAAACGGCTCCGATAATAGGTGCTATCCAAAATAGCCATAATTGCTGTAAGTAGATTCCTCCAGCAAAAATAGCCTGACTAGTACTTCTAGCAGGGTTGACAGAAGTATTGGTTACTGGAATTGAAATCAAATGTATCAGCACTAAAGCTAAACCGATAGCCAAACCTCCAAAGCCTGCAGGTGCCTTCGGGTGCGTAGCACCTAAGATTACAATTAGAAAAAAGAACGTCATTACTATTTCCGTTATTATGGCAGAAGTCATGGAGTAGCCTCCCGGAGATGCTTCTCCAAATCCATTTGAAGCAAACCCTCCTAATTCTACACCAGGTTTGCCAGTTGCAATGCTAAATAAAATAGCCGCACCAGCTAAGCCCCCTAATACTTGGGCAATTATGTAAGGAACTAAATCTTTCCTATCAAATCTTCCTCCCATCAATAATCCTACAGAAACCGCAGGGTTTAAATGACAACCACTCACATGGCCAATAGCATAAGCCATTGTTACCACAGTAAGACCAAAGGCAAAAGCTACTCCTACAAATCCAATTCCCAGTTCCGGAAAAGCTGCTGCCAGAACAGCACTGCCACAACCGCCAAGGACAAGCCATAGCGTTCCAATAAATTCTGCTACAAGTTTTTTCATAAGATATCAGGTTAGATGGTTTTATCTAAAGGAATTTAAAGAATAAACTTGTAATCTTCTCGTAAAGAAACCCTCTATTTTGTAGTATTGTCAGAAAAAGTGTAGTGATCTTAATAGTATTTCAGGTGAAAAAATGCATTTTCTGAATAAATTAGCGACCTATCAGGCATATAATTTATTTTAGTTTACCTAATATTTTTCCTCTCGTCCGGATTTAATAATGGAACCATAAGTGCGACAAGAATTTTCATCGGATCATAACCTGCTAGAACAACTCCTAATCCCACGATTATATTTCCCTCTATATCTTTGGCAAGAAGTAATTCCTGGATAAAACAATAAGATCGATAACTATCCAGCCAAGAATGGACTTTTAAATAAATTCATGCCAAAGTTGCCAATCTGAATTATCCTGAGTCCAGTGAATTTTAGTAGATACCAAGAATTAATGAGTTTTCCTTCAAATTGGCTTCAATCTATCTAAAGCGTCAAATGATTTTGGAAAAACATTTGAGTCTCTAGTGAATCATTCCGCTGGAACTCTGTTAACATTACATCAAACAATAGCTATTTGTAAATGAAAATTTTTGAATGTGACAACTGTGGCTATCCACTTTATTTTGAAAATCAAAGTTGTGAAAAATGCAGTCATTTATCTGGATACTCAGACTTGCATCATGGAATGAAAACTTTTACATCTGTTAATGGAAATTTAAAATCAGACAGGGATGGGGAGATTTTTAAATATTGTAGGAATTCTGTCTCAGGGGTTTGTAATTGGATTATTCCCTTTAAAGAAGAAAGGGAATACTGTTTAGCTTGTTCACTAAATCGAATCATTCCAGATTTATCTATCCAGGAGAATACAGAGAAATGGCAAAAGCTTGAAAATGCGAAACATAGGTTGGTTTATCAATTACAACGACTAGAATTGCCTATTTCTCCCCGATCAAGTGATGTTAATAAAGGTCTCTGTTTTGATTTTGTAGCGAAACAAGGTAATCCAAAAGTAATGACTGGTCATAATAATGGAATTATTACAATTGTACTTTCAGAAGCAGATACGGTGCATAGAGAGTACGTGAAAAAACAGTTGTCGGAACCCTATCGAACATTGATTGGTCATTTTAGACATGAAGTAGGACATTACTATTGGAGTTTGTTAGTTTCTGGTAATCAAACAACCCTTTCGGAATTCCGTGAGGTATTTGGTGACGAACGTACAGATTATAATCAATCATTAAATAATCATTATCAATTTGGAGCCACTTCAAATTGGCAAGAAAGCTATATTAGTCAATATGCTACTTCTCATCCTTGGGAGGATTGGGCAGAGACATGGGCACATTATTTACATATTATGGATATGACAGAGACTTCATACTTCTTTGGTGTGGAGGTAAATCCAAATGTAAAGGATCAAAGTTTTAAGGGTAAAGTAAATTTTGACCCCTATGAAATTATGGACTTTAATAAAATTTATAAGGAATGGGCTCCGATCTCTTTGGTAATTAATAGTTTAAATAGATCAATGGGAGTTCCAGATATGTACCCTTTTGTTGTAAGCCAAAACGTGATTCAAAAAATGAATTTCATACATAACCTATTGACACAGCTTAAAAGGGAATAATCAGTCTATTTTTTTACCATTTACAAGGACATTTTTTAAAGTAAATCCATTCACGATGTCAGGGTCAAAATTTTCTTTTTCTGCCTTTATATTTAGATTTTCAAAATGAAAATCTGCCAATCGATCATGTTCTGTAATTGCCACGTCAAAAAATATATTGCACTCCAGGTCAATATTCCTCATGGTAATGTGATCTGAATATGAAATAGGGACTTCTTTTCTTCCTTTTAGATCAAAAAACTGCGTCCATGGTTTTACATATATAAAGCTACGGGCTTGACCTGTAATGTTTTCTACCGTAATGTATTCATAATGCTGCGGTGTATCTGGTCTCATTTTTAGCCAAAGTAGTCGAATGGCATCTTTTACTTTTATATTTCGCAGGATGATATTTTTATTATTAATAGACTCGCTTCCATTTGTCAAGGCGGAATGGCAAAAACCGAACTCACTATCCTCAATAATAATGTTCGTGTTTTCACCATTATTAGGGTCTTCATCTGCCCAGGGACCTTTTCCTCCTTTTAGAGCAATCGCGTCATCATTCACGGCGAGATAGCATCCTTTGATAAGTACATTATGAACAACATCTAAATCTATGGCATCTGTACTTGGTGCTTTGACAGGTTCATGCGGTGAGGTGATTGTGAGATCTAGGATCTTGATATTTTTGCATTGATAATAATGGCTACTCCAAAACCCTGCATTAATAAGTTTTACATCCTGTAATTGTATATCGTTACTTTTCCAAATGAAAACTAGTCTGGGACGCGAAACTTCGAGATTAGTACAATTGGGGTCTTCCTCTCTTCTTTGCCAAAAAGCTTTCCAGAATTTTAAGCCATTTCCATTAATAGTTCCCTGTCCTGTGATAGAAAAGCCATCTACTTCATAAGCATTTACCAAAGCAGCAAAGTAATCTAGATTTTGTCCCTCCATTCTGGAAGGAATTTTAGGATAATTTGAAATATCATCTGACCCTTTTAAAACAGCACCTTTTTCTAAATGGAGATGTGTATTTGGTTTAAAAAATAAGGCTCCACTAAGAAAAGTTCCTTTTGGAATAATGATTACCCCACCTCCACTTTGACTGGCTTGATCAATAACTCGTTGAATTTTTTCAGTTTGTAAAATGGTACTATCTACGAAGACTCCATGTTCTGTAATTACATATTGCTTCCCCAGATTTTCTAATTTGAGCTTCGAATAATCATGAAACCAAGGAGAGATTTTTGTTCCATCTGGCCAGAGATCTTGACAAATTGCTTTTTGATTAACCCATGAACATAGAGTGATCCAGAGAAAGAAAATAGATAGGAGTTTTATTCTATTCATATGAGCAAGCGCAATTTTCCAGTGTTGAAAGGAATTAGATTGATCATGGAAAATAATAAAAAAAGGATAGGAGATTGTCATCAACTATCCTTTTGTAAATACAGATTCAGGTATTCTTACTTGAAATCCTCTTCATTTAGGTTAAAAAAGCGAACGGCATTATGAAAGAAAATGTCTCGTTTTTGATCATAAGAGAGATAAGTGGCGTTTTGGATTAAGCCAATTGAAGTTTCCAGAAGTTTCGGCCAAATCATCAAATCTGTGCCATACATAATTCTTTTTCCAAAACCTGCTTGAACGAGTCTCTTTAGATAATCATGGACTTCATCTTGTGGATAACTCCAGATCAAACCTGCCAAATCCACATATACATATGCATTTGCTCCCATCAATGCGATCATTTCATCTACCATTGGGTAACCTGCATGCATCACCCATATTTTCAATTTAGGGTGTCTTGCCAGCAAGTCTTCCAATAAGAAAGGGTTCCCCATAGAGGCTCTATATTTTGGAGATGTAATATTTGCCATGCCATTTCCTCCTGTTCCCATATGTATTCCAACGGGAACACCTAGTTCCTCTGCAACGCCAAAATATTCATCAAGGGACATATCGCTAGGTGACATTCCTTGATATTGTGGAGCAATTTCACCCATTACTTTATAAAATCCCCCTGATAAGGAATCTCTGAAGGCCTCTACACTCATATCTTGCCCAATTCCTATAGATGGAATAATCCGATCTGGAGCAGCTTCATGCCATTTATGTAAAATCTCTGCATCTCCACTTGCTATCATGGTTACATTCAGGCGATTAGTTGCGTCGATTATTGCATTCTGCATTTCCTGGTCTGACTTTGCAGGTTTTAGTGGATCAACACAATCGGTGTTTAAAAAGCTTGGGGCTGGCTGATTGGGACCGCTCCCCGGCATTGAGGTTAGAAACCAAGGGCAAAGATCACTTGCGAAATTGGGATTGACTTTAGAAGCATGGACATGTACATCGATTATTGGAAGCATTTTCTTCTCGGCCTGGGCAAAAACTTTAAATTGATAGGACAAGAAAATTGCAACTACTCCGAATTTTAGAAGTAAATTTGATTTCATAAATAGGTCATTAAATGATTTTGTAACTTTACTAAGTTATTGTTTCTAAATGACAAATTAGATTTTCTGCGTTATAATTATATCAATATTTTTCATTCTAAATTCTTTTACCATGATAAATCACTGCGTGTTTTTCAAACTTAAGTATCCTAGAGCGTCCTCAGAAGAAAGGATATTTTTAAATGCTGCTAAAAAGCTATCCACCATTTCAGGGGTGAAAAATTTCCAAGTACTTATTGAAACTAGCTCAAAAAATGAATTTGAATACGGCCTGAAATTGGAGTTTGATACTTATGAATCTTACAAGGCTTATATTGAGCATCCACATCGCGCAATCTTTTTAAAAATGTATTGGGATGATTATGTGGAAAAGTATTTAGAGATTGATTTTGAATTAATGAGTTTTGTCAATGCGAATTCGATTAATTACTAAACTAAAAAGGATCCAAAATCGGATCCTTTTTAGTTTCGCTTTTTGAATTATTCCATCTTCCAAAATATAATACCTCCGGCCTGTTTTCCCATGTCTACCGAGGCTACTTTTTTGGCATTTTTAATATCAATAACATCCATTGTCCCCGGTTCACCTCCAATACCTTCTACAGAAATAAAAGCAAATTTACTATCAGAAGAAATTGTTACACCATGAGTAACATTTCTGGTGTTTTTGATTCTAGGAAGTTCTTTTCCTTTTTTCAGATCCCAAATACCTGTTTCTCCACTGCCTTTATAGGTGGCAACAAGGTATTTTCCATCTGGTGTAACATCGCAATTATAGGGAGCTTTTCCAGTTTTGAACCTGTTTGTAATTTCCCATTTTTCAAGATCTACTTCTAAGATCTCGTCAGATCCATTTCCTGCAACATAAACTTTGCCATTTGTGGGATGAGGAATAGCCCAGGTTGGCTTAGTCTCACTATGATACATAGGAGCAGATTCAGTCATCATCGTATGCCCCATTTTTGAATGATCCATTTTACTATGATCCATACCTCCCATAGCTGGCATTTCTTCTGCTATTCCATCCAAATTTAGCTTGCGGGTAACTTTTAACTTGGTGGTAGAAATTTCAAATAATTCGCCAGACATCATACCCACGGAATAATGAAATAATCCGTCAGATGATATTCTTGAGCCGTGGGGCATAACTCCTGTCTCAATTCTTTCAATTTCAATCATTTCCTCTGGATCTACGACAGAAACAGTACTTGGTACCATATCTCCGTGAAGATCAAAATTGACGCAATACAAAAGTCCTGTGGTTTTAGAGACTTGAAGAGAAGCTGGAAATAGGCCCAGTCGAACCGTGTCTACAACTTCATTGCTTTCAGTTGAATACTTATATAAGGTGCCATAGGGATTACCATGAGCCAGAGATAGATACCAATACTTTCCATCAGGACTTACATTGATTCCATGTGGTCCTTCTATCTCAGCTGGCCAGATTCCAACTGGAATAGTCTCTTCTACAGTTGCATTTTTTCCGTCAAATTTAATCAAGGCAACTTCATCCTCCGATTCAGCAGTAACATAGACATAATAATCTTGAGCCTTAACCCCAAAATTGAATGTCAAGAATGCGGTTACTAGGAATATAGACTTCTTTAAAACTGATTGTACTTTCATATTCAAGGAAATCAATTTATTTATTATCAATCTTCGCATTATCTGGTACTATTGGCTGAAGCTTTGCTGACCACAAGCCACTATTCCAATCAGAATAGAAAATATGACCCTTATGAGGTTGAGCACCCCATGTGAAAGGGGCATTGGCAACATAACCATCCGGATCTTCTGGAACGATCCAGGCTATTTCACGACCCTGTCTATTTAAATCTCCTAATAGTTCACCGCTGATATCAACCACTCTGACACCGCCATTGTAAAATGCAGCATATAAAATATCATCTTCGATCCAGAAGTTATGTGATCCGGCAAAAGGCACCTGGAACCAAGCCACTTCTTTGGGGTTTTTGAGATCAGTAAAATCAATTATATGAAGGAATCCTGCTGCTCTACTTGGTTTTCGACCACTAGGATCTAGTCCATAAGGGAATTCTTCATCGCCTAGAATTACATAAAATTTGCCTGTTTTCTCATCTTTATAAGGGAAAGCTGCGTGATTAGAGCCACTTGGATAGGCATAACTGGCGAATTGTACTGGATTAGAAGGTGTTCCTCCAGCAATTCCGTTTCCTACGTCGACTAATTGTACTCCATCTGTCCAATTGGATGAATATGCAATTCCATCATGGACCCAAACATCGTGAATGGAATGACCTGGAGTATCTAATTCAAATTCACCTACGATTTTTGGATTTTTTGGATCTTCAATATTGATGGAATAATACTTTCTTCCAGCGCTAAGCGCATACACATGGTTTTTATAAATGAAGACATTGTGAACCCCACCAGTAAGATTTTCAGAAAATTCAGAAATAATTTTGGCATCTCTTGGATTACTTACATCAATAATGACCAACCCATTTTTTCTATTTGAAGCTCCTTCCCGTGAGATCACTGCTACTTTTCCATCTTCTGAAACTTTCACATCGTTTACAGTTCGGGCATCTACTTTTACAGAATCGACTAACTGAATTCCTGCAGGGTCTGTGACATCCCAAAAGTAAGCTGTTCCATCAGCTCCCCATGTTCCAGTGACAGCATAATCCTTTCCATCCTCTCCTTCCCATATCCATAAATCAGATGTGTGTTTGTTGTTTACAGAGCCTTGTCCAACAACATCAATTTTTCTGCTGACATTTCTATTATTTGCTTGTACAGTGATCGAAGCCGCGGCAGGGCCTGAAGTGGCGTTTATAACATAAACACCTGGCTGATCAGCGACGAATTTTCCTTCTTCCGTAATCAGACCTGATGGTGCTGCAGAAACGTCAAATGACTCTCCGGTAAATGAATAATTGATAGGAGCATCTGTTACTTGATTTCCGGCTTTGTCCAAAGCCATCGCAGTTAAAGTAAAAACGTCTCCAGACCTACCCTCAACCATATCTGACGTCAATAGGATTTCTGCAATGGGATTCTCTATTACATTAATTTCTATGGTTTCGTTTACGCCATCTACAGTTGCTGTAATTTTTGCTGTTCCTTTTTCTTTAGGAATCAGTTTTGTAAAAGGAGCAACAGAGATGATATCCTCATCTGAGGAAGACAACTTGATAACTTTTTCAGGCCTTTCAAAACCGGCTTCATCGGTAACTTTCAGTTCAAGTGGAATAGGGATTCCAGCATAAATGTTTTCAGGAATACCTTGTACTTCAATTTTAGAAATGGGAGCTGGCTCCACTGTCACAGTTATATTGGATCTAAGCTGAGGATCTCCTGGACTTATGACAATTACATCATATTCTCCATGTTTGATAGCAGTCGCTAATCCAGTGGTATCCACAACGGACAGGGCACGAGAATTTCTGGAGAAAAAGATAAATTCTCTGTTTTCAATTTTATTCCCGGCATTGTCTAAGACGACTGCATCCAGTTGTTTGGATTCCCCAATCTTCATGGTGACAGTCTCAGAACTTACTTTAATGTTCAAATCCTGTGCTTGAAGAATTCCAACATTAAAAACAAGGATGAAAACGAAAACATAGATAAAAAACTTTTTCATAGGTTCGGATTTTTTTTAATTCTGAATTTAACGAATCCTTTATTCCAAACCATAAGAAATTTGGTATTTTGCGTAGCTAAACAATTTTGAATTAAAAATTCAGTTTTTTTAACTCACACAGAATGTAGAAAATCAAAAAATCTTCTGATATACTTCTTCCAGCTTGCTGACTGCAAGTACCTGAATTTTGTATTTGCTCAGATCGAGTCCTTTTACAGCATATTTTGAAACAATAATTTTTTTAAACCCCAGCTTTTCAGCTTCAGAAATTCGGTTTTCGATGCGATGAATGGCTCTGATTTCTCCACCCAACCCTACTTCTCCAGCAAAACAGATATCTTCAGATACAGGAGTATCCTCATAGCTTGAAATCAAAGAAGCACAAACAGCTAGATCCAATCCAGGATCGTCAACCCGTAATCCACCAGCCACATTTAAGAAAACATCTTGTTGTCCCAGTCGCATTCCTCCTCTTTTTTCTAAAACTGCCAAAAGCATATTCAGTCTTTTAGCATCATGACCGGTACTGCTTCTTTGCGGAGTTCCATATGTTGCTGGACTTACCAGAGATTGAATCTCAATCAATAATGGGCGATTCCCTTCCATCATAGCACCGATAGCGACTCCATTTAGAACTTCTTCACGCTGGGTTAATAATATTTCAGAAGGATTAGCAACTGGCCTGAGACCCTCCGTTCTCATTTCATAAATACCAAGTTCATGCGTGGAGCCAAAACGGTTTTTGGACGTTCGAAGAATTCTATAGGCAAGGTGTCGATCGCCTTCAAACTGCAAAACCGTATCAACCATGTGTTCCAAAACTTTTGGTCCGGCAATAGATCCATCTTTGGTGATATGTCCAATCAAAAAGACGGGAGTTCCTGTTTCCTTGGCAAATTTCATTAACTCTGCCGTACATTCCCTTACTTGTGAAACTGAACCTGCGGCAGATTCTACGTATTGGGAATTTAAAGTTTGGATCGAGTCAATGACTAATAAATCAGGCTTTAAAAGTTCAATTTGCTGAAAGATGTGTTGAGTATTAGTTTCGGAAAGAACATAGCAATCCGGATTTTTGGCTGTCATCCGATCCGCCCGCATTTTGATTTGAGCTTCGCTTTCTTCTCCCGATACATAGAGGATCTTTTTGTTTTTGAGAATCAAGGCGATCTGAAGCATTAAAGTCGACTTTCCGATTCCCGGCTCCCCTCCAATTAAAACCAAAGAACCGGGTACAATTCCGCCTCCCAAAACCCGATCCAATTCATCATCACCAGTTACATAACGAGGCATCTCCTCGTAATTGACCTCATGGATTTTCTTTGGGGTGCTGGCCTTTTTTGTGCCAGAACCTGAAGGTTTCCAACTCCCTTTTCCTGCTTCCTCTTTTTGAATGACTTCTTCGACATAGGTATTCCATTCACCACATGCAGGGCATTTTCCCAACCATTTCGGACTTTGGGCGCCGCAGTTTTGACAGAAGAATGTGGTTTTTATTTTAGCCATTTTTGGATTTACGAAAAGAGAATTACGATTTACGAGATTCAGAGGAACTTCAACCCCAGTTATTTATTAACAATGAATTTAGGAGTTCGAACTACTTGATACTTTGTACTCAAGTTAGTGCGCTTGCAGCCAATCTGTTCCAGTACCCACTTCCACTTCTACTGGAACTGCCATTTTGATGGCGTTTGACATCAGTCCTGGCACAATGGCTTTTAGGATTTCCACTTCGTCTTTATGTGCGTCAAAAACTAATTCATCATGAACTTGAAGGATCATTTTTGATTTGAGGTTTTCCTTCTTCATCCACTTGTGTACATCGATCATGGCAACCTTAATCAGGTCGGCAGCAGAACCTTGAATTGGTGCGTTGATGGCATTTCGTTCAGCAAAACCACGCATGGTTGCATTTCTACTATTGATATCTCTCAGGTATCTTCGCCTACCCAAAATCGTCTCAACATATTCATCTTTTCTAGCCTTTTCAATCGCCCCATCCATATATTCTTTGACTGCTGGGAATTCCTTAAAATAAGCATCAATAATTTCTTTTGCCTCGGTTCTGGAAATAGCTAATCGCTGGGATAAGCCAAAAGCTGAAATCCCATAAATAATCCCAAAATTGGCAGTTTTGGCTTTTCTTCGCATGTCAGAAGTCACTTCTTCCAGAGGCACTTGAAAAATCTTCGCAGCTGTTGTTGCATGAATATCTCTACCATTTTTAAAGGCTTCAATCATAGATTCATCTCCTGAAAATGAAGCCATGATTCGTAATTCTACCTGAGAATAATCCGCTGCCAAAAGGATGTGATTTTCATCTCTTGGAACAAAAGCCTTCCTTATTTCTCTCCCTCTTTCAGTTCTGATGGGAATATTTTGCAGGTTTGGGTTTATGGAAGAAAGTCTACCTGTAGCTGCCACAAACTGATTATAGGTAGTATGGATTTTTCCTGTTTTGGAATTGATCATCGTGGGCAGCGCATCAACATAGGTAGACTTAAGTTTTACCATTTGACGGTAGTCGAGAATAGCTCTAGCAATTTCATGCTCATTAGCAAGTTTACTTAATACTTCTTCCCCAGTAGCGTATTGCCCGGTTTTGGTTTTTTTCGCTTTTGGATCAAGCTTTAGTTTGTCAAAAAGGACATCACCCAACTGTTTGGGGGAGGCCAAATTAAATCTTACGCCTGCTATTTCGTAGACTCTATTTTCTATTTCTTTGCTTTCTTTTTCAAGGAGAAGAGACATTTCAGCAAGACTTTCAGTATCAATTCTTACTCCTTCAAATTCCATCTCAGCAAGTACATTAATCAATGGATTTTCTACCTCATAGAAGAGTTTTTCCAAATCGCTTTCTTTGAGTAATGGATCAAGCTTTTCTTTGAGTTGGAGGGTAATATCAGCATCTTCAGAAGCGTACTCTGTAACTTCATCTTCTTCGACATCCCTCATATTTCCCTGATTTTTACCTTTTTTACCAATCAGCTCAGTGATTGAGACTGGCTTATAATTCAGATAATGTTCCGAAAGCCAATCCATGGAATGCTTACCTTCCGGTTCTATCAGATAGTGGGCAAGCATAGTATCATATAGCCCTCCTTTTACCTTGATATCATAATTTTTGAGGACTAGGATATCATATTTAATATTTTGACCAATCTTAAGAATTTTTTCATTTTCGAAAACAGGCTGAAGTAATTTTAAAATTTCCAGCGTTTCAGCTTTTTCGGAAGGACAAGGAATATAATAGGCCTCTCCTGATACATAGGAAAAAGAAATACCTACTAATTCTGCTTCCATTGCATTTACAGAAGTGGTTTCTGTATCGAAACAAAGCTCGTCTTGAAGAAGTAAATAAGAGACTAACTCTTCAATTGCATCTGTACCCTTAATTTTATGGTATTGATGTGCTGATGTATGAATGGTGGAGGGTTCCTGAGTGGGAGCAATATTCACAGATTCTTCCTCAAAAGTTATTTCTTTTTTTGAAGTTGAAGGAGATGAATCTCCAAACAGGCCGAGTTGATCATTTCTTTGGATAGATGCTTTTTTGTCTTTTTCGTTTTTGAAAACTCTGCTCGCTAAAGTCCTAAATTCTAATTCTCCAAAAAGTGTTTTCAAGGCTTCTTCATCAAATCCATCATAGCGTAAATCTTCTTCTACAAACTTTACTGGAACATCTATTTTGATTGTTGCCAATTCTTTCGATAATAAACCCTGTTTTCCAAAGTTTACCACATTCTCTTTTTGCTTTCCTTTTAGATCCTCGGTGTTTTTGATCAATTCCTCAATAGTCCCATATTGTTTTAGAAGCTTTACAGCAGTTTTTTGCCCAATTCCGGGGATTCCTGGAATATTATCAACAGCATCTCCCATTAGACCTAAAATATCGATCACTTGGTCTACCCGCTCGATATCCCATTTTTCACAGATTTGTTTTGGTCCCATTACTTCAACCCCATTTCCCATGAAGGCAGGCTTATAAAGAAAAATATGATCATCCACTAACTGACCATAATCCTTATCAGGAGTCATCATATACACAGTAAAATGCTCTGCTTCAGCCTGTTTGGCCAAGGTCCCAATGATGTCATCTGCCTCGAATCCATCCATTTCCAGAATAGGAATATTAAAAGCTTTTACAATTTCTTTGACCCAAGGGATCGCGGCACCAATGTCTTCGGGCTGTTCTTGTCTATTAGCTTTGTAGGCTTCGAATTGAATGTGCCTGAAAGTTGGAGCTTGTGTATCAAATGCCACTCCAATATGTGTAGGTTTTTCCTTATCCAAAACTTCAAGAAGTGTATTGGTAAAACCAAGCATAACTCCAGTATTCAAACCCTTACTGTTTATTCTAGGGTTTTTACTAAAAGCGAAATGGGCCCTATAAATAAGAGCCATTGCATCTAATAAAAATAATTTATGTGCTTGTTTTTGGGACATTATTAAAGTATTTTGAAGAAGTTTATTTCTCTGATTAGCTGTGGTAAGTTACAAAAAATAGCCTTTGGTAGGGCTTGACTTTTAACCCCAAATATTAAGAAGACAACTATTGACAACCTAATTAACCATTTAAATAACTAACCTTAAACAAATTACATTATGAAAAAGCTAATTGCGATTTTTGCTTTGTTTCTATCAGTCCAATTCATTCAGGCTGAACCTGCCAATGATAAGGAATCTAAAAATGGAAAAACTGAAATGACTGAAGCTCAGAAAATAAGAGCGGAGGAAATGAAACAGCGATTGGATGAGATTAAATCAATGGACTTTAAGTCAATGAGCAAAGACGAAATCAAGGAAATTCGCTCCGAGCTAAAAGAAATGAAAGAAGAGGCAAAAGCTGACGACGGTAAAGGTCTATATCTTTCAGTTGGAGCAATTATCATTATTCTTTTATTGTTGATTTTGATTCTTTAATTTCTTGAAAATCAAACCAAAAAAAGGCTCACCTGAGCCTTTTTTTATTGTCTTTTTTTAGGGAAGGCAGGAAAAAATACCCAAAAGAATTAAGAGTGTTATACAAGCCACTTGAAGTTTTTCCAAGGATATCCTATATGGTATAAACTGGTATGGAACTGTGGTAAATAGTTTATAATAATTCTATTCCTGTTCTTTTATTCTTAAAAAGTTTTTGACTTGAAGACCTCTTAAAAAAATAGTAATTAGTGGGATTAACCAAACCAATTCATTGATCAACAAATGAAATCCAGTGCGTTTGTTCCAACCGATTGCCGGTAAAAAACCAAGTGTAAACCATATTGCTAAAATAATTTTTCCGGTGATTCCTGCAATAATCATATATACCCAGCTTACAGGATAAAAGGCACTCACAAAAATGATCAAACCGACAATTATCCCGAATATGCCATAATATTCACTCGGTAGATTAGTAATTTCCTTACTCCCCATTGCCAACCAGGAAATTAATTCTGGTCCAAACCATTTAAAAAAAGCTGACCAAGCAATGGTGTACATTCCTGCCAGTAGTAAGATTCCTCTGAAATGCATTGGAAAAACAGGAAATGGAGATTGTTCATCCATGAGTGGTTTGATTTATTTTGGTTTATTGAAGATCTTGAAAGAATTATTACCTAGATATTATACAAAACTATCCAATGAAAGTTAAAAATCGAATTAGTCACAAAGGTTTTCTGTTGATTTTAGGCGCAGCCATGTGTCTGGGATTGGGTTTTACAATAGGTAAACGTGCTGGTGAAATCACACCAACCACCATTGAGGCAGCTTCAAATCTAATTGGTCTCTCCTTTAATATTTCAGAAAAGGATAGTATGATTGGTAATCTAGAAAACCAGTTGTCAAATTATGAAACTCTCCGAAAGGTTGAATTAGATAACTCAGTTGCACCTGCTTTGGTTTTTAATCCTCTTCCTAAAGGTTTTATCCCAGATTTAAATCAAAATTCCTACGATTGGGGACTTCCTAAATCAGTAAACCTTCCTGAGAAAGAATCTGATATTGCATATCTGCCTGTTCATGAATTGTCGGTGCTAATTAAATCTAAAAAGATAAGTAGCGAGCGGCTGACCAAAATTTATCTTGATCGAATAAAGACTTATTCGGATACACTTCAATGTTTAATAACGCTGATGGAAGATTCAGCATTAGATAAGGCACGCGCTATGGATCAAGAAATAGCTGCTGGTAAATATCGAGGCCCTCTTCATGGGATTCCATATGGGATTAAGGACCTTCTGGCTGTAAAAGGGACAAAAACTACATGGGGAGCAGAACCATATAAAAATCAAGAAATCGATATGACTGCCACCGTAGTCAATAAATTAAATGAAGCAGGTGGAGTTTTGGTAGGTAAATTTACTTTGGGTGCCTTAGCTATGGGAGATGTGTGGTACGGCGGTAAGACCAAAAACCCTTGGAATCTCAATCAGGGATCAAGCGGATCCTCAGCTGGTTCTGCATCAGCAGTAAGTGCTGGGCTTGTTCCATTTGCGATTGGAACTGAAACATTAGGCTCAATAGTTTCTCCATCCACAAGAAATGGAGTCACGGGATTGAGACCTACTTACGGACGAGTCAGTAAACATGGTGCTATGGCTTTGAGTTGGTCAATGGATAAAATAGGCCCTATTTCCCGATCGGCATTAGATGACGGAATTGTGCTTTCTATTATTAATGGTTCGGATATCAACGATGCTAGTACCATTGCTTCAGCTTTTAATTATGATGCGAAAAAATCAGTTAAAGACCTGAAGGTTGGTTATTTTAAACCATATTTTGAAGGCGAAAGAGCTAGTAAAAATGATCAGGCTGTTTTGGATTTGCTCAAAAATAATGGGGTTGAATTGCATCCATTAGAATTGAAAACTAGTATCGATGCAGGTCCAATCGTCATGATGCTGATGGTGGAGGGAGCAGCTGCATTTGATGAATTGACCCGCTTGGGTTGGGACGATCAATTAGTTGCCCAGCATAAGGGTGCTTGGCCAAACTCTTTTAGGGCAGCACGTTTTATTCCTGCAGTGGAATATGTTCAGCTAAGTCGTCAAAGAAGTATTTTGATCCAAGAAATGCATGATTTGATGAAAGGATATGATGTGATTGTTACCCCTTCTTTTGCAGGCCCCCAATTAAGAATTACAAACTTGACAGGGCATCCAGCCCTATGTATGCCAAATGGATTTAATGAATCTGGAAGCCCAACTTCTATTACTTTATTAGCAAATCTTTTTGAGGAAGATAAATTGGTCTTGCTAGGTGACTTTATCCAGAAAAATTCAGATTGGCAAGCAAAGAGGCCTCCTTTATTTAATCAATAAAAAAATACCTCTGGATATTTCCAGAGGTATTTTTTAGAACCTAAGTGCTCCCATAATCTTTATATTATTGGGTTTTAGAAACCAGATTTTTTGAGTTGTTTCAATGGTGTAATGATCTAACTTTTTGCTGGCATTGGAAATATATAACTCTGCATTTGTAACAGAACTATAAAATATATTTTCTTTCTCTATTTTGACTTTGATCATTTGGACATCATCGTTGATTATACTTACGGTAATATTCTTCACATCAGCTTTTGCATTTGGGAGCAAATCATGACTTAAAAATTGATTATTTACCTTTGTGTCGTACGAAGTTAAGAGAGAAGTTTTATTAATGTCAGCTTCAAAAAAGACATCTAATTCATCTCTCCATTGTTCTTCATTCATCGACACCACCAAAGTTGTATCAATCCCATCGACTCTGGAAATTTTTGTGACTTTTGCCTCCTTCAGACCTTTAATGGATTCAGTCATAAACCCTTTCAAGTCGAAATAAGGTAAAACGTCTAGCTTTTCACCATTCTTCTCTCCCACGCTGCAAGCTGAGATTCCAATGAGGAGGAAGAATAAAATTAATCTGTAATTGATTTTCATTAAGTTAACAAGATTTCTCCGGTCATATCTTTAGGAATATCAATCCCCATTAGTTTCAAAATTGTTGGGGCAAGATCACCTAGTTTTCCATCTTTTACATGAAGTTGATCTTTGTTATCAACCATTATGAAAGGGACTAGATTAGTAGTATGGGCAGTGTTTGGGGTGCCATCCTCGTTGATCATCATATCACTATTGCCATGATCAGCAATTACGATAATGGTATAACCGTTATCTAATGCCGTTGTAATAACGCTTTCTGCACATTTATCTACTGCTTCACATGCTTTTACAGCTGCATCAAATACACCGGTATGTCCGACCATGTCAGCATTAGCAAAGTTTAGACAAATAAAATCAGCACTTTTTTTCTTTAGCTCCTGATTTATTTTTGAGGCGATTTCAAAAGCGCTCATTTCTGGTTGCAGATCATAGGTTGCCACCTTCGGTGATGGGCATAGTAACCTGCTCTCCCCTTCAAAAACATCTTCTCGTCCTCCAGAAAAGAAAAAAGTTACATGTGGGTATTTTTCAGTTTCCGCTATTCTGATTTGTTTCTTGCCTGCATTCGATAATACCTCACCAAGGGTATTGTTAAGGTTGTCTTTCTCGAATAAGACTTTTACTCCTTTAAAAGTATTATCATATCTAGTGAACGTGATATAATCAAGATCAAGTTTTTTCATATTGAAATCCTCAAAATCACGCTGTGTTAGTGCTTGAGTAATTTCACGACCTCTATCGGTTCTAAAATTGAAACAGATAACCAAATCTCCTTCTTCAATCGTAGCTAATGGTTTATTATCCGAACCAACATGGATGATTGGCCTGATAAATTCATCTGTCACCCCATTTTCATAGGATTTTCGCATGGCTGCAATAATATTTTTTGATTTTTCACCTTCTCCCTTCACCATGGCGTCATATGCTAACTTCACTCTTTCCCAACGATTATCTCTATCCATTGCATAGTACCTTCCAACTACGGATGCAATTTTCCCCGATGAGTGCTTTAAATGAGATTGAAGATCCTCGATATAACCTATACCACCTTTAGGATCGGTATCTCTTCCATCTGTGAAGGCGTGAATGAAGACATCTTCTAAGCCATTGTGTTTTGCAGCATCACAAAGTCCTTTTAAGTGGGTAATGTGAGCGTGAACACCTCCATCTGAAAGTAGTCCCATAAAATGTGCTTTCTTCTTTGCTGCCTTTGTTTTGGCAAAGGCTTCGACAAGAACTGGGTGATTGTTGAGTTCACCATTCTTTACAGCGAGATTAATTTTTACTAGGTCTTGATAGACTACTCTACCTGCTCCAATATTCATATGGCCAACTTCTGAATTACCCATTTGTCCTTCGGGTAGTCCTACTGACAACCCGGATGCTTCAAGTTTCGCATGAGGATATTTCGTGTACAAGCTGTCTACAAATGGTGTATTGGCCTTATCTATTGCAGATACTGAAGGATTGGTGGCTATTCCCCAGCCATCCAAAATCATTAAAAGTACTTTCTTGTCCATGGGGCAAATATATTAATTTTCGACCCAATCCCGACTTTAAAACTTAATCTGACAGAATTTGAGTCTTCATTTTTTAAAACTGATGAAACATCAAAAAGATTCTTTTTTTGGCTTAGTATTTGCCAAGATAGGGGGATGACAATTTTGAACCTATTATTTTCTTTGCTCTTGCTATTTAATAGTCCAATAAAAGTTGAGAAGGAAGATATTTCTATTGATCCGGTTATTTCTGCTATAAATAATAATTCAAGCAGTGATCTCGCAAAATTTTTTGAATCGAGTATCTCTCTGAATGTCAATGGACAACAAGGAAGTTATTCTAAAAATCAGGCAGAAATTGTGATCAGAGACTTTTTTAAGAAAAATCCTTCTCAGGGATTTAGTATCGTTTATAGCAGTGAAACCAATCCTAGTTTGAGCTCATTTATTGGAGATTATTTAAGTGAAGAGGGAACTTTCAAAGTTTTTATTAAGGTTTCTCAGCAGGAATCAATTCTGAGAATTTATAGCCTTGAGTTTGTAAAAGGATAGATCTTTTTCAGAAAAAAATTCCTTTACAGCTTTTCAATTTGTCTATTTTTGAAACATGAAACCAGCCTATCTGACGGAGGATGCCGTCCAAGCATTTATAAAATCTGCATTTAAGGAGGATATTGGTCCAGGAGACTATTCCTCTCTCGCATCTATTCCAGAAGGCAAAATGGGCCAAGCCCAACTAATAATTAAAGCAGATGGGATTATTGCAGGTATTGAGTTGGCAGAAAAAATTTTTAAAGCTTATGATCCTGAGTTACAGGTGGAACTTTTAATTGCTGATGGTGATGCCGTTAAATATGGAGATATAGGGCTAATTGTAAAAGGGTCTTCAGCCTCAATTTTATCATCTGAGCGATTAGTTTTGAATTGCATGCAAAGGATGTCAGGGATTGCAACTTTGACTCACCGACTTACTGAGAAGATTCTTCATACCAAAGCTCGATTGATGGATACCAGAAAGACTACACCTAATTTTCGATTGATGGAAAAGTGGGCGGTGCATATTGGAGGAGGAATTAATCATCGATTCGCTCTATATGATATGGTGATGTTGAAAGATAACCATGTGGATTTTGCAGGAGGAATCAAGCCAGCTATCAGACGAACCAAAAAATACTTAGAAGCTCATCGTTTGGATTTGAAAATAGAGGTTGAAACCCGAAATCTAGCGGAAGTTGCAGAAGTAATTGAAATAGGGGGCGTGGATTATATCATGCTGGATAATATGGATTATGAGACTATGAAACAGGCTGTAAAATTGATTGGTAATCAATTTAAGACTGAGGCATCAGGTGGAATCACAGAAGAGATGCTGGTGGAAGTTGCCGAATGTGGGGTGGATTTTATTTCTATGGGCGCATTAACACACTCTGTGCAGAGCATGGATATTAGCCTTAAAGCATTTTAAGAAGTATCTCATTAAGGTGGCCTGATTTGTGTTCTTACTTTATTGTAAAAATCTCTACTCGAAAATGAAAAATCTTTTCTATATACTTTCCTTTTTCACCCTTATTTCTTGCAGCTCTAAGTCTTATCCAGATGCAAAATGGGAAAATAAACAATGGACTGTTGTTGAGATGATGGGGATTCCTGTTCAAACTTCAGGTACCGTGCAAGATGCACATTTAGTCTTTGATGCGGATGATCAACAAATCTCCGGTTCTGGGAGCTGCAATAGAATTTTTGGACCTTACGAAATTGGCAAGAAAAACTCGTTGAAATTTGGAAATATTGGGGTAACAATGATGGCTTGTCAGAATTCAGCTTTTGAAAATAAATTCTTAGAAACTTTAAAATCAGTAAGATATTTTCAACAAACCGGTGGGCAATTATTGTTAAAAAATGGGGAAAAAGAAATTATTCTAAAACTTCAATAAGCTAGAGCCACTTTTTCTTGTGGAAGTAAAATAGCATTCCTATTACCGATATTGCCATTCCTCCGACTACATAGAAATAACCGTATTCCCAATGTAATTCTGGCATATTATCGAAATTCATCCCATAGACCCCAGCGATAAAACTAAGAGGAATAAAGATAGTTGATATGATAGTCAGCACTTTCATGATATTATTCATTCGGTTAGATAGACTATTCATATACAAGTCTAAAACCCCAGAAGACATATCACGAAAAACCTCCATCGTCTCAATAACCTGGATGGTATTTTCATATAAATCCCGAATAAAAGGTCTGGTTTCAGGACTTATTTTATGTTCTGCATATTTGTCAAAAGCACCAATGACCTCACGTAAAGGATAAACGGTCCGTCGCAAATCCATCATTTCTCTTCTTTGAAGATATAGCGCGTTTAGCGTTTCATTTCCAGGTTGGGTCATTGCCTGAGATTCCAAATTTTCAATTCGTTCGCCTACATTTTCCATAACGATGAAATAATTGTCAATTACAGCATCTAACAAAGCATAAAGCAAATAATCAGCACCACGTAGCCTAATGGCTCTTTTAGGATCCAGAAGCCGATCCCTTACAAATTGAAAAACATCCCCTTTTTTTTCCTGAAAAGTAATTAATACATCTTCATGAAGGACAAAACTTACCTGCTCTTCGTCAATTGGAGATTCTGGACTTAAGCATTGGATCATTTTTAATGTGGAAAAAATATAGTCTTCAAAAACCTCCATTTTTGGTCTTTGATCAACGCTTAAAATATCTTCAAGCGTCAGTTTATGGATCCCAAAGATCGACCCGATTTTTTCTAGAATTTCTACATCATGCAAGCCAAGTATATCTATCCAAGTAACTTTTTTCTGAAGCTTTAAATGGTCTTCGAGTTGATTCAGGTTGATCACTTCTTCATAAAAATCATTCTCATCATAAGTGATCAAATTGATTAAGACATCTTCTTGTTTTTTGTCTCCGGTAAAAATCAAAGAAGCAGGAGGTAAGCCTATCTTATGGGTGCCCCTTTTTTTCTTTTTTGGCTTAAATAACTTTTGGACATTCTTAAGATTGGGTTTTTGAAGGCTCATGCTATTCGCTTTTTTTCAATTTAAGAAAATCTAGGTTTCTTTTTAGTCCACTGAATTTGGTTCTTTTTACAGCAGATTTTCTAAAAACCTTACGAAATGTTTCTTCAGTGATTTCATCCCAATCTCCAGGGGTAAAATCTACTAAATCAGGATGAGGTTTGAATTTTGGTTCTTGGTGGGGTTTTGAAAATCTGTTCCAAGGACAAACATCTTGGCATATATCGCAGCCGAAAGCCCAGTTTTCCATCTTTCCTTTAAACTCTGCTGGGATTGCATCTTTCAGTTCTATCGTCAGATAAGAAATACATCTGGAACCGTCAATCACACCATTACCCACAATCGCATCCGTGGGGCAAGCATCAATGCATGCCGTACAAGTACCACAATAATCTTTTGCTAAAGGAGTATCTGGAGTAGCTTCTAAATCAATAATGAGTTCTGCTAGAAAAAAGAAACTTCCCTGTTCCTTATTTAGTAACAAACTATTTTTTCCAATCCAACCCAAACCCGCTTTTTGGGCCCATTGTCTTTCCATAACTGGTGCCGAATCCACAAATCCACGTCCATCAATTTCTCCAATTTCTTCTCGGAGCATTTCAAGAAATTCGTTCAGTTTCTCCCGGATGACCAAGTGATAATCCACTCCATAAGCGTACTTGGCTAGTTTAATGGAGTCTGGGGATTCAGGAAGTTTCTGTTCTGGGTAGTAATTGTAAACCAAAGAAACCACCGTTTTAGCGCCTTCTACGAGTTTGGTTGGATCTAAACGCTTATCAAAGTGATTGGCCAAATAGCTCATTTGACCTTGATAATTTCGGCTGAGCCATTCTTCCAATCTTGGTGCTTCTTCCTCGAGAAATTCCGCTTTCGCTATCCCACAAAAATCAAAGCCAAGCTGATTAGCTGTGGATTTGATAATTGAAGCGTTTTTCTCACTGAGATTCATGGGGTAAAGATAAAGGAGTAAATTTTTTTTCAATCAAACTAACCCCTTAATAAATCTGGTCTGTCTTGATACCATTGCTCTTCAAATGTTTCTTTAATCTCGATTGGTGCGGCCAAAACCGACCAAACCATCCATAGTATCAAGATTGGACCTGAAAGAAATAGTAACCAAATCAGGAACATACTTAGATTCAATTGAATAGAAGTAACGAAAATGATAAGGACTCCTGTGACGACCCCCACCGAAATTTGGTAGTTTTTCATCTTTTTTGAGTTTTTGTGTAGTAGATTAAACTCCAAAGGGACTTCACTTGTTATAGAACCTATGAAAGGATTTCGATTCACTCAATATGTACCTCCCCAAGATCCAGAGAAAAATACCTTTGAGAACCTTCTGAATATTTTTCTTCAACTCATTACCATGACTGGTGGAGATGTGGCTGAAGCATTAAGTTGGTTGACTAATTTGGACAACCGATATCAGATGACCAATCCCAATTATGGAATTGGTGATTTTATAGAGGATCTTAAAAGCAAAGGATATCTTACTGAAGAAAATCAAAAAGGAGAATTTAAGATTACCGGGAAAGCGGAACAAACTATTCGAAAGTCAGCATTGGAAGAGATATTTGGGAAGCTGAAGCGAGGTAAGTCAGGACAGCATAAAACGACACATTCCGGTCAGGGCGAAGAAAGGGGAACTGATCGCCGGGCCTATGAATTTGGGGATAATCTGGATCAAATTGCTCTAACAGATTCACTAAGAAACGCTCAGGCAAATCACGGATTTGGAGGAGACTACCTACTAACTGAAGACGATCTGGAAGTTGTGGAAAATGAATACCGATCTCAGACTTCAACTGTCTTGATGATTGATATTTCCCATTCCATGATTTTGTATGGAGAAGATCGAATTACTCCTGCAAAGAAAGTGGCTATGGCTTTGGCAGAGCTCATCAAAACCCGCTATCCAAAAGATACCTTGGATATTATCGTATTTGGAAATGATGCATGGCAGATTGAAATTAAGGATTTGCCTTACCTACAAGTCGGACCATATCACACGAATACCGTTGCAGGATTGGAATTGGCAATGGATTTACTGCGAAGGAGAAAGAATCCGAATAAGCAGATATTCATGATTACTGATGGTAAGCCAACCTGTCTGAAGGTGGGAATCAAATATTATAAAAATGCTTTTGGGATAGATAGTAAGATTCTTAGTGAGACATTAAAACTCGCAGCTCAATGCAGAAAACTAAAAATTCCAGTTACCACATTTATGATTGCTTCGGATCCTTATCTGAAGGAATTTGTGAAAGAATTTACCAAAGTAAACAATGGGAATGCCTACTACAGTAGCTTGAAAGGGCTTGGCGACCTAATTTTTGAAGATTATAGACGAAATAGAACGAAACGCTTTTAAGCAAAATGGACTACCACAAATTGACACCAAAAGAACGTACCAAAATTAAAACATTAGGGCAGCTGAAGGCAGCTGGATACGAACCAAAATCCATTAAGGAAGAACTTCGCGATAATTTGATTTTAAAAATCAAACAAAAACAAAATGTTTTTGAAGGAATTTGGGGCTATGAGGATACTGTGATCCCTGATATTGAACGAGCGATTCTTTCCCGACACAATATTAATTTATTGGGTCTGCGAGGGCAGGCAAAAACAAGGATTGCCCGAATGATGACGCATTTATTAGATGAATACGTGCCTGTTGTTCAGGGTTCAGAATTGAACGATGATCCTATGCAGCCCTTGACCACATTCTCAAAAGAACTGATTGAAGAACGTGGGGATGATACGCCAATTGGCTGGTGGCATAGAGAGGAGCGATATACGGAGAAACTGGCTACTCCTGACGTTTCTGTCGCAGATTTGATCGGGGATGTGGATCCGATAAAAGCCGCCACGATGAAATTGAGTTATAATGATGAGCGAGTAATCCATTATGGGCTCGTGCCTCGTTCCCATAGATCCATATTTGTGATCAATGAATTACCGGATTTACAGGCAAGAATTCAGGTGGCATTGTTCAATATTTTGCAGGAAGGGGATATCCAAATCAGAGGTTTCAAATTAAGATTGCCACTGGATATCCAGTTTGTATTCACTGCAAACCCAGAAGACTATACCAATAGAGGAAGTATTGTAACTCCCTTAAAGGATAGAATTGAAAGTCAAATCATCACTCATTATCCAAAATCTATTGAGATAGGAAGGAAAATCACTTTGCAGGAAGCGAACCTAAATGGGAAGCCTGTGGATAATATTTATGTGCCTGAGTTGATGAAGGACTTGATCGAGCAAATCGCAATTGAAGCAAGAAGTTCTGAATATGTGGATGAAAAAAGTGGAGTCTCTGCGAGATTAACGATTTCTGCTTATGAAAACTTGATTTCAGCTGCTGAAAGAAGACTTTATATGAATGGGGAAACCAATACCATGGTTCGGATAGCAGATTTGGTAGGAGTGATCCCTGCAATAACAGGAAAAGTGGAATTGGTATATGAAGGAGAACAAGAAGGAGCTGGTTTAGTAGCTTATAATCTGATAGGTAAAGCTATTCGTTCGCAGTTTATCAACTATTTTCCATCACCTGAGCAAAAGAAAAAATCCAAAGAAGGAAACCCTTATGTGATTCCTTTGGCTTGGTTTGGAGAAGGAAATGAATTAGATATTTTGGTTTCACAATCCGATAAAGATTACAAAACAGCGCTACAGTCAGTTCCAGGATTAGAAGAAGTTGTCACTCAGATGGTGAAGAATCTACCGGAAAAAGAGAAGGAATTTTTTATGGAATTTGCTCTTCATGGATTGGCAGAGTATAGCCAATTGAGTAAAAACCTGCTAGATACCGGCTTGAAATTTAAGGATCTATTCAGCTCTATGTTTGACATGGGACCTGGGGGAGATGATGATTTTGATGAGGATGACTTATAAGTTTTTACTTTAGTAAGTTGATTTTATTAAACCTTCGAGGCCAATAAAGACTTCGGAGGTTTTTTGTTTTACCTACTTTATGCCTTTGTGATATACAGCCTATTTCAAATGAAGTAATACCAAAGCTATCAGTGCTGGAAGACCTTGAATCCAGAAGATTTTTTTGCTAGCTGTCAACGCACCAAATATTCCTGCCACCAGAATGCATCCCAAAAAGAAAACAGCGACATAGAAGGACCAAGCGGAATCCTCTATTAGCAGTGACCAGAACAATCCAGCAACCAAAAACCCATTATATAATCCTTGATTTGCAGCCATGGCCTTTGTTTTGGGGAATAAATTTTCCGGCAATTGTTTGAATGTTTTTCTACCGATGGTTTCCCATGCAAACATTTCAAAATATAAAAAATAGAGGTGAAGTAAGGCGATAAGTGAAATGAGAATGTCGGAGGCTAGAGACATGGTGTTTTGTTTTTATTGAATTTACACTTTTAAGAATAATTCTTTCCACCGATTTGATTTCTTGAAATCAAATTTCCTCTAAAATCGATTCTCCTTTAGATTTATCTCCTGATGTCCATTGCCAGGATTCATGTAATCGGATTTTGCCATTTTCCATGATTTCAGGAATGGATTTACATATTCCAGTCATCAATTCTCCCGAGGTATTTATTTGATGGTAGCTCATGTCGATTTCCCCCTTGTCGTTTACCAAACCGATCAAGTGGCCTTCTATGATTTTTCCTCCTGCATATTTGCAAGAAAGAATGTTGCTGGTTTGTTTGTAGGAGAAAATAGTTTCAGAGGAGGTTTCACTATTAGTGCTATTGCTGTATGGACGAAATGTTTTATTGTTATAATTTATTGGGAAGGACATTATACTTAAGATTTATAAAATTCTAACTCAAGGGCTTGGCTCAACATATATTCAAGCCTAATAAAAAAAACTTGAGCTTATTCCGAATCTTTCAACTCCCAATCAACAATTTCATTTTCTAGATAATGCGGATAGATCTTCTTATGAGCTTTTTTAACTTCCTGAACTAAGGCTTGTCTAAATTCATCTACATGAAGACCAGATGCAGCAGCCATAAATACCGGTTTTATTCCGGTCTTTTTCTGATAGGCATCTGATAAAGATGGAAAATCAAGGAAGTTTGCTTCTTCCAACTCCAGCTCCGTCATATTCATAATTCCTTCTTCATCGGGCATTTGCTCCACCAAATCAATTTTATTGAATACCAAGAGGACAGGTTTATCGCCTGCTTTGATTTCCTGAAGCGTCTGGTTTACCACACTGATATGATCTTCAAAATTAGGATGTGAGATATCAACTACATGAACTAACAGGTCTGCCTCTCTAATTTCCTCAAGAGTTGATTTGAAAGATTCGATCAAGTGTGTAGGTAGTTTCCGGATAAAACCCACCGTATCCGAAAGAAGGAAAGGGACATTTTCCAAAACCACTTTTCTCACGGTGGAATCTACTGTTGCAAAAAGTTTGTTTTCTGCCAGAATATCTGTTTTGGTGATCAAGTTCATCAACGTGCTTTTGCCCACGTTGGTATATCCAACCAGAGCAACTCTGACTATTCCTTTTCTACCCTTTCTTTGGGTGATTCCTTGTTTTTCTATATCACGGAGTTTCGCTTTCAGAAGAGTGATTTTATTTCGGATATCTCTTTTATCAGTTTCAATCTCCTTCTCGCCTGCTCCACCCCTAGTACTAGTTCCGCCCCGCTGGCGTTCTAAGTGCGTCCACATTCTTGTCAACCTTGGTAGTAGATATTGAAATCTTGCCAGTTCTACTTGAGTTTTAGCCTGCGCAGTTTGAGCTCGGTTGAGGAAAATATCCAAGATCAAGAGGGAGCGATCATAGATTTTTACTTTCAGTTCATTTTCAAGATTTCTCATTTGGGATGGAGAAAGATCATCATCGAAGATGACCATATCTACCTCAAAATGCTCCACGTAAGATCTTATTTCTTCTAGTTTTCCAGAGCCAATAAAAGTCTTAATGTCTGGTTTCTCCATTTTTTGAGTGAACCTATATACCGTCTTGGCTCCCAGTGTTTCTGTTAGAAAGGCTAATTCATCCAAATGCTCCTCCGTCTCTCTTTCAGTCTCTCCCTGTCGGATAATACTCACCATTACAGCCGTTTCTACCTTTGGGGTTGTATTGTGTAGTTTTTGAAGTTTTCTTGAAAATTTTCCCATTGAATTCAATTATCTAATAATAAAAGGGAGGTGAATGGCAATTAGTTTCATTTCTTTAAACTCTTTGACAAATCGAGAATTTTGAGCCTTACACAAACCTTATATGTAAAGTTCGGGATATTTCATTAGAATTGATTAGGATACCCCATATTGCGGTAGTTATTTTACCTTTTTATTGCCCAAATAGTTTATTTCAAATGGTCAAAATTAAAAAGACGCTTTTAACTGGAGTTTTAGAGATATTCCCTAAAGTATTTGAAGATGAAAGAGGATATTTCTTTGAGTCATTTCGGTTAGATTGGTTAGAAAAAGAAGGAATAAACGAAACCTGGGTTCAGGATAATCAGTCTTATTCTCAGAAAGGAACTGTTAGGGGCTTGCATTTTCAAAGAGAGCCTTATGCACAAGCAAAGCTGGTTCGAGTGATTAAAGGAAAAGTGCTGGATGTGGTAGTAGATTTAAGAAAAGGATCAAATACTTTTGGATCTCATTATTCCACAATTTTGGATTCCAAACAGCATAATTTATTATATGTTCCGACTGGATTTGCGCATGGATTCTCTGTAATTGAAGATGCAATTTTCGTATATAAATGTTCTAATTATTATGACAAGACTAGTGAAGGCGGGATCATTTGGAATGACAGAGATCTTCAGATCGATTGGATTGTAAAAGATCCGATTATTTCAGAAAAAGATAAAAATTGGCAAAATTTAGAAGAATTTAAAGCAACGAGTGCAGGAGGATTATAAATGGGGTTTTTGGATTTATTTAAAAGAAAGGAAATAGTAATTGAGGATCTGAATCTAAATTGGATGCAAGCAGATATGCATTCTCATTTGATTCCTGGGATAGATGACGGTTCAAAAACTATGGAAGAGTCTTTAGAACTGATAAAGCGTCTATCAGGCTATGGGCTTAGAAAACTAATTACTACCCCTCATGTTATGTCTGAGTATTATCGAAATACACCAGAGATAATAAATATGGGACTTTCAGATCTTCGGGAAGCAGTAAAGCGGGAAGGTATCGAAATTGAAATTGAAGCCGCCGCTGAATATTATCTGGACGAGATATTTCTTGAAAAAATTAAATCAGGAGAAGAACTCTTGTCATTTGGGCAAAAGCATGTTTTAGTGGAGACTGGCTTTATTAACAAACCGCAGATGCTTTTGGAGACTTTTTTTCAACTTGAGATGGCAGGATATAAACCAATCTTTGCGCATCCTGAGAGGTATCAGTATTTGATCGGAGATAAAAAATTATTAGAGGAGTTAATTGATAGACAGGTTTGTTTTCAGATGAATTTATTGTCTTTAACGGGCTTTTATTCCAAGCAGGTAAAGGAGTTTGCAGAAATGCTTTTGGAGAGAAATGTTATTAAGTTCTTTGGTACAGATTGCCATAATCCAAGATACCTCGATATGCTTGAGACTTTGCCAAGATATAAGTCTTATTCAAAAATCAAGGAGATGGAAATTCTAAACACAAGCCTTTAATTTTATTGGGAGTGAAGATTTTTATTACTGGAATCACTGGACTGTTGGGGAGCTATGTAGCAAAGGAATTTGCCTCGCAGGGAGAGATTCATGGGTTCAAACGATCCGATTCTTCCACTAGATTGCTTCAAGAAGTTGACTTTCCAATACATTGGCACGAAGGATCCATGTCTGATATAGATTCAATAGATCAGGCTTTAAAAGGGATGGATTTGGTGATTCACTGTGCAGGAAAGGTTTCCTTTCTTAAGAAGGATGAAGAAGAATTATTTGAGATTAATGTAAGAGGTACCGCCAATCTGATCAATTCAATGCTTTATTCTAGGGTCAAAAAATTGATACACGTTAGTTCGGTTTCAGCTTTAGGAAGGAACCCTGAAATTACAGAGGTTGATGAAGATCATAAATGGGTTGACTCTCCTCTAAATACCAAATATGGGACTTCAAAATATTGGGGAGAGCTTGAGGCCTGGAGGGGAGAGCAGGAAGGTCTTGACTTGATAGTAGTTAATCCATCCATTCTGCTTGGAAAAATTAAAGATGATAGAAGCAGTACTTCCATTTATTCTTATGTATTAAAAAACTCAAGTTATTACCCCAAGGGCAGTATCAATTTTTTGGATGTAAGAGATGCAGCTAAAATAATTAAGGAGCTTTTTAAAAATAATTGTTGGGGAAATAGATTTATACTCAATAATCAGAGTATGAAGTATAAAGAATTTTTTAAAAAAATGGCTGTTGCGTTTGATAAAAAGGCTCCGAATAAACCAGTATCTGATTTTCTTCTAAAATTTGGGTTGTTTTTTATTGGTTTAGGAAGGGCTTTAGGTCTGACCAAAAATCCTTTGAATAAGCAAACGGCCATGTTAACGCAACAGGATATCAATTTTGATAACAAAAAAATTAATGAGGTTTTACAATTTGAATACACACCTCTTGAAGAGACCTTTTTATGGGCTAAATAAACTTATTTTTTCATCCTATCGTTGGCAACTGATACCCTTTAATACCAATTCGATTTAATTATGGGTTTTAAAGGAAAATTTAACAATTCGGGATTTTGAGAGATCAATTTATTTGGTATCTTAAATAAACTTAACACATCCTAATGACTGGAGATCACGATCACGATTGGGAAAATGAAAAAAAACTGGTAGAGCGGTTTGAAAATTCCCTGAAATCCAATATGGATTTGTACTTTGAAGAGGAGGAACTTGAAGATATCATTCGTTTTTACTTTGACCAACAAAAGTTTCTTAAAGCGCTGAGAGCAAGTGAGTTTTCTCTTGAAAAATTCCCTTATTCTGTAGAAATCAAGTTGTTGAAAGCCCAATGCCTGATTTTCAATGATGAATTGGAAGAGGGTCTGAGCATATTGGAAAATATTAATAATATTTCCCCAAATAATGAAGACATCCTTCTCGCTTTGGCCAATGCGCATATTTTAGCAGGAAGCCCTCAAGTTGGTATTGAGCTTTTGGAAAATTTTATTCCTTTGGCAGAGGATAAGGCTGAGGTATTTTACTCCTTGGGGAATCTATATCGGGCAACAAGTGATAATGCAAAAGCATCCTACTATTTCAAGGAAGCTGTCAAACAAAGAATTAATCATGAAGACGCTCTTTTTCAGCTGGCTATGATTACTGAGGAAGAGGGATCTTTTGACGAAATACTTCAGTTTTATCAGGAGTTTATTGACCAAGATCCCTACAGCGCTGGTGCTTGGTATAATTTGGGCGTAGTTTATAATAGATTAGGAAGGTTTGAGGAAGCCATAAAAGCTTATGATTATGCGATAATCATTGATGATTCTTTTGCGTCAGCTTATTTTAATCTTGGGAATGCTCTCATGAATACTGAGCAATATGAGCTTGCCTTAGAAGCCTATCAAAATACCATTAATTGTGAGGGGGCCAATGCTGAAAATTGTTGCTACATGGGTGCTGCTTATGAAAAGTTAGGCAACATAGAAGATTCTTTTAAATATTTTAAGAAAGCAGCAAAACTTGATGAGGAATACGACGATGCTTGGTTTGGATTGGGCATGTGTATGTTAAAAAAAGAGAAATTTTTTGAAGCAATCCATTATTTTAAAAAGGCTTTAAACTTAAATAAAGACAGCCCAAACTACTGGGTTGGCCTTGCAGATGCAGAGTTTAATCTGGGAAACTTGCAGGCGAGTTCTGAGGCTTATGAAGAAGCTATCAATCTGGAACCCGGTATTTTAGAAACATATATTAACCTATCTGTCATTTATTTTGATCAAAATAGATTTGAAGAAGCGATTGATGTAATTCGAGAAGGTATAGAGGAATTGCCGGAGGAGGCAGAGCTTTATTACAGAATGGTAGTTTTTCAAATCAAAATGGCTAATTACAAAGAAGCGTTTTCATTTTTGGAAAATGCATTAACTTTGGGCTACGATAGGCATGTGGTCTTGTATGAATTAATGCCAGAGCTAAAAAAGCAAAAGGCAATGTCCAAGATCATTGCCCAGTATCGGGAACAAAATCCCGAGACCTAACAATATTAATACCTAGCCAATGAATTATGAGCTGAAGAACATCCCTGTACGTACTGAAAAACCACGTACCACGGGATTTACTATGGCCATGGACAAGGGTCTGAGCCTAAGGGCAACAGAAGATTTTGTCGATAGCTGTTCCGATTTTGTAGACATTGTCAAATTAGGATGGGCGACCTCCTATGTGACAAAAAATCTCACGGAGAAAATTGCCATTTACAAAGAAGCAGGAATTCCAGTGTATTTTGGAGGAACTCTGTTTGAAGCTTTTATTGTAAGAGATCAATTTGAAGATTATCGGAGAGTTTTGGATAAGTATGGACTGGAATACTGTGAAGTTTCTGATGGTTCTATTTCTCTAAACCATGATAGGAAGTGTGAATATATTTCCACTCTTGCCAAAGATGTAACAGTTTTATCTGAAGTTGGATCTAAGGATGCTGCCAAAATTATACCCCCATATAAATGGATAGAGCAAATGCAAACAGAATTGGATGCTGGAGCATGGAAAGTGATTGGAGAAGCTAGAGAAGGTGGAAATGTGGGGTTATTTAGAGATTCCGGTGAAGTGAGACAAGGATTGGTGGAGGAAATTCTGACTCAAATTCCTGAAGAAAGAATCATTTGGGAGGCTCCAATTAAAGCACAGCAAGTTTGGTTCATCAAGCTTATTGGAACAAACGTTAATCTAGGAAATATTAGTCCTTCAGAAATCATTCCTCTGGAAACGATTCGTTTAGGCTTAAGAGGAGATACATTTGACCATTTTTTGGGAGAAATTAAATTATGAAAGTATCATAACCTTTAGAGGCTGACCAATAATTTTTTCGGTCAGCCTTTATTTTTGCCTATGGATCTAATAAAAAAATATTTCCTGAATTATCTAAAGGGAATGGCAATGGGTGCCGCAGATATTGTCCCAGGGGTTTCCGGAGGATCAATTGCTTTGATCACTGGGATTTATAGCACATTGCTCGACAGCATAAACTCCTTTAATGGTAAGAATTTAAAATTGCTTTTAGCTTTTCAATTCAAGCCCTTCTATAAATCTGTCAATGGCACATTTTTGTTGAGTTTATTATTTGGGATTCTTACAAGTATTTTTACACTTTCAAAATTAATTACCTACCTGATGGAGGAACATCCTGTTCCCCTGTGGTCATTTTTCTGTGGTTTGATCCTTGTCAGTGCGTTTGTCATACTTAAAGGAATTAGACGTTGGCATTTAGGTGTAGTTTTCGCCGTGATTATTGGTACGATTTCAGCCTATTTTATTACTGAGTTACCGCCTGTCAGCTCTCCTGAAGCTATATGGTTTACATTCCTTTCGGGTTCAATTGCAATTTGCGCTATGATCCTACCCGGAATCAGTGGAAGCTTTTTGCTCTTAATTTTGGGTAAATATGAAACAATTCTTAACGCAGTTTCTGAAAGAGATGTAGTTACTTTAGGAGTATTTGCAGCTGGATGTCTTGTAGGAATCTTGTCATTTAGTCGGGTTATTTCTTGGCTTTTGAAAAAGTATTATTCTGTAACAATTGGCCTACTTTCTGGATTTATGTTGGGGTCAATGAATAAACTTTGGCCCTGGAAAGTAGTAACTGCCTATAGAACTTCATCCAGTGGAGAAGAAAAACCATTTTTGACTGAAAATCTTTGGCCTGGCGAATATTTATCTCAAGTGGGACAAGACCCTAAATTGGGTTTAGCAATCGCAGCATTTCTATTCGGAATTTTGCTGGTAGTAGGGATTGAGCGTTTGGCCACAATTCTAAATAAGCCATGAGAAAATTCGGTTTAATTGGTTTTCCATTGGGTCATTCTTTTTCCAAGAAATATTTCACTGCCAAATTTGAAAAAGAGGGAATTAAGGACTGCCAATTTGATTTATATGAGATTCCACAGATTGGAGATTTTGAGCAAGTATTGGCTGATAACCCTGAACTGGAAGGAATAGCAGTGACGATTCCTTATAAACAACAAGTAATCCCTTTTTTGAATGCTCTTGATCCAGCTTGTGAGATTATTGGAGCTGTAAATTGTATTAAAATTGAGAGTCAAAAGCTAAAAGGTTACAATACTGATTACATCGGTTTTAAACATTCTCTTGAATTATGGATAGATGATTTGAGACCAAAAGCATTGGTTTTGGGAACCGGGGGAGCTTCTAAAGCAGTAAAACAGGCATTAAAAGATTTGGGAATCCAGTATCTCTCTGTTTCCAGGTCGTCTTCAGAAAATCAAATAACTTATCAGAATTTAGAAGAAGATCCTTCTATTTTAAAGGAGTATCAGTTGATCATTAATTGTACACCTCTAGGTACTTTCCCCAAAGTGGAGGGAATACCAAATATTCCTTTGGATCAATTAGATTCGGGGCATCTAGTCTATGATTTGGTCTATAATCCTTCCGAGACCGCATTGATGAAAGCCTGTATCAAAGCTGGAGGAAAAGCAAAAAATGGTCAGGATATGTTAGAGCTTCAAGCCGAAGCAGCATGGAAAATATGGAATGATTAAATTTGAGTCATGAACAAAGCAATTCTTCTAATTCAATGCCCTGATCAAAAGGGAATAGTAGCTGAAGTCTCCAGATTTTTATATTCATATAATGGCAATATTTTGGAGATTGATCAGCATGTGGATGAAGAATTGAGTTTGTTTTTTATGCGTGCTTCTTGGGAATTAGATTCATTCTCAATTGAGAAAGATGAAATCGCCTCCAAGTTTGAAAAAGAAGTGGCCTTAAACTTTCAAATGGATTTTAAGCTCTATTTTAATTTACCTAGGCCAAGGATGGCAATTTTTGTCAGTAAGCTTTCTCATTGCCTTTTTGATATTCTGGGAAGACACCATGCAGGGCAGTTAGAAGTGGATATCCCCCTGGTCATTTCAAATCATCAGGATCTAAAATCTATTGTGGAAGCTTTCGATATCACATTTTATCATATTCCAGTTACAGCATCTACTAAATTGGATTCAGAGAAAAAGCAAATTGATTTGCTCCAAAAATATCAAGTAGATTTTGTGGTATTGGCCAGATACATGCAGATTGTTTCAGCAGATTTTATCAAGAATTACCCAAATCGAATCATTAATATTCACCATTCATTTTTGCCTGCCTTCGTGGGAGCAAAGCCCTATCATGCAGCTTATGAAAGAGGGGTGAAAATTATCGGTGCCACTGCACATTATGTTACAGAAGAACTTGATGCAGGACCTATTATTGAGCAGGAAGTGGCAAGAGTAAGACACCATAACACAATTTCTGATTTAGTTCAGATTGGACAGGATGTTGAAAAAGTAACCCTATCAAAAGCCATAAAGTACCATTTGGACAGGAAAGTCTTAGCATTTAAAAATAAGACCATAATTTTTTATTAGGAAATTACTTTTCTCGGAATATCTTTTGGTAATCGGGTCAGAAGCTCATAATTGACCTGTTGGGTTGATTCAGAAAATGAGGCAACGGTAATTTCTTTGTTTCCTTGTTTTCCAATTAATACCACCTCATCGCCTACCTCAATATTTTTCAGTTTTGTTATATTTAATGCAATGGCATTCATCATTACAGTTCCTACCACTTGGCAATACTGTCCACCAATAAGCACTTGACCTTGGTTGCTCAATAAGCGACTATATCCATGTCCATATCCGACAGGGACTATTGCCAATCGCATGTTGTTCAGTGCCATAAAGCTATTTCCATAACCAATAAATTCGCCCTTTTTGACTTGTTTAATACTCATCACGGTACTTTTCCAGGTTATCAGCCTTTTGAGAGGATTTTTATTTGCTTTCGGTAGCGAGTGAAGTTTTGCGTAAAAAGTTTCTTTCGTAGGCCAGAAACCGTATCCTGCGATTCCAATTCTTACCATATCCATAATTGTCTCCGGAAAGACAAGAGTCGCTGCCGAACATGCAGTATGATATTTTTTAAACAGTACTTCTTTTTGGGTAAAATATTCTCTGAATCTAAGATAAACCTCGATTTGACTTTTTACTCTTACAAAATTACTGATGCTCTCTGCCCCTGCAAAGTGAGTACAGAGACCTTCCAGCGAAATATGCGAAGAATCAGCCAGCAACGCTTTGGCTAATCGTTCTCTTGAGCTCCATTCAAAGCCAGTTCGGTGAAACCCTGTTTCCAGTTCGATATGGATTTTGCCAGGGATTCCTAAGCTTTTGGAAATAGTTACAGCTAATTCCAGTCTCTGAAAATCAAATACATAAAAACTAATTCCTGCTTTTATTAAATCAGCCAGCTCCTCGGGATAAAGCATTCCCATGATCATTATTTCCGATTTTTTCTTGGAGTATTTTAATACTTCCCATGCCTCATCTGAGCTAAAGGTGCTGAAGTGGCGAATTCCTGCTTTTTCAACAACTTCCACCATTTGTTGAATTCCATGTCCATAAGCATTTCCCTTAACTACAGCTGATATGACTGTTTTTGGACCTATTTCGGATCGGATATAGCGAATATTCTGCCGGTAAGCTCTCGCGCTAATTTCCAAAAAGGAGGTAGCGATCATTGGATTAATATTATTGAAATGAAAAAGTAAGACATGCTGCCACTTTATCCCAATTCTGAATTAATTTTATTTTCAATCTTTTAAAAATTAATAAAATGGATTCTCAAAAATTTCGCTGCAAGTGGTGTCTCGGATTTCCTGATTATATCAAATATCACGACGAAGAATGGGGAAAGCCAGTTTGGGATGATCAAATTCACTTTGAATTTCTTGTCTTAGAAAGTGCGCAAGCTGGCCTAAGTTGGGCGACAATCCTTAAAAAAAGGGAGGGATACAGAGATGCTTTTGCAAATTTTGATTATAAGCAAGTGGCAGAATTTCCGGAAGGATATGTTCGGGAACTCTTACAAAATCCTGGAATCATCCGAAATGAACTAAAGATCCTTGCGGCAATCAATAATGCCCAACGCTTTATGGAAATTCAGGAAGAGTTTGGAAGTTTTTCCGAATATATCTGGGGATTTGTGGGTGGTAAACCTATTCAAAACCAATTGAAGGAGGAAGACCCTACTCCTGCTACATCCCCTGAATCTGACTTGTTAGCAAAGGATATGAAGAAACGGGGTTTCAAATTTTTAGGGAGTACTACGATTTATGCACACATGCAGGCCACAGGACTCGTGAATGACCATTTAGTGAGTTGTTTTCGGTATAAAGAGGTGAAATTGTAGTAGTCTATGGCTTTCTGGCTACTTCAGAATTTTGGAACCCTTATTTCTGAGAAAATTGAATCTGAAAAATTAGACTATTAGAAGAACCAAAAAATTCATTCATTTTCAGATGAACCTAGGTTACTAGTTTTTCCAATTGAGTTAAGGTTATTGGGTATCTAAACTAAAAATTTTTTAAAGCAAAGATTCTAATACTTCATATAGCTGTGTTCGTGTATGAAAAGGGAATAATTCCAATTCAACGAATTATTTGAATACTACACGCATTTAGGCAAAAGCAAAGAAAACAAGCCAGACCAAAATCAAAATCGGAAGTAAAACAGGAAGTGAGAATCGGATAATGTATCCAAAGAAGGATGGCATTTTGATTCCACTTTGCTCTGCGATGGATTTCACCATAAAGTTGGGTCCATTTCCAATATAAGTCATGGCTCCAAAGAATACGGAAGCAATAGCAATGGCCATCAATTCGAAGGAAGAATCGTGGAAACCATCAGCTGCAAATAACCTTACCTGATCAATGTTATTGATATCTGCTCCTTTAGAAGCCATGGCTGCAGCCAAGAAATTTAGATAGGTAGGAGCATTGTCCAAGAAACCAGAAAGAGTACCTGTTCCCCAGTATAAGGTGTTATGGGAGATCAAAGAAGCTCCTTCTGGAGATTTAGCAAAATTACCAACCAGTTCTAAAGCTGGCATCATCGTACCAAAAATACCAATGAAAATAAATGCTACTTCTCGTATTGGCTCAAAATTGAATTCATTCCCTTTAATTGCTCTGTTATCAGCAAATCTATAAGATAGAAAAGCTACAGTAAGCATAATTACTTCTCGGAGATAGGAGAATTTCTGTCCATCATAAACTATCGCTGGCACCCCATCAATCACATTTGGATCAAGAAATACGGAGCAAATAATAATAAATAGCCACCCGAAATTTTTCATTCCGATCAATGAAAATTTATTGGAATAAGTAATTTCTTCTGTTTCAATGTCTTCATCAGAAGCTTTCCCTAGCTTCTTGTCTATAAAATAAAATGCAAGTGCCAATAGACCTAGAGCAAAAATCCAAGCCGGCCAGTTGTGTTCCAATGTCCAGAAAAAAGGAATTCCTTTTAAGAAACCTAGGAACAATGGTGGGTCACCAATAGGCGTGAGCGAACCTCCCACATTACTTACCATGAAAATAAAGAAGATAATGTGATATGCTTGAATATTTCCCTTATTGAGTCTAATAAATGGTCTGATCAGTAACATGGAAGCACCTGTTGTACCGATCAGATTCGAAATAAGCGCTCCAATAAGTAATAATGAAACATTGGCAAAAGGCGTAGCTTTTTTATCTATTTCTATCAAAATACCACCTGATGCAATGTAAAGGGATGCTAACAAGGCAATAAACTGAATGTACTCCGCCATTGCATGAACAGGAGCATGAACATTGGAAAGTATAAACAAATAATAGAAGACGACAAGAATAGCGAGTCCCATGGCAATTTTGGGATAGTTTTTATGCCAGAAATGCTCATAAAACAAGGGGCCTGTTGCGATCATTAATAGTAATACCACAAAAGGGATAACCAGCCAAGTGGGCGCTACATGGTGCTCTTCATCACCATGATCAGCTTGTTCCATGTGTGTTGCTTCAGCATGCTCAGAATCAGTCTGATCAGCTTGCGCCAAGAAAGTTTCTTTGGTCTCTCGTTCTTGAGCATAGCTTTGCTGAGGTTGTAAACCACCAAGAAAGAGTATTCCGAAAAGTATAGAGAAACTTAAAATAATATTCTTCATTAGGCAAATTGGGGTCTTCTGGGCAATCTTCTCGGTTAAATTAATTAATTTTTCCTGCGTTTGTATCCTGACTTGGCTTTTGCTAAACTACTGATTTTGGGTGAAAGACACCAATTGAGAAATAACCGCTAGCAAGAATAATTGAAAATTAACTTTTGCTAGCGTTACTTCCCATTAAAATTTATACGAGTTGAGCTAAAGCTATTTTAAAGGAGTTTTGAGCAATATTCGTTTTTTCCGGATTTTCAGCAAATGTTTTTTTCAAAGCTTTCTCAATTGTTTTACTAACGTCATCAAATATGGCTTTATCAGTTACTTCGGCCTTTTTGCTCATTAAGTAAGCAAAGACTCTGGCCATTCCACAATTCGCAATAAAATCCGGTAAAATGGAAATTCTTCTGTCAGCCCAGAGCCCAATAGGCCCGAAGAAAATCTCCGGATCTGCAAATGGTACATTTGCACCGCATGAAATCACTTCCAATCCCGCATTCACCATTCTTTCTACTTGAGATTGGGTTATTAATCTAGAAGCCGCAGCAGGAATAAATATTTCACTCTCAAGATCCCAGATCTTTTCATTGATTTCTTGAAATGGAATCATATCCTGAGCTACCAGTTTATTTCCATTTCTATCAATAAATAATTGCCTTACTTCATCCAGGCTCAGTCCATCCTCTCGGATTATTCCGCCATCTTTATCGATAATACCAACAACTTTCACTCCTTCAACAGCTAAAAAACATGCTGCTGCTGCACCGACATTTCCCCAACCTTGAATTACGGCTCGTTTTCCTTTAATATTTCCTCCCCATATTTTATAATAATGTCTAACAGCCTCTGCCACACCATATCCGGTGATCATATCTGATACAGTATATTTCTTTGGTCCATTTGGGGTGAAATGCGGATCCTCCAATACTTTAGAAACACCCTGTCTTAGTTGTCCAAGTTTTTTGATTTTTTCGGGTTCAGTGGCTTGAAAGTGACCATTTACTATCCCTTCTTGAGGATGCCAAAGACCATAAGCCTCTGTAATCGGTATAACCTCATGAATTTCATCCACATTCATGTCTCCTCCAGTTCCGTAATAATTTTTCAGGAGTGGCATTACTGCCTTATACCATCTTTGTAAAACTTCATTTTTTCGCGGGTCACTAGGATCAAAGTTTATCCCTGATTTGGCTCCTCCTATAGCGGGACCTGAAACTGTAAACTTTACTTCCATGGTTTTGGCTAAAGATTCAACTTCTCGTTTATCCAGTCCCTTTCTCATTCGTGTACCGCCTCCTGCAGCCCCTCCTCTCAAAGAATTGATGACCACCCAGCCTTCGGCCTCACTTTCATTGTCACTCCACTCGAAAACTATTTCTGCCTGCTTATTTTCGAATTTTTTTAATAATTCCTGCATTACTCTTTGGGTTTATATTTCGACCAAAAGTATAAAAAAATTACACCCAAAATAATTTTGTTTTTAGGATGGTTACCCAAATATTGTTCCTCCGGAAGAATCAATTTTTGCATGGGTTACAGATGCCAGACAATTCGTTTCTCCTCTTAGTCTCAAAACTCCCAAAAAGCCAAAAATAAGGGCTTCTTTAAACTCTATTAATTCATTGGAAGCTTCAAATTTTTCCCATTTTGATTTCAACTGGTGGTCAAGCCTTTCCAAAAAATAGGAATGATAGGCACCGCCTCCTGTGATTAATACTCTGGGGATTTCTTTTCGACTATAATTTTGAATGATTGCAGCCAGTTGAATCGCATAATGCTCAACAATTGTAGCCAATTTATCTTTATCTGAAAGCCCGCTTCTTTGGATTACTGGAGTAAATACCTCTTCCATATCTTCTCTTCCTAAAGATTTGGCACCTTTAAATTGATAAAAAAGAATTTGATTTAATTTTTCAAGTAATTCCTGATTGACAGTTCCTTCCCTAGCCCAATTCCCATTTTGATCGTATGGCATTCCCAGTTTTTCTGCAATGGGATTCAGGAGTAAATTGAAAGGGGAGCAATCGAAAGCAATTCTTTTACCTTCCCATTGCATGCTGATGTTAGCGATGCCGCCAAGATTGATGCAAAAGTCTATTTCTGGAAATAAAAGCTGATCTCCAATCGGGACTAAAGGAGCACCTTGGCCTCCCAGTTGTACATCAAGCATCCTGAAGTCATTGATTACTTTCAGTCCTGATCTTTGGTGTAGGGCCCATCCATTTCCAATTTGAAGGGTAAGTCCTTTTTGAGGTTGATGAAATACGGTATGTCCATGAGAGCAAACTGCAAGTGCTGAAATCTTTTTTTCCTGGCAAAACATTTTTACGTGCTCACCCATCCATTTTCCAAAATTCACATCTAGGATATGAAGTTCAAGCGAGTTTAATAAATGGGCATTCCTAAGTTGCTCGCCAAGACTTTTAGGAAAAGGGACAGTGACTGTGTTAAGAAGTTCAAAATGCCATTTTTCAGTCTTTTCAAACTGGCAATGTGCCAAATCCAAACCGTCACCTGATGTTCCAGACATCAATCCGATTACCTGATAGTTTGAAGTTCCCATGGGTTAAAGTATGTTAAGTATTGAAGTTTCTAAAGATAATTTAAGGAAGTAGAAAAGACCTCATTTTTTTAATTGCCTAATTTGCGACCTATCTTTTATTGAATGAACAATCTAATCATTGATATTGGCAATTCCAGAATCAAATCGGCCTTGTTTAAAGAGGATGAATTGGTGAATGAGTCTGTTTATACGGATTTGCCATCTGCATTACTGGCCTGGAATAAACTTTCCTTTCAGAATTGCTTAGTGAGTTCAGTAAAATGGACAGAGAAAGATCTGAAAATCCAGCTTCCGTTTAAATTTATCTTTCTCAAGAAAGAATTGAAATTCCCTATTGGCAATGGCTATGGAAGTCCTGCCACCTTGGGACTCGATCGGCTGGCTGCTGCTGTAGGAGGATGGAATGTCGTGGGAAAAGGACCAGTATTGGTGATTGATTTGGGAAGTTGTATGACTTTCGATTTGGTGGATGAAAATAATATTTATCGTGGAGGAGCTATTAGTCCTGGCTTGTTGATGAGAGCTAAAGCGATGAAAAATTTAACTGCCAGACTTCCGATGGTTGACATTCAGCAAAAGCCAAGTGATTTCATTGGTACCGATACTATTACCTGTATGCAAATTGGTATTTGGTACGGAATAGAATTAGAAATTCTCGGCCAAATCCAAAAATATGAGCAAAAATTCCCCCAAATAAAGGTCTTTGTTTGTGGTGGAGACGCTCAATCTTTTGAATCATTAGCAAAAGACCACATATTTGTAGTCCAAAATTTAGTCCTGCATGGATTGAATTGTATTCTAAACCACAATGTTGAGTAAATTAAAACTGCAATTACTGGGTGTAGCAAGCATCCTTTTCATATTTTCTGAAGTTAAGGCACAGTCCTCGGCTTCTACCTATAGTGCATTGGGCATCGGGGAATTTAATTATTCTGGGCTTACCCAAAATCAAGGAATGGGGGGACTTGGAATAAGTTATGGCACAGGTTGGAATGCCAACGTTGTGAACCCAGCCCTTACTACCTACAATACAATTTTTAATTTTCAGGCGGCTTTGAATTATAAAAATATCAAAGCCAACAATGGCTCTGAAACTTCTGATGTAGATGGTGGAGGCTTATCTTATGTGGCGATGTCACTTCCCTGGAAGTCAGGAAAAGTGACTATGGGTATGGGGCTTAATCAAATCACTAGTGTGAATTATAGACTTCAAATTGATAGCCAAGTTAGTAATGCAGAATTGAGAGCAAATAATTACATCGAGGGAGATGGAGGAATATCTGAAGCTTATTTGAATATGGGGGTCAAAGTCACCAAGAATCTGAGCTTGGGTTTGCAGGGATCTTATCTTTTTGGATCAACTATTCGGAATAATGTCTTAACGCTGCTGAATGACAATAATAACCAAGTTGGCAACACAACTCAATATTATGAAAGATTAACAGTTAGTGATATTGGGTATAAAGCAGGTGCACATTATTTAGTTAAACTTTCTCAGAATAATAGTTTGCATTTTGGCGCCATTTATCAGAGTCTTGGTAACGTTAATGGAAAAGCCTTTGCCAAATTGGCTGCTTTGGGCCAAGCTAGCGATCCGGATTCAGACGGTGATTTGATTGCAAATGATGAAAAAGGCAGTATTTACATTCCAAATCGCGTCGGATTTGGGGTTACATTTGAAAAAATGAATAAATTCGTGATTGGATTTGAGGGGCAGTATCAGGATTTCAAAAAGTTTGAATCGTTCTTTGGAGAGAGCTTATCTTTGAAAGAAGCTATCAAACTTGGATTAGGATTTCAGATTGTGCCAGATATTCAATCTATTGATAGTTATCTTAAGCGAACTACTTTTCGTTTTGGATTGGAATATCAGCAGACTCCTTATTATCTGAACCAAACGAATATCGATGATATTGGCATCAACTTTGGAGCTTCATTTCCTGTAAATCAATTATCATTGTTGAATTTTGCAATGAAAGTGGGGCAAAGAGGTACCACCGATAACGGTTTGATCCAAGAAAGATATGTGAACTTTACATTTGGATTTTCACTTAATGATAATAGTTGGTTTTATAAACGAGTATTTGAATAAAGCATAAATAACCATGAAAATTAAATCAACCCTATTAGGTCTAGCAGCCGTTTTGATGGCTGGCGTGGTTCAAGCGCAAGATGGATGGAATTGGCCATCTGATCCTGCGCAAGAAGCCAAAGCAAGAGAATTGAATGCCGCTTACACTGATTACATGAAGTCAGATCAGTTTATAGAAGCAACGAAGCCTTTACATTGGCTTTTGGTCAACGTTCCTGAATTAAATGAGTCTATTTATATCAATGGAACGACTATCTACAACGCTGCGGCAGGTGCTGTATCCGATGAGGAGAAGAAAAGAGTGTATCAGGATTCTGTAATTGCTCTATATGAAAAAAGAGAACAGTTATATGATAACGCTCCAAAATGGATTGAAAACAAGGCGTATTATGGCTATCAGTATTATAAAAGTGATAAAGACAAGCTGAAAGATGCGATTGCCGACTTTGAAAAAGCAATGGAATTAAATGGTACTATCAATTACCAATTGACAGCAGCTTATTTTGATTTAATTTATAGAAACTACGCCTATAATAAAGCTTATACACCCGAGGAAATCCTAGATATTCATGATAAAGTTCAGGCGATGCTTACTCAAGCTGAGGCAGAAGGTAAAGATGTAACAAGCCAAAGAGGAACTTTAGAGCAATTGCTTGTGGCTATGGAATTAATCGATTGTGATTTCATCGAAAACACCATGGGACCTAAGCTTGCTGCAGATCCAACGAATGAAAAATTAGCTGATCAGATCTTTAATTACTCTGTACAATATAAGTGTTTCTCATCTGATGCTTTTTTGAGAGCATTGGAGATCAAGGATAATAATAATCCTACTTTCGCAACTTCTCAGGTAAGAGCGATGAGATATTTACAGGAAAAAGATTACGAGAAAGCTGAGCCTGTATTGGAAAAAGCAATGACACTAGCTGAAAACGATGCTCAAAAAGCAGAAGTTAAATTTGAGCTTGCAAAAATCTACGGAGCAAAAGGTCAGAAATCTGCTGCTAGAGCTGCTGCAAAAGAAGCTGCTGCAATGGACGAGGCTAAATCTCAGGATGCTTGGAAGCTAATCGGAGACTTGTACATGGGATCTGCCAATGATTGTAAAGGTGGAGTTAGCCGTGCAAAAGATTACTCTATCTACATTGCTGCTTATAATGCTTACCAAAGAGCAGGCGACAGTAATGGTATGGCTCAGGCAAGACAAAGATTCCCTTCCAAGGAAGAATTGTTTACTGAAAGCTTACAAGTGGGTGGCACGATCAACACAGGATGCTGGATCGGTGAAACTGTTACTTTGGCAACTAGAGATTAATTTTAGTTAATAATATAAAAAGGGCAGCTGTAGAGCTGCCCTTTTTTCGTTGCCTACTTATTGTTTAATTTTCAATTATCTTTACCTCGTGAAAAATAGCCTCTTTTTAGCGATTGGATCTTTTTGTTTGATAGCATTTGGCTCATGCAGAGAAGATATGGATGCATCGGATTTAAATGTTTATGATGGACCAATAAACAGTGCTATTAACATAAATTTGGTGCAGAGTGACTCAGCGATTGTGAGGTCACAGATCAAAGCGGCAAAGCAACTTGAATATGAAAATGGGAATTTAGAATTTCCGGAAGGAATAGATATCCAATTTTTTGATGAAGAGGGAAATATCACCACCACAATGAAAGCTAATAAAGGATATTATCTTAGAGAGGATAACCTTTATAAAGGTGTGGGGGATGTTCAGGTTGAAAACATGTTGAAAGACCAATCTCTAAAGGCGGAAGAGATGTTTTGGAACCCAAATAAGAAACAGATATACACAGAAAAATTTGTAACAGTTCGTGATGGACAGACACTTTTTAATGGAACAGGGATGGAAGCTGATGAAAGCTTTACTAATTACAAATTGAAAAATATAAGAGATAGTAGGACCTTACTTCCTGGAGAAGGAATGTAAATTCATGATATATTTGATTCTTAGAAAATAAATAAATTGAAATTACCCGACGTCGTAATATTATCTCTTGCATTGGCCTTAGTCATTATAGGTATTCATTTGAGCCTTACCCAGGGTGTAGAAGTTTCCTATCCTGTTTTTATGTTTGCTGTGGCCTTATTATTTTGGTTTCAATATAGAAGGACAAACAAACCCAAAGAAACTCCAGACCCCAAGCAAAAAAATAAAAAAAGGAAAAAGCATTAAGAATGGATATCTCTTATCTTATTTATGTCATTATCACATTGCTTTTTTCCGCATTTTTTTCGGGAATGGAGATAGCATTTATTTCTTCCAATAAGCTTCAGATTGAATTACAAAGAAAGCAAGGCTCACTAGTAGGCCGTGTTTTGAGCACTTTTGTGGACAATCCCGGGCAATTTATCGGGACTACTTTGATGGGAAATACCGTGTCCTTAGTACTCTATGGTATTTTTATGGCTTTTCTTTTGGAAGACCCCATCGAGATGATGCTTCCTGAAAGCTTAAACAATGAAGCATTTGTGCTAGTACTTCAGACAGTTTCGTCCACATTAATTGTTCTAGTCACTGCAGAGTTTATTCCTAAGAGTCTATTTATGCTTAACCCGAATAGCATGCTGACTTTTTTCGCTTTGCCGTTTTTAGGGATTTATTTTCTTATGTACCCAATCGTGTGGGCGGTAGTTGAGCTTTCGAGATTCTTTATTACCAAAATTTTGAGGTTGGAGTATAGCGAAGACAAACCAGTTTTTACTGTAACCGATTTGAATAGTTTTATTCAAAATCATTTGACTCAGGAGAAAGAGGAAGGAAAGGCAGACATAGATACGAAGATCTTTGACAATGCGGTAGAGTTCAAGACCGTTAGGGTTCGGGAATGTATGGTTCCACGAACAGATATTGTTTCAGTTGAGATTGAAGATTCAATTGAAGAATTAAAAGAAGTTTTTGCAGAGAGTGGTCATTCAAAAGTGATTGTATACCGCGAAACAATAGACGATGTCATTGGATATTGTCATCAATTGGAACTATTCAAAAAGCCAAAAACGATAGAAGAAATCCTGACTCCAATAATTATAGCCCCGGAATCTGCTTTGGCAAATGAGCTTTTAATTGAATTTATTCAGGAGAGAAAAAGCTTGGCTTTGGTTGTAGATGAGTTCGGAGGAACCAGTGGAATTGTTTCAATGGAGGATATCATAGAAGAGATTTTTGGAGAGATCGAAGACGAGTACGACAGTGATGATTTGATCGAACAAAAGACCGGAGATTATGAATATTTGTTAAGTGCGAGACATGAGATAGATTATTTAAATGATAAATATGGATGGGAATTACCATATGGAGATTTTGAAACGCTCTCAGGTTTGATCCTATCGTTGACTGAAAACCTGCCCAAGAAGGGCGAATCGGTCGTTTTTGGGCCATATACCTTTACGATTATGACCAAACAAGACCATAGAATTGACTCAGTAAAACTCAAAATCAATAGCTCAGGGATTTTTTAGTTAAAGGTTTGATTCAGAATATATTTTGAATTTCGACCCTAATGCTATTATTTTGCGACACTTCTAAAAAAGCGTAGAAATACTAATGGCGTTAATTAAACAAATAAGACAGAGAACGGGTCTCGCAATCGGCGTAATTGCCGGCGGGTTGATTTTATTCCTATTGGGGGGAGATTTGCTAAGTCCAAATTCTACCTTGCTCAATTCAAATCAAAATATAGTCGGTGAAATCGCAGGCGAAGAAATATCCTATGAGGAATACATCGCAAGCGTGGAGGAGTTTAGAGCTGCCTTCCAACAAAGAACAGGTAGAGCACCTTCTGAGCCAGAGATGTTTTCAGTAAGAGAACAAGCATGGCAAGCTCTCATTGTAGAGAAAGTTTTCAAGGAAGAGTATGAAAAACTTGGATTGACTATCTCTGATGCAGAGTTAGTTGATATGGTGCAGGGGAAAAATATTGTAGCTGAATTGCGTCAGCAATTGGTAAATCCTCAGACAGGTGAATTCGATAAAACTCAATTGGTTTCTTTCCTTCAATCCTTAGAGACGGCTGATCCTACACAGCAGGCTTTTTGGGCCCAACAAGAACAATTGTTTGCTGATTCCAGATTGAGAATCAAATATGACAACATGCTTAACTTCTCTGAATATACCACTTCAGTAGAAGCAAAATATGAGTATAGAGCAGCAAACACTACTGCGGATGTAACTCATCTCTTTGTTCCTTATTATGCGATTGCAGATTCTGCGGTTTCAGTAAGTGAAAGTGAAATGAGGGATTATTTAAGCAAGAACCAAAGTAAATTCAGAACAGGTACAAGTGCCAATCTAGAATATGTAAGCTTTAGTATTTTGCCAAGCAAGGAAGATTCAGCTGATGTTATTTCTGAAATGCAGGTCTTGACAGATGAATTGAAGAATACTGACGATGATTCAACTTTCGTATCCAGAAACTCAGAATCTCAATTTCCTTTCTTTTCCTACGCTCCAGGAACTGAGCTTCCAGTTGGTTTGACCTCAAATGTGGAGGAAATTGAAGAAGGTGCTACCTATGGGCCATTTGTGACTGCAAATTCATCTTATGTAACCTATAAGATTACAGATAAATATGATGGAGCACCAAGAATGAGAGCTTCTCATATTTTGTTTAGCACTGAAGGAATGGATGAAGCTAATAAAGCCGCTGTTAGAGCTCAAGCTGAGCAGGTATTATCTGACATCAAGGGTGGAGCAAGTTTTGCAGTTTCAGCTAGTCAATATGGTCAGGATGGTACCGCTCAAAATGGTGGAGATCTTGGTTACTTTGCAAAAGCAGATTTTGTTGAACCATTTGCAAATGCAGTTTTTGATAAGAACTCTTTAGGTCTGATTAATGATCTGGTAGAAACTGAGTATGGTTACCATATCATTGAGGTGACTGGAATGCCTTTGACTGAATACACTAAGGTGGCAGTATTGGAACTTGAACTTGTAGCTAGTGACGCAACCAGAAACGAAGCATTCAGAAATGCTGATTCATTTGCTGCTTCCAGTGGAAACAGAATTGAATTCAATGAGAATGCTGCTGCAGATGGTTACAGAGTCCTAGAGGCAACTAACGTGGATGCAACTAGCAGAAACATCAATAACATACAGAATGCAAGAGAAGTCATTAGATGGGCTTTCACGGAAGCTTCGGAAGATGAAGTTTCTCCAGTGTTCGAATTGGATAACAATTACATTGTAGCTTCTTTAATCAGCAAAAAAGAAGAAGGAGATGCTAAGCTGGAAGATGTACGTACTCAAGTAGAGGCTCAGGTAAGAAATGATAAGAAAGCTTCTTTGATCGCTGAGAGATTGAATGGAAAATCTACGCTTGAAGAAATGCAAGCAGAGTTCCCTGAAGCTTCATTGAATACAACTCCAGATCTGAAACTGAGTGCATCTGTAATTCCAGGTGTTGGATTTGCTCCAAGAGCAATAGGTTCTGTTTTTGGATTAAAGAATTCCGGAGAAATGACCGCACCGATAAAAGAAGATGTGGGTGTGATTGTTGCTAAACTAAATAGTTTAACACCAGCTGCCGAAATTGGCGATTATAGCGGATTCCAAAATCAATTGACACAAAGTGCTTCTCAGCGAACATCCTATCAGGTTATGATGGCCTTGCAAGATCTAGCAGATGTTAAAGACTACCGATATAAATTCTTTTAATAAACATTACAACTTCGGAACCCATGCCAGTCGGCATGGGTTCTTTGTTTAAACCTATTTGGAATTACTTAAAGGGTGTAAGCCATGGACAGGAATTTTGATAAAGAAAACTTCAAAGAAAAATTAGAGGCATCTGGACAGTTTCCAATGCTCTATATGTTTAAGTTTATTGTGCCTAGCGGCAAGGAGAATGAAATAGCAGTCTATTTTCCTAAAAATGAAATAAAGATTAAACCTAGTTCTGGAGGCAAATATGTCAGCACTACGATTCAGGCTATGATGGAAACACCTGATCAAATAGTTGATATTTATGAAAAAGTTGCTAACATAGAAGGAATAATTTCACTTTAAAGCAACCCAAAGATGTGGACAGAAGAAAACAATAAACTCAAGCAGACATTCAAATTTAAAGACTTTCAGGAGGCCTTTGCATTTATGACCCGAGTCGCTTTTTTGGCAGAAGCTGCTCAACATCATCCGAATTGGAGTAATGTTTACAATCAAGTAACAATTGAGCTTACTACACATGATAAAGGCAATACTGTTACAGAAAAAGACCATTCTTTAGCGAAAGCTATTGATGCTATATTTAAATGAGCCAAGATTCTCATCCTAATCTTTTTATTGTCCCGACTCCGATAGGAAACCTTCAGGACATCACTTTAAGGGCTATTGAAGTTCTCAAGCAAGCCGATGTGATCCTAGCTGAGGATACAAGAACAAGTGGCATTCTCCTCAAACACCTAAATATTTCAAGGCCTTTACAGAGCTATCATATTTTTAATGAGCATAAGGCTGTTGAAAAATTGGTGGAGCGAATGAAAGGCGGTGAGCATTTTGCCTTAATCAGTGACGCAGGGACTCCTGCTATCTCTGATCCAGGATTTTTATTAGTGAGGGCAGTCATACAAGCAGGCCTTGAAGTCCAATGCCTTCCTGGTCCTACTGCTTTTGTCCCTGCGCTGGTCAATAGTGGGTTACCAAATGATCGATTTGTCTTTGAAGGGTTCTTACCTCATAAGAAAGGGAGAAAAACAAGAATTGAAAATTTGGTTGAAGAAGTCCGCACCATGATTTTTTATGAATCTACGCATAGAATCCAAAAGACACTGGTACAACTCGCAGAAGCCTTTGGAGAGGATCGACAAGCCTGTGTTTCAAGAGAATTGACAAAGTTACACGAGGAAAACGCGAGGGGCACACTGAAAGAATTAATCGAATACTATCAAACCCATCCAGTTAAAGGGGAAATTGTTCTTGTAGTAGCAGGCAAAAATCCCAAAGCCTAAATTCAAATCCATTTATTTTATGAATACCCTAGACCAATTGAGTGTTCTCCTTGAGCAAACACAGGAAATAGCCAAAGAAGTAGGTTCTTTTATCAGAAAAGAACGGCAGCATTTTGATTTGGGAAAAGTGGAGCACAAAGGCTTCAATGATCTGGTATCTTATGTAGACAAAGAAGCGGAGCAGAAAATTGTGTCTGCCCTTTCAAAAATTTTACGTGAAGCAGGATTCATTACTGAAGAAGGCACGAATACAACAAGAGCTGAAAAGTATAATTGGGTGATTGATCCCCTGGATGGCACCACCAATTTCATACATGGAGTTCCATTCTTTGCCGTAAGTATTGCCCTGATGGAGTACGATCAGGTTATTTTGGGGGTTGTCTATGAAGTAAATAGACATGAATGCTTCTATGCCAGAAAAGGAGGGGGGGCTTATTGTAATGATACAAGAATTAAAGTAAGCAATGCACCAGATTTGTCGGCCTCTCTTATTGCGACAGGTTTTCCCTATTACAATTTTGAATTGATAGATAAATATTTGGCTGCATTAAAATCGATGATGCAAAAAACACATGGCCTTAGAAGGTTTGGAAGTGCTGCCACGGATTTATGTTATGTCGCTTCAGGAAGAATTGAAGGGTTTTTTGAATATAATCTAAACTCTTATGACGTTGCGGGAGGTGCTCTTATTGTTCAAGAAGCAGGAGGGACTGTCACCGATTTCTCCGGTGGAAATAACTTTATTTTTGGAAGGGAAATTATAGCATCGAATGGGCGTATTCAAAATGAATTTATGAAAGAACTTCAAGCAGTTTGGAGCTTAAATCAGCCTAATAAATAATACCAGGCAAGGACGCTTATTCCTGCAATTGGAATTCCCAAACCTGCCAAGAGAGTAGCTAATTTGGGTCGCAAGTCAAAACTAATTGCGACAATAGATCCTGTTATCATGGGAGCCATCGCACTTTCCAGTACAGTTACTTTGAAGGTCAAACCATCTGTCGGAAGGAAGTTTCTATAAATGATCCAGACTAAGATTGGAGCAAGGATTAATCGATAACCCATTCCCATCCAAAAATATCTTGATTTTAAGGAATCAAAATCCAGAGAAAATTTTAGCCCAATGGCAAAGAGTGCTAAAGGAGCCATGGTTCTACCTATAAATTTTAAGAATGGCATAAGGAACTCCGGGGTAGATATTTCCAGGATACTCATTACCAAAGTTCCCATAAGAAAGCCAAAAGGTGGAAAACTTATAATCTTTAAGGGAATACTGCTGAGTTTGCCACGTTTATGGCTGTAAAGAGATCCAACTAAAATTGACAGGGAAGAAACTAGTAAGAAGGAGCCACCTTGATCAATAAGTAGGGCGACTGGCATTCCTTCTTTGCCATAGAGTCCCTCAACTATGGGAAACCCCAAAAAAGAGGTGTTGGCAAGTCCAGCTACGATGATGAGGCATCCTGTTAAGCCCCTGTCCCAATCGAAAATTTTGCCTAGTAATCCAAAGATTATCCAAGAGCCGATGAAAGTAAACCATGCTGCTGAAATCGGAATCAATAAAGCCCATTCGGTTTTGATCTGAGGAATGTAAAGCAAAGCCAAAGCTGGCAAGACAATGTTCAATAAATAAAAATTTGTCCATTTAGTTGCCTCCTTAGTAGGGAAACCCTTTCTATATTGAAGAAATAATCCCAAAAAAAGTCCTAATACTGCAATGACTACAGGTATCATGAGGTTTTTGGATAAAATGGAATAGTTATTAACATAGAATTAACTTTGAAATTTTGTATGACATTGAAAATCAGTATACTTTTATCCAAATTTATAGTGATCATATGACGAAACTTGTACCTATTTCTATTGAAGGAGTAAAATGGATTCAACTTTCACAGTTAAATTCTAATCATGCAAAGCAGTTTAAATCTTGGCTGCCAGTCAATAGCATAAAGAAAATTTTTTTTCAAGGGATAGAATTAAACGAATGTGTTGATTTCTCAACTTATGAATATTGGTTCCGCTCTCACCAAGCATCAAATCGCAGTCTAAACTCAATGGAATTCTAAGTTAAGCCTGCATTTTCTCTTTTTTCCTCAAAATACTTTTCTACTTCAGGATAGAAATTACTTTCTGCTTGGGGTATGCCATATAGGGTAATTTCAACATTTCCTTCGTTTGTGTCCTGATTCACTTGAATCCCTTCCAGCATATAAACCAAATCTTCAAAATTTAATGGTTCAAAGCTAGATGATGGATAAAGCATAAAATCATTTCCATAGAAATCAACCGCTTCAAAGTGAATTTTATTTTCTATGAAATGGGCATAAATACTGATTTGTTCACCCCATTGACTTTCCGGGTACTGTAATTTTACCAATAAGACGGAAGTAACTCCCTCTTTGAAATAGGTTTCAGGAGTGAATTTAAAATCAAACATGCTACAAAAATAGTGAATCCGGGAAAGTAAATCTTTAATCTTGCATCTAAGCTGTTTTTGGATTGGAATATCAAGACTTTCAGGCTATTTTTGGGCTCGTTTTTGAGCTTGATCAAGTGGCTCATTATCTTAGCTAATCCGCTTTCAAACCCCTGAATATGAAAAGAGATACGGTAATATTTGACCTAATTGCCCAAGAAGAGGACAGACAAAAGAGAGGAATTGAATTAATTGCCTCAGAAAACTTTACAAGCAAACAAGTAATGGAGGCTGCTGGTAGCGTATTGACGAACAAATACGCAGAAGGTTTGCCGAAAAAAAGATATTATGGCGGCTGTGAAGTGGTGGATGAAATTGAGCAGTTAGCGATAGATCGTGCCAAGCAGCTTTTCGGTGCCACTTGGGCTAATGTTCAGCCACATTCGGGTGCTCAGGCAAATGCTGCTGTTTTCCTTGCATGTCTAAGTGCAGGCGATCCAATTCTAGGATTTGACCTTTCTCATGGAGGTCACTTGACACACGGTTCTCCGGTGAATTTCTCAGGTAAATTATATGAGCCTCATTTTTATGGAGTGGAAAAAGAGACTGGGAGAATTGATTATGACAAAGTGGAGGAGAAAGCACTGGCTGTATCTCCAAAATTGATTATTTGCGGTGCTTCTGCTTATTCACGCGATTGGGATTATGCAAGGTTGAGAGAAATAGCTGACCAAGTTGACGCAATTTTATTAGCTGATATTTCCCATCCGTCTGGATTAATTGCAAAAGGTCTTTTAAATGATCCTTTAGACCATTGTCATATCGTCACCACGACAACCCACAAGACATTGAGAGGACCTAGAGGCGGTTTGATTCTAATGAGAGAAGATTTTGATAATCCTTGGGGTTTGACTACTCCTAAAGGAGAAATCAAAAAGATGTCTTCCTTGTTGGATATGGGAGTTTTCCCAGGGACTCAGGGAGGACCATTGGAGCATATCATTGCAGCTAAAGCAATCGCTTTTGAAGAGGCGCTTTCAGATGAATACATGCATTATGTGCTACAAGTAAAAAAGAATGCATCCGTAATGGCAGATAGGTTCGTAAGTTTAGGATATGAGATCATATCAGGAGGAACTGATAATCATATGATGTTAATTGATCTAAGAAATAAAAACCTTACTGGTAAAATTGCTGAGCAAACTCTTGGGAAGGTAGATATCACCATCAATAAAAATATGGTTCCATTCGATACAAAATCTCCGTTCGTTACTTCGGGAATGAGAGTTGGAACTGCGGCCATCACTACACGAGGGCTTAAAGAAGATGACATGATTAAGATCGTTGATTTGATTGACAGCGCATTAACTAATCATGAAAATGAGACAGAATTGTCAAAAATCCGAAGTGAAGTAAACGCTTGGATGAATCAGTTTCCATTATACTAGAATAAAATACCACCCGTGGCATTAGATCAATATCAAGAGGAGGAAGAAGAAGGAATGTCCTTTTTGGACCATTTGGAGGCGCTTCGTTGGCATCTACTTCGGTCCATTTCCGCTATTTTAATCCTATCAGTTGCGGCTTTTATTGCAAAAGGGTTTGTGTTTGGAATAGTAATACTTGGCCCCTCAAAGGTCGATTTTATTACTTACCGTTGGCTTTGCAATGTCAGTGACTATTTTGGGATGGCTGCACTTTGTATCGATGAATTACCCTTTACGATCCAAAGTAGGCAAATGACAGGGCAGTTTACCATGCACATGACTTCCAGTTTTGTGGTAGGGTTCATAGCTGCGTTTCCTTTTGTTTTCTGGGAAATTTGGAGATTTATCAGTCCTGGTCTTTATGATCAAGAGAAAAATGCAGCCCGTGGAGCAGTATTTTTCGTAAGTTTATTATTCTTCTTAGGAGCAGCATTTGGATATTATATCCTCTCACCTTTATCCATTAATTTCCTATCAAATTATCAGTTGGATCCATCCATACTTAATGAATTTGATATTACCTCCTATGTTTCTACTCTGACCATGCTGGTTTTGGCTTCGGCTATCATGTTCCAGCTGCCTGTAGTTGTATATTTCTTAGCAATGTCAGGTTTGGTGACTTCAGGAATGTTGAGATCTTATAGAAGACACGCAATAGTAGTAATCCTGGTTCTTGCAGCGGTAATTACTCCTCCCGATGTTATCAGTCAGATTTTGATTGCAATGCCTATTTTAGTGTTATATGAAGCAGGTATTCAGATTGCTAAGAGATTAGAAAAAAAGAGAGCCCTGAAAAGAGAAGAAGAGGATATTGCTGATGCAATGGGAGATAGGGATTGATTATAAATTGAAAGAGTTAAGATATACAGAACATAAAATTTAAAGACATGAAAGGGGATCCTTCGGAGATCTTCTTTCTATCGTCCACCGTCTTGTAGAAATTATGGCAAAGAAAATAGCAATAGGAGGTGATCATGCAGGATTTGAATACAAGGCTAAAATGATCGATAAGCTTGTATCCTTAGGATATGAAGTAAAGGATTTTGGACCCTTTTCGGATGCCTCTGTAGATTACCCTGATTATGTACACCCCTTGAGTTCAGCAATAGAAGCTGGTGAGTATGAGTTTGGAATTGTGATCTGCGGAAGTGGAAACGGAGTTGCAATCACCGCCAATAAACATCAGGGAATAAGAGCAGCACTTTGTTGGAATGAAGGGCTGGCAGCATTGGCTAGAATGCACAATAATGCCAATGTCCTTGCATTACCTGCCCGCTTTATTACCTATGAATTAGCAGAAAAATTAGCAGAAATCTTCCTCACAACTGAGTTTGAAGGAGGAAGGCACCAAAATCGAGTAAATAAGATAGCGTGTAGTTAATTCAAGCATCTTATAACAGGATAAAGCCCATCTTATGATTATAGGATGGGCTTTATTGCTTTTATGAAACCTAGGCGTAATATTTATAATGAATAGAGTTCTTCAAATTACATAAAGAAGATGAAGTATAATAAAAAATTCCTTCTTCAAAAGTGATTAATCATGCTTTGTAGGAATTTTTAAGAGGGTTTGATTTCCTGGTCTTCCTTTTCATTATTATTCTTTACAATGTATTGATTCCAGAAAGAGTTTTCTTTGCTTATGATATTCTCAACTCTTTGTACAAATTCATTAAATAAGGGTTTGGGATTTTGATAGTGTCCAGATCTGGTGAAATACAAAAACCTTTCATGCTTTAATGTTTCTGCAGTGGTCCTGTATTCAGTCCACTTTTTCTCCAATTTCATCGTGCTTGCAACACCACTCAATATGGTAATTGACATGCCAAGGGCAGCACTCAATATTTTTCCAGATTCTAAAGGATCCCAAACTAATATAAATGGAATAAGAGCAGCAAAAGAGATTACCAGACCTTCTTTCCAGATAAATAGCTTTTTGTTTAATGCTGCTTTTTCTTCATACCAATCCAATTGTTTATCGACTCGTTCGGCTATATAATTTTCTTCATTCATGATTTCTATACTATGATGATCAACTCTAATATAACTGACTGATTTAATGTTTTTTAATTTTTATTTCAGTTTTATCATTGACATCATTTTAGGTATTGAACTGAAATCATGCTACTATAAGCTTACTCTTCCTTTGGCCACCTCACTAGCCAAAATCAAAGCATTGTATAGATTCGCGATTTTTCCAGATTTTGAAATTTCTGAGAAGGATTTCTCTTCTCCCCCTACATTCACATTTATATCAGGAGAAATTCCAGATTCCATAATGACTTGTTTAACCTGCGCCGCACTTAGGTTGGGAAAATAGGAACGGATCATGGCTGCCAAGCCTGCGACTGCGGGAGCCGCCATTGAAGTTCCGCCCTGAAACTCATATTGGTCATTGGGCATGGTAGAATAAATCTCATCTCCCGGTGCAAAGATGTCCACATTTTCTTTTCCATAATTGGAAAATACTGCAATCATCTCTGGGCCATATAATGGAGTCAAAGCTCCCACAGTAATGTAATTATCTTCGAATTCTCCCAACTTACCATTAGGTTTATCATTCGGAAAATTTGCGTTCTCTGGCGAATCCAAGTCAAGGCCGTCATTTCCTGCCGCATGTACAAACAGCACATCTTTTGAAGCAGCATAGTCCAAAGCATCATACACCCATTCTGAATTGGGAGAAAATTCCTTTCCGAAGCTGGCATTGATAACTTTGGCGCCATTATCTGCGGCATACCGAATCGCTAATGCAATGTCCTTATCGTATTCATCCCCATTTGGAACAGCTCGGATGGACATGATTCTAACATTGGAAGACACTCCATCAACTCCCTTTTTGTTTTTTCTGGTTGCAGCGATGATCCCAGCCACATGCGAACCGTGGCTTTCATCCGGATCTTTGATGTTCGGATCTCCATTGCCATAATCCTGATCGGAATAGTCATAAGGATCATCTCCAACAGGGGTTCGACCATCGAAATCCACGTTCAGGTGATAGTTTACCAGTGTTTCGTAGTACTTGATTCCATCTTGAAGGTCTTTGATTGCTTCCGGAATCTCCTGCCCAGTACTTATCACTTGGGATAGCATTCCGATCAAGCGCTCTTCCTGCATGTTTTTAGGCTGATATCTTTGTAAATCAGCCAAAGAATAATATTCTTTTCCTAAAGCTGATTTAATGTTTTCATCAGCCAAAGTGACCAAAGCTTCAATCTGCTTTAACTGAGGAAGCGCAGCTCTGGCTTCAGGAAGCATTTCGTTTAATTTGGTTCTCGCAGCGGATTGATAGGCTTCGTCACCGATTTTTAAGCGAAGAATCCGAGCCATTTCCATTTGCTCATTGTATGAATCTCCCAAGAAATTATAGCCATGAATGTCGTCGATATAACCATTTCCGTCATTGTCAATTCCGTCACCTGGTTTTTCGTCTTGATTAGTCCAAAGAACATCCTTAATATCCTCATGATCTAGATCTATGCCTGAATCAATCACGGCTACGATAACTTCTTCCCCTTTTTTCTTTTTCAAAAGCTCCGCATAGGCACGATCCACACTCATGCCCGGTATGGTGTCTTTTTGTAAATCTAAATGACCCCAATGTCTGGATTCTGGGTCAGTGAGTTCGGCTTCTTTTGGACTGGTATTACTATAAGCGATTGGAGGAGCTGTGATCAAGGAAGAGGAACTGCACCCCATGACCATTAGACCAACTCCAAAGCCTACTACCAGTTGGATTTTGCTTCTAATCATAGTTAAAAGTAACGCTCCCAATTCAAAAAAAGAGGAGTTCTCCTTGTTAAAAATGGTGAAGCAAGAATTATTTTACTTGAGTGGTAAAGGTATTAATCTATTTGAAATTGAACATTTCAGACCTATTGATTTAACCGGAAAACCGCCATCATCGGAAAATGATCCGAAAGCTTTTCGGGGGTTCCCTGATTAAATATTTTCACTTCGATGCAAGTTTTTGACAAAGTAGGACTTGCAAGAATATAATCAATACGAACTCGATTTTGAAGGATGGTTTCTTCAGTTTGATCGTATAAGCCAATCAATGCCGGAGTAGGAAACGTAAAACTCACTTCCCGATCTGCTTTTCCCAAGCTCACATCAATGGCTGGAATGGATAAGAATTCAGACATGGATGCATAGTCGAATTCACCCAGGCGCATATTGGAATAAGTGCCATTTTTCTCATTTGCCATCTTGGTTTTAAGGGTCGTTCTCGCTTCCAACCAATAGGCATCAAAAGGGGAATGGGCATTGAAATCTCCCAAAATGATATAATCGTTTGTGGATAACTCCTGAATCCTTGATTTGATTTTTTGGGCCTCTCTCAAACGGATATCCACATCCGACGGGGATAGGTGTACGACAAAAAAATCAATCCCATAGGTCTGTACATGTAAGAGTCCATGCCAAAAGTTATCCACATTTTTTTCAATTAGATTTATGGGTTCTTTGGATGTGAGGGCTGTTGGATAACCTTTATCTTTCAAAATTTGTACATATAGATGCCCCCATTTTGCTGCATCCTTTTTCAACTTATCCACATCGTAAGCGCAAAGTTCTTGTAATGCCAAGACATCCGGTTTTTGCTCTTTCACCCATTGAATCAGGTTTTCCTGACGGGTAGAATCTTTCCCCCAATCAAAGCCATTCCAGATATTATAGGTCATGACTTTTAGAGAAGTAATATCCTGCTGTGCATATGCAGAAAGGCAGTATCCAAAGCTGAAAAGGATAAAGAATAGTACTGGTGAGAAGAAGCGCATCATTTCTGAAATCTTGATTAAATTGTATACCTAAAATTGGGAATAGAATTAAGAATAATCTATTTCTTTTCTTTAACTACCCTTTCCACCGACAGACCTTTTCTGTCCAGTGTCTTGACCATGGAGGTTGGAATAGGAATATAGTTATTGGGGAAAGCAGAAATTACCAGTAAATCGAAAAAATTCATTTGGTGTCAAATTCGTTAAGTCACCATGATATAACCCAGCTGTCTTCGTTTTTCCTTTATGGATCACTTCTAGTTCATCAAGAAGTTGCATTTGCCGAATAGTTATAATTCAGTATTAAAAATGGCGTGTTTAGGTTATAAAATTTACCAAATTCAGGTTGTACTACAAAGAATCTGCTGGGAAGATTCAACCTATGATAAAATTCCCAATTGTTAGTCTATTTTCAGTTCCAGACCTGGTTTCTAAAGGTACCGAGTGTTACTATTTGACCTGTATTCATTATTTTATGATAACAAAGCCTATTGTTTTGTAGCAACCTCGCCATTGTAACTCTATGAAGTACCTTGAAGCACTTCTCATTTGTAATATCTGCCTTTTTTGTGTACTTGGAATTTTTCTTATATCCACAAAAAAGTCTCTGAGCAATGGCTTTGGATGGTTGGGGCTATTTTTTATCCTTCTTGCTCTAAATTTTACAGATGGGATTCTGCTCTTCAATGGCACGCTAAGGGATTTTCCAAGGTGGGCTTTTTGGGAGGATCCATTTGCGCTTTTGTACGGACCTCTTCTTTATTTTTTCACTTTGCAACTCATTGCCAAACAATGGAATTGGAACTTCCGTCTCTTTTTGCATCTCCTGCCTTTCCTAATTTTCGAGGTTCTGGTAGTTATTTTTCATTTCAGAACTTCTGATACTGAAATCGTTTCGATGATAGATTCCATTCGGAATTTGGACCAGAATTTTATCCTGTTGATAGGCATCCTACCGTTTTTCGCACATTTGCTGATTTATTCAATTTTTGCAAATCGAACGTTAACACGACACATTGACCAACTGAAGCAATACTATTCTTCCATTGATATTGATTGGTCCAAACGCATGATCCAAACGGTGGTCATCGTCTTTCTGATTTCACTTTTGGTGGCAATTGTTCAATACTTGGGCTTAAAAGAAGTTTTTGCGATGCTGCTCCTTTCTCTAAGTGTAATTTCTGTAGTATTTATGGGGCGACTGATCCTTCAGGCAATGAGTCAGCCGATGTTTCAGACTTCATCGCATTCAGAGATAGGAAACGAGCCTTCTATGGAAGAATTGGTAAAAGTCAGCGCTAAAATTCAGGAGGCCTTATCAGGAAAAAAACTCTTTATTCGTCCGGAGTTAACGATCAAAGAGCTGGCAATGGAAATCAATAGTTCTGATAGAATTGTATCCAAGTCAATCAATAAGCTCATGAAAAAGAATTTTTACGACTTGGTAAACAATTACAGAATTAAAGAGGCCTGCCATATATTTGATACCGAAAAGGATTCTGGCCTTACCGTGTTAGAAGTTCTTTATCAAGTTGGGTTCAACTCCAAATCCTCCTTTAATACCGAGTTTAAGAAACGAATGGGTCAAACACCCTCTGAATACCGGAATCGCAAAAAAAAGTGATCATAAAATTAGTTCGAATTCGTGTATTCGGTCGATTTGCATCCCTCTTTCACGGAGCTTTGTTCAAAAAACAAATGAAAAACTCCATCGAACAACTCGCTATTCCGTCATTGTTGGTGAATCATTTTTATGTGGGTGTAATCATCACCTTGTTTTACATTGGGTTCAGCCCAATGATTATACATGCAGGATTTCCGGGAATCTCAGTTTTACTGGCTGCTGAGATTTTTATTCTTGCCCCCTTGGTATTCGCTCACCTGAAGATTAGTGCCCGAAAACAATCTGTGCCCATTCAAGATCTCATTCTATTTCGGCAAAGACTATCCCCTAAATCGTTCATCGCATGGTCCCTTTTTGGGCTTCTTGCCTGCGCCGTTGTTTACCTTCCCTTGTATCCCGTCGGTCTTTTCTTGCGAGAAAACTGGTTCGGATGGCTTCCTGAATGGTATTTCAATCCCTTATACGGGACTGAGAATATCCAACTGATTGCCAACACATTTCTAATTGGGATAGTGGTGGACGGTTTGATTGGCCCGATCGCTGAAGAGCTCTTTTTCAGGGGATACTTACTACCTAGAATGGCTTTCTTGAAAAATTGGGCTCCCTTGGTCAATGGATCTCTCTTCGGCTTGTATCATTTTTGGCAACCCCATAATTTCTTGGCTACGATGGCCGTGGGCATAGTTTTAAGTTTTGTTGCTTGGAAAACCAAGAATGTTTATGTGGCCATAGTCATCCATTGTACGCTAAATATCCTTGGAGCGGTAGGAGGATTTATGGCTGCGTCAGGCGGGATAGTAATTAGTCGCTAGATCGCAAGCGGCCAGCTACCTATAAGGATGATTCTACATGTTTTCATGTGCTTTTCAAATCCAATCACTGTTCTCCATCCTCGTATACTTTAACTGACACGTAAAGGGTAATTGGAAAAGCATCGGGGGTTTCAGTAATCCATTGATCCATACTTGACCTTCGTAAGAAAGCGCCTCCTTCCGGGTATCCTTTTCCAAAGGTTAGGTAGAGGGCATTAGTAGAGGTATCGCTGAACCATACCTGAACTACCTCATAGGTGATGACTAGGTCTTGATCGATGAGTAGGCTATTTGCTTCAAGCTCCTTTCTAATCCACTTTTGTCCCTTTTTTGACTTTACAAATAGGTCTTGCTTCAGGAGTGATTTTTCGGGGAGCCCATCTTCATCCACGCGATAGATGTTGAGTCGGAAAAGCGCTGAATCTACGGTATTAAACCGCATGTGAAAGGAAACTTCTTCAAGAAGATAGGGCTGCGTGGCTTTAATTCTTATTCCTTGCTCTCCTCCAAAACCAAATTCCTTCAATCCATTTTGTCCTCGTGTTCTTTTACTTGGTTTAATCCTACCCAACTTTTTTGACTTGGCCTGTTCTCTTTTGGCTGTAACCACAACTTCCTGGAGCAGATTAGCTTCCTCCTCCAGTGAAACATCTAAATAAGTTGTCAAGTCTGAGACAGGAAATGCTTTTCTTAGAAAGCCGAGGGAAGAAAATACCAGGCTATCGGTAGGCGAGGCTTGCGATAAATCTATCTCAAAGGATCCATCTGGCCTTGAAATAGTGCCCAGGTTTTTACCTGGAACTCCGATATGTGCAAATGGAATGGGCTCGTTTGATTCTTTCCTTTGAACCACCCCTTGTATAGTTTCCACCTGATCGTTCTCAGGCTGAAGTTTGATTTGGAAGTCCTTCATAGTGTTGCTGACTGCCTCTGAATAGAGGAGTCCTTGGTTCAACCGGTATTCCTTAAGACGATCAATCAGGTATTCTAAGTAGATAAAATCCTTTTCTATCGTATGATACTGAAGATTGGATTGACTGGTAGTATGGTCTCCCATTAGTTCCGGGATGATCACTTCCCCTGCTCTTACAAAATGCTCTAGGACACAAGTAGGCCAGTTAGTGTATCCCTGCTGCCTCATCGAGGACTCGATCTCCTCAAAAAGTTCACTCGTTTTACTGATGATATCGCTGTTTTCTTCTACGATATGATTGACAAAGGAGTGGCCAAACTCATGAATGGTCAGGCTAGAAAATACTTCGCTGGTGAAATCATAATTTTTTACCAACGGACCCAAGACAAAAGTGGCTTTATTTTCTTCCTGGCTTCGAATCCCAAAACCAGAACCTGACCAAAGGGTGAGGCTAGGCACTATTTCGTATGCTGCATAAGACTGTCCATAAAAACGCTCCAATTCGGTGATAAGCTCCATGGAAGGCTTGCGTTCATCCAATAGGCTGGAAGTGGCTGATCTTGCTGCTTCCAGGTTATCCCATAGTTCATCAAAATGAGATAATTTTGAGAACTGGTTGACTTGTTCAAAAATGGATTGAATGAGCTTGGGATCAAAGGCTGTGCTACTTAAAATTTCATCCGAATACTCCATTCCTTCTTTATGAGGAAATTCCGGTAAACGATACATCAACTGGACAAGCGTGGAATAATCCATAGTTTCGCCCAACTCGAAAAGCTTAGCCAACGCTGGATTATTTTTGTCCTCAGGAAATTGGTTGATTGCAATAGAAATCGGATGATTCGGATCATTTTCAGAAGGATCACCCAATTCAATGAGGTATCCAAGGAGCTCAATGTTTTTATTGAATCGGATTTCAATAGTTTGGGCATGGACACCCACACAGCAGAATAGGGTCCATAGTAAAAAGGCTTTTTTCATCGCTATTTTTTTCCAAAGCAAGGCAAAGCAATGGACCCAATCGACCGAAAACATTTTTTTGGACTTCCAAATCCGATTTTAGGACCTACTAGAGGGCGGGTTTTTCAAATATTCTGAAGGGGACTGGCCCATTTGATTTTTAAACACTTGGTTAAAGGTGGATTTGCTGCTGAAGCCAGATTCCAATGCCAGACCCAATAAGGTTTTATAATTATTTTCTTCTGACCTGGCCTTTTCTAGAAATGCCTGAATTCGATAGCTATTGATGTACTCTTTGTAGTTTTTTCCATGGTATTCGTTGATCAAAAAGGAAACGTACCGAGGAGGCAAATGGACCTCCTTCGACAGTTCCTGTAGGGGGAAGGAGGGCATAAGAAAAGGCTTTTTTTCTTTCATCAGTTCCTCTAATAATTGCAGATTTTCAGGATCCTTGTATTGGGGGAATTCCTGCTGTTTTGATTCCAAATTCAAGGCGGGAAAGGTTCGTCCTTCCAAGAAATGAAGGAAAGCAAATCCAAAAAAGAAGAAAATGAGTAGGTATTCCAAGATCTCAAAATGTCGCCAGCCAATGAATGAGAAAAAAAGCCAAAAGAGTGCTAATAAAGTAAGACTAGTCATGAGTAAAAATAGCTTGGCTCTTTGAATGCTCGTATCCTTTCCAGCGGGGATGGCTCGAAGATGGTACAACTTGCGGTATTGGATCCAAAATATCCCGATGACATAAATCAGACCAAGCAAGGGGAGGATATCTGTGAACCAAAACCAAACTTCATACTCTTTCAAAGAAATAGAGCTCCAACTGGCCAGTAGTTCAATCAGGTAGGCTAGTAATGCAGGGATAAATAGGGTGAAATGCCAGCCCTGAAACTTGAAGTTGTCATCGGTATTGTATTGGACAAAGAGCCAAATGGAAGGAGGGATTAGGAGGTAGTTCAGCAATTTCCAGAATGGAACAGCACCTTCGGAATTATTATAGCCAGAATAAAAACCCCAGGAAAATAGCAGTTCAAGAGTTAACATGAGAACCACAAGACCAATGAAAAAATCGTCTTTGGTTTCTGTAAAAACCCTGGAGATCATTGCAAGTCCAATTAGCAGACCAAGAATTGCAGCGACAAGAATTAAGTTTTCCAATTATTCGGGGTTTAGTTCTGGGTCCTTAGAGGATCCACTGGGGTAAGATCCTCGAGCACAAGCTTTACAAAAATAAGGATAGGTCCCGGTTGAAAGAAATACGAAAGTTTCTTTTTTGTCTTAACATCCCAAAGGGCCAATTCCCCCAATTCTCCCTATGCCTTACGTACGAGTATGCTATTTCAGGAAGATTTTTCTTTGGGTAGGGAAGATGCTCTCCATTTTAGATGCTTGTTCAATATCCAGATACTCAAAATCAATCTCGCGATACCAAAGTTGATTCATGCAAGACTCTTTTTAGGTGTTGATTGAAACTCGAAGTATCTCGCGAAATACTCAGAGAGTCTCGCGAGATACAAAATGAATCTCACATGAACCAAAAAGTATCTCCGAAGATACTCAGAGGGTCTAGGGAGATATAAAAAGTATCTCGTTTGATACTAAAAGAGTCTCGCTATATACAAAAAGCATCTCGCGAGATTCTTTTGACCCCCCTGGGGGGGTATAGAGAGGGGGGAGGGGGTAGGAATAATAAATTCCAAAAAATAAAATGGTGTGGTTTCAAACTACACCAAGGAATATTCATATTCTACTATAACCAGAGGGGGAAAACTTTAATAAATTCTTAACTTTTATAAAAATCCTACTAGAAATCATGAAGAAACTTTTGCTTTTTTTCCTTTTTACAAGCATGATCTTTCCTTCTTTTGGACAGATTAATGCAAAATTGATGCGATACATGGATGTTTCAGACTCCCAAATTGCCTTTGTTTACGGAGGAGATATTTGGTTGGTACCCAAAGAGGGAGGTTTGGCTGTCCAGTTGACCAACTCACCAGGAGAGGAATCCTGGCCTAGGTTTTCGCCTGATGGGGCTTACATTGCTTTTTCTGCTAGTTACAATGGTAATGAGGATGTTTATACCATGCCTGTGACTGGAGGAGTACCAACCCGAGTAACATACAAATCATTTCCCGATAGGATGATTGATTGGCATCCTGATGGTAAGCGGTTGTTGATTGCCTCCACTGGTGAATTGGGTGGTAGGAGGCTTCTTAATCAATTTTTCCTTGTCGATAAGGATGGAGGCTTTCCTGAAAAACTTCCTTTGCCTTATGGAGAACTTGGGAGTTTTTCACCAGATGGTAAGCAACTTGCCTACATTACAAAAATCACTGAAAACTATCCCTTCAAAAGAATTCGTAGCGGTAACAATTCTGACATATTAATCTATGATTTAGCCTCAAACCAGGTTGAAAATATTACCAATCGGATTGCAATCGACGGTAAGCCTGCTTGGTCGGGAAGCACTGTATATTTTCTTTCTGACGATAATCCCGAAATGCGTCTCAACGTATGGTCTTACGATACACAATCTAAAAGCATTTCCCAATTGACTGATTTTAAGGATTTTGATGTATCATACCTTTCAGCCAGTGATAAAGACTTGGTATTTGAAATGGGAGGAGATTTGTATTTGATGGATTTGGCAGGCAAGGATTACAAGAAGATTGACATTCAGGTCGTTTCAGATCTTTCGAAAGAAATTACTCAACTCAGGGATGTTAGCAAGAATATTCAGAACATGACCGTGTCTCCCGATGGAAAGCGGGTGATTTTGGAGGCCAGAGGTGAACTGTTTAATACTCCTGCAAAGGAAGGTTTTACTATCAACATGACCCAATCGAGCGGTGCATTTGATCACAGTCCTGCTTGGTCCCCTGATAGGCAGAACATTGCTTTCTGGTCCGACCGTTCAGGAGAATTTGAAATTCACCTTCAAGAATCACAAGGCAGTCAAGAGTCCAGAAAACTAACAGATCGGAAATCCGGTTTTGGATATACCTTATATTGGTCTCCAGATAGCAAGAAAATAGCATTCCTCGACGAAAAGTATGATATATCTATTGTTGATGTTGCTTCGGGAAATATTAAAAAAATTGGAAATACAAAATGGATAGTAGGTCATAATGGATCACCATACTATCCCATCAATTGGTCTCCGGATTCAAAATATCTGACGTTCACAATAGGGCAGGAAAATGCAAACCAAGCCATATTTATCTATGATACTGCAACTGAAAAATTAACTCAAGCCACTTCAGGTTTTTATGAGGATTCCTCTCCGGTATTCAGTAAGGATGGGAAGTATCTTTTTTTTCAGACAAACAGAAATATGGAATCTATTTATTCGGATTTGGGGGATGGAACCTGGGTTTATGCCAATACTACCCAGCTTGCCGCGGTCAGTCTGACTAAAGCTACTGCCTCTCTGATTTCTCCCAAAAACGATTCGTTATCAATTTCATCTGATAAAAAATCCGAGGAAAATAAGGAAGAAGATGTGCAGGTCAGTATTGATTTTGACGGTCTGGAATCCCGTATTGTCTTGCTTCCGGTCAAGCCTGGGAATTTTGGAAAAATGGAAGCTATTGGGGGTAAGTTGATCTACCAAAGGAACCCGAGAACAGGATCCGGTGCTTCAGGATCAACTCTTTCATTTTATGATATTCAGGAAAGGGAAGAGAAAGTCATTCTGGAAAAAGTTAACAATTATACTGTCAGTGCAGATGGGAAATCCATTCTCGTATTCAGTAATGGGCAGTATGCTGTGATTGCTACTAATCCGGGACAAAAAATCGAAAAGCCCGTACCCACCGGTGGATTGGTTATGAATTGGGTGGCTAAGGATGAATGGAATCAGATTTTCAACGATACTTGGCGTCGATATCGTGATTTCTTTTATGATCCTAATATGCAGGGAGTCGATTGGGAGGATATGCGTAAAAGATATGGTGCATTGTTAAAAGATGCACGAACCAGATGGGATGTTTCCAATATCCAATCCAATATGCAAGCAGAGTTGGCGGCGGGGCACACCTATACGCGAGGAGGGGATAATGAGTCAGTAACACCGATTTTGACTGGGTTTCTTGGTATCAAATGGGAAAAGGAAGGGGATAGATATAAAATAGGCAGGATTGTCAGGCCATCTTCCTGGAATACAGAGGTAAGATCCCCTTTTGATCGTCCGGGCGTGGAGGTAAAGGAAGGGGACTTTATCCTAGCCGTCAATGGAATAAAATTAGATCCTAAAAAAGATCCGTATGCTGCTTTCGAAGGCCTAAGCGGTAAAACAGTTTCCTTGACTATTGGACAGAGAAATGGTACTACAGAAGATTCAAAAAATATTGTAATTACTTGCCTCACTCCTAATGAAGAAAGGGATTTGATTTACCTCGAGTGGGTAGAAAACAACCGAAAACTAGTGGAAAAGCTATCTGATGGGCAATTGGGCTATATCTACATGTCCAATACAGCCGGGGATGGACAGCGTGAACTCATCAGTATGTATTATGGGCAACTGGATAAGAAGGGATTCATTATTGATGAGAGATTCAATGGTGGAGGGCAGTTGGCTGATCGGTTTTTAGAATTATTGCTCCGTCCAGTTGTGTATAATTTGCATTGGAGAAATGGCAGGGACCATACCAACCCGATCAAGGCCAATACCGGGCCAATGGGTATGCTGATAAATGGCTGGGCAGGTTCAGGAGGAGATGGCCTTCCTTGGGCGTTTAAAGTGTTGAATGCAGGGCCGATCGTAGGAGAAAACACACTTGGAATCTTGGTAGGTCCAGCAACAGGTCACCAATTGATTGATGGTGGAGGAATTACTGTCCCTGATGCTAGGTTATATGACAATGCCGGCCATTGGTTTTGGGAAGGAGAGGGTGTCAGTCCTGATATTGTAGTCTGGGATGATCCAAATCTGATGATGGAAGGGAGAGATCCACAAATGGAACGTGTCGTTCAGGAAGTTCTGAAGCTGATTCCATCCCAACCTTCTCAAATGACTCCAGCACCTCCCTATGAAGATAGGACGGCTAAAGGACTAAAGAACAATTGATTTAAGAGCTTATCACAACATTGCCGGTCAAATTTTGACCGGCTTTTTTGTGGAGAATAAATTAAAGACGTGCCTTTGAATAGATAGTCATCAGCAACATTGAAGTCCAATAAAGAACCGTGCGGGATTGTAAATCCTAAAAATCAATGGATTCCCGAAGCAAGATCGTGGCTAATTGATTTTCTTAACGGATCTACATGCAGCTCAAAAACCGGTTAGTTTAAGGGAAGCTCCTCAAATACCATTTGTGATTACAATTTTGTCCGTCATTGCGATCCGCCACAGGCGGAGAAGCAATCCCGTGAATAGTAAAGGTTTAATTATTGAGACTGCCAAGCCGCCCCCGACAATTGTACGGGGCAGGCTGTTCCTCACATCGCCCGCCTACCGGAGGGCAGGCAGTGACGTAAATAAAAAGTGGTAGTTACTCCTTCACCTTATAAAACTGAAAATTCCCTCCCCAAAGCATACCAACTGGATTTTCTGTATGCTGGGATTTCACTCGATCGCCAGTTGTCAAGTCCAAAAAATCAGTTTCAGAAGTAGGGGAAAGCAGGTTTTCGTCTCCATTATTAGGGTCATATACAAAGATGTTTTTTCCTTTTACACTTAAGTCGAGATTTCATCTTGGATTGGGGCAGTTTGATTTTCTACTTTTTCCCAGGAAAAAATTAGGTAGGAAAATAGTAGAAAAAAGAGAAATAGATTTTTCACTTAAAGGTATTTAGAGGTTATAAAAATCAATAAAATATAGCGTTTGCTTAATCCTCCGTATACCTGGAAGTGATGTGTTGCACAAAAGCGTCTAACAATCGGAATTGTTCATCATCTATTTCTGAACTTCCGGTTTCAAAATAGACGGTATGTCGAAGTCCATCTTGAGTATCAAATTCGAAAGGGGTGAATACTTCTCGCTGAACTTCGTGTTCAGGGACACACCTTGGTCCAGGGGGTGTTCCATGAATATTCCAATTTCCAACATTGCTACCTGCGTCAATTCCTACAGCCCCTACATTGAATCCTCCTACATAAATGGAATTGGCACCTCTCATAGGAAAAGAAATCCAGGCCATTCCGTAACCTACATATGCGCCGGCCCCTGCAGTGGTCAACCTCGAGAGCGTATTATTAAAGTCATCAAAGGTACAGATATCTTCCGTAACAAAATCAGTCCAATCTCCCCATCCTGGGTCTGCTCCGGGAGTTTGAAGCCCTACTCCAATACCGCCTCCCACAAAGGATCCTTCAGCAATTTGTCCTGTCCTTCTATTTTTTAATTTGCCGATGGCAAAGGCTCCTCCTAATCCTGCATGTCCGCCGCCTCCTGAAAGTGACAATTTTATAGCCCATTGATTGGTAGCATGGGGTTCGCATTCTTCTGGGATGACTCTTGATTCCATAGATGGGGCTATTCCAGATTCTTGTCTAGTTACTACAATGTCAATATCAACACGTCTCATTGATGGGTCATTAGCCTCTAAATCACCTCCTCCTTCTACCAATGTTACCCGGTCTCCAACTCCTTCGGCAGGTATGGAAACTACTCCTTCATCTCTTTCTCCTGAAATGGAGGATTCAATGGCAAATTCAATCTCACCATGCCCTGCCATGTACCTTCTAAACATTTCTTGGAATAAGTATTCCACATTATTCGCCCGATCACTGGAAAGAGTCAGATTTAATTCTTCAGAAGTACTTCTTCCTGTATTTTCCCACCTAGGGCTGGCATGTCCTCGGATCCCTCCTTCGATAAAAGTTTTAACAGATCTCTGAATTTCTTTTGAACCTGAATTTCCTTGTTGGATGGTGTGTACCAATTCATGAGCAAGAAGTTTTTTTCCTTGGAATGAATTAGGGTTATATTGATTCTCCCCAAAAACAATATTATTTTGAAAAGTATATGCCCGGGCGTTGATTTCATCTGCACTTTGATTTGCGGTACCATCACTATGGATTCTGACCTTACTGAAATCTTGACCAAAAGCAGACTCCATAGACTCCTTAACTCCGTTTTCTAAAGGCTCCCCGTTTTTATCCAATGTATTTTTTACAGACGAGGGAATAGTGTCATTTGGGGATTTTCCTAAATCGGTTTCTTTTGCCTGTATGTTATGAAAGTTTCCGTTCTGAGAAATTAAATCATTTCTCCCTCGAGCAGAAATAACTTGATCCGCAACTAGGTCTGCTTCCTTTTCATAAAAATCATTAGGATCATTAACTTTTAACTTGGGTTGAACCTTTGAAGGTGAAAAAAATGAAACTTTTAACTTTTCCATTGGCAATGAATTGGACTTTTTAAGTTTTTTTTGCTCTTTCATGGAATTTAGATTTAAAAGTTCATGCTCCTTGTTTTTACATTAATCTGAAACTCATTTACGGTCTTTTTTGCTTAATTCTTCGGTCTTCTTAATTCAAAGAATACCTGAGACGAAGATTGAATGATTTCATCGTTAACTTTTATGGTCAAGTTGATCTGGATATTGTCTCTATTGAATCCTTTTTGTGAAATAAATGGGAAACTCAAATCGAAATTTAAATCTGCTTTCGACCCCACAGGTATTGATTTCTGAGCTAATTCATCATATTCTGGAAGCTTGTATAAATGAAACTTGGTGATAGTCTGATTTTTTTCCCCATCCGAGACTTCAACTTTCAAAATATGGAAGCTTATGGGTTTTTCATTAGCATTAGTGAGTTGAAAACACCCATTCGTAATTTGGGGTTCTTGTCCCGAATAATACACTTTACTTACCGGTATCCCTTTCAATGTTATTTTCATTTCTATTTTTTATGGACAAGTTGGCCAATTTAAAGGTGTGATAGTTCTAGGATTTACTACTCGTCTTGGACCAGGGACAGTATCACCATTCACTGCATTGCGCACGTAAACGGAACCGTTTTCTCTTCGTACTCTTACTCTAGTTGCTCCCACTTTGGCAAGAACTTCTTCATTGGCAACCATTCCTGGATAAGTAGAAACCTGCGCGTCTACACCGCTTTGGTCTAAAACGGTATCTCCTGAAACAGGATCAGTGGTTACTAAACTGGGATCAGGAGTAAGTCCCCTGGCAATACTCCAATTAGTTTCTAAGGAATAAGCATAGTCTTCCTCATCAGCCCAAGCCTCAGACCGTAGCCTTCTTGGAGAGCGTGCGTGTTGGTATTCATGATATAGGGTTTGAGCGACTGTTTCACAATCGTCTGAAATATTCAACCTAATCGTATTACCAGAGGTTTCTCCTGCTCCCTGCATTGGATGTGGCTGCCAAGACCCACCTTGAAAAATTTCATCTGCCCAAAATAGATCATCCACTAATATTACCACTCTCAATCCCGTTCTAAAATCGTTTATAATGGCTTCATTCCATGGGCAAAGTATTTCCTGAATACATGCCACATCTGCAGGGTTTTGGGATAGTGTAGTGGAATTATCTACTACCGTGGGAAAATCAGCATCCAAGGCGGCCATAGTTGCTGTACCTACTTTCCCTGCCGGATCAGTAGTTACGCCTTTTTCTTGTTGATAAGCTCTTACTCCCTGTTCGGTCTCACCTTCAAAAATTCCATCAATTCCAAATCGAATCAGAAAATGTCCTTTATCCTGAATGGCATGCTGAACTTTATTCACATGTCCTCCTCTTTCACCTCTTTCCAGAACTTTGTTTCCATCAAATACTTCTTCCAATTCTGTGTCTCTTGCAAATCTTGGCGAACTTAAATCATGTCCATCACCTATCGCCCTTTGAATTTTGAAATTACTTAATTTGCGCTGCTGAACTACATGAGTCAATTCATGAGCCAGCAGTTTCTTACCATTTTGACTTTGTGGTTCGAATTTTCCTGAATTGAAATAAATATTTGAACCGTAGGTAAAAGCTTGAGCTCCTAGGTTTTTACTCATACTTTCTGCCGTTTGGTCTGTATGAATTCTAACTTGACTGAAATCCATCCCAAATCCTTTTTCCATTTCAGTTTTGGTAGATTTAGGGATTGGATTACCTTGTTTTGGAGGGCTTTTGAGTTGATTAGAAATGTTATTAGATACAAACGCTCCTGCGGAATCATTTCCTTTAGTTTGTATTAAATCTGATTTATTTTGGTTGCTTTCTTCGGAAGTGAGAGAGTAAACTGGAACAGGCTTTCTTTGTATTTGTTCCTCCTGTTCATTTTTTTCTTCGGCTTCACATTCAGCACATTTTGCCTGGACTAGAGCATTACTGTTACTTGGATTGTATGAATGAATTTCAGAAGAGTTTATGTTTGATTTAGAGTAAATGAAATCCTGTTTTGCAAAATTTGTAGTAAGACCGTTAACTACCTGATCGGCCACAACATCTGCTTCTTGTTCATATTTATCCCCCGGTTTATTGACTGTCAATTTTGCCTGAACAGGAACAGGAGTAAAAAAAGAATTTCTTTTATGTCCCTTGAAGGGGGTAGATTTCTTATTTTCTTTTATTGCTTCCATTTCTTTTAAAACTTATTATAGTTCTACTAATACTTGTATTTCTTGCTATCAAACCATTTCTGGAGTTTTGGTGAAATACTCTTCAATTTTTTTGATACCCAAAAAGAATATGCCTCGGCATAAAACTCTTCTGGCTTGTGTGGCCAGTTTTCGCTAGCATAATTAGAAATTGGTGGGATATTGTTTTTTTGTACGAATGCCACAAATTTCTGGACTCGAGCAGATCTTTCATGGGCTAAAGCATTTGCTTTTGCAGCATGAAAAAATGTGTCCTGATATTTTTCAAATGATGGTAAAATAGACAGTAGGGAATGATTTCCATCTTTTTTGGAAAGAGCTCCAAAAGCTTGTCCCTTCGTCTTAATGAGTTTATTGACCTCAACAATCAAAATCTCTACTTCACTTTCAGGCTTCTTCTGATCCTTGGTTTCTGTGTAAAATGAACTGATTTTCGTGCTCAAAGTCTCTACTGAATTCGCATATTGTTTTGCTTCATTGAGATCGGTCATCTCATTTGTTATTTTTCCTTTGGCTTTTGTTAAAGCAGTATCATGATCCGTTTTAGCGGTGGCTGTAGTTTTCTTAATCGAGTCAAGGTCCGCTTGGCTAATGGTAAGTTTTTTGGCATCAAGATCTTTTTTCTTTGAGGTTGTTTTGGCTTTTTTTGTGGCACTTTCAGCCTTTTTGAATTCAGTTTCTTTTTTAGTTCGGACCTTTCTTTTTTGCGCTACAATTTTTCTCAAGTTATCCATTTCAGACTTCAATTGTTTTTTGATCTTAGCATCGGATTCTATGTTGTACTCTTTTAGTTTATTGTTGTAGTTGATTACCGCGGCATTAAATTCATCATTGGCGGTATTGAAGGTGTCTGATTTCGCATTTTGTTCGTCCACTTTTTCGTTGTATTTCGCCGTGGCTTCATTTGCAGCCAGATTGGCCTTTCTGCTGGGAAGACTAGCGATAGCATGTCCTATTTCGTGTTGAACTAACCGTTTTTGCTCGGCTTCCGAAGAGCCTTTGCTGAAATTCAAATCCGCAATTTCAAGTAAGTACTCATTGGTAACGGTAGTATTATTTACAGATTGTTTTGAACCAAATTGACCAGCTGTTTTCCCTCCTAAACTAGAAACCCGTTTAAGGACTACGTCCTTTAATGCAGGGATATCTTTCTTTGGAATCATTTCCATTCCTTCTTTAGTGATCCTTAATTCTTTCGAAGTCCAATTTGAAGATCCATCCTCTACGGATTTTAATGAAAAAGTAGCTTTTATAGATGCCTTAAGTTTTCCAATTTTTTCTTTCTCAGCCTTTTCTGCCTCTTCGTTTGGATCTCTTTGAATCTGATTTGTTTGCTGAACTACATGCGTTAATTCATGTGCTAATAGCTTTTTCCCATCAAAGGAATGGGGATTGTATTGACTCTTTCCAAAAACGATGTCTCCCTTAAAAGTATAAGCTTTCGCACTAATTTCATCAGCACTTTTATTTGCATTGGCATCGGTATGAATTCGAACTTTACTAAAATCTTGACCAAATGAGATTCCCATTGAATCTCTTACCCCTTTCTCCAATGGCCTTCCCTCATTTCCAAGGGTATTTGTAACAGATGGAGGAACGATGTGATTTTGACCATTTAAAACTCCATGTTGCTTAGTCTGAATCCCCGAAGTATTCTCTTTTCGGGAAATAAAATTTTTAATCCCATGGGCATTAACTACCTGATCAGCCACAGCATCTGCCTCTTGTTCATATTTATCCTCTGAATTATTGATCTCAATTTTGGGCTGAACGTGTGAAGGAGAGAAAAATGATTCATTCACCTTTCCATAAAGAGAGGAATTTGAATTTTTTAATTTTTGAGACTCTTTCATAGGATAAAAACTTGATGATCACTTTCCTTCTTTTTCCATTTCTCTTTTGATGCTTTTAATCATCATCTCTCGAGAAACTTTGTAATTCTTATTTTCCAAGGAGGCTAAGGAGATATATTGGATAATATTTAAAATATGAGATCCAGTCAGTTCGAATCGTTCAGCGAGCTCCTTCAAGAGACTATCATCTTCCAAAGTGATTTGCTGCGGAAAAGTCTTTTCCCAAATCATCAGGCGTTCCTCCGCTTTTGGGGCAGGGAAGTAGACAATGGAATTGAACCGTCGGATAAAAGCTGTATCGATATTGTTTTTAAAATTGGATGCAAGAATAACGAGTCCGTTATAACTCTCTATTCGTTGCAATAAATAGGAAACCTCTTGATTCGCATACTTGTCATGTGCATCTCTTACACCCGTCCTTTTCCCGAAAATGGCATCTGCTTCGTCGAAAAACAGAATCCAGTCTTTATTTTCGGCTTTGTCAAAAAGGGATGAAAGATTCTTTTCTGTTTCACCGATATATTTGGATACGATCATAGACAGATCTATTCGGAATACATTTTTCTGGGTGTATTTTCCTAATAGTGTAGCTGTCAAGGTCTTTCCTGTACCTGGAGGCCCATAAAATAAAGCCCTGTATCCTGGTTTGATTTTTCTTCCCAGATCAAATTCTCTTAAAAGCGTTTCCTTATGTTTCAGCCAAACCTGTAGGTCTTTAATTTGGCTCCAAACCTGATCTGGAAGGACTAAATCTTTCCAAGTCATTTCGGTTTGCAAATGTTCTGCAGGAAAGTTGATGCTTAGACTTGGAAGACTGATTTTTCCGGTAGTAAAAACCTCTACATATTCTGGATCCAGCTGCAATTTTCCTGAGAGTTTTGGGTCACTGGATTTAACTGAAGTTAGCGATAAAATTTTGTGTTTGAACAAAGGTTTTCCTTCATTAAAAAGCGATAGGAAATTCAATCGTTGTTGGATATCGATTCCTGCCAGAATGAATAGGACTGTCTCACCAGTTGGAATCATACCTCGATGCTGATCTTGCTTTAGACCTCCGAATTCTGGGAAATCCCCTCCATTGGGTAAATATTTTTCAATTATTCTATCAAAAAAACCCGGGATCAAATGGGGAATTAAAGCAGCAGAAAAAAGCACTACCTCTGCTTTACTCAAGTTGTAATGTTTTATAAAATTGGAAATAGGAAGATTTCCCGAAAGCTTAAAATCTGGAAATGCAAAAGCCTTCCCTTCAAAATAACTTTCAAGCCTCTTCGAGGTAATTGTATGAAGAAATGATACAACTTGTTGAATTTCTATTCCCATAAGTTCTTAAAACATCCATTGTACACCAGCATGAATCAATAGTCCGGATTGTGGATTATATCTAAAACGCAATCCTGCCCCAAAACCTTGATTCTCTTCATTGGCAAGAGGTTGAAGGGCTTTGACTGCACCCATAATATCATCTATATTATCTCCATGGGATTGATAAAAACTAATGGGATCATCCATGCTTCCTAAATCTCCCAAAACGCCACTTGCCCCAGCCCATCCTTGATTGATAGGACCTGCTAAATCAAAAGGCATTGGTAAGAGCCTCGACCCATAACCTAAATTAAAACCAAATCCCCCTGCGGTCAGGTCTGCATTAGCGCCAAACCTGAATTGATCTTGTGAATAGCCAAATGATAATGCAGGGTCAGAGGGGTTAAAACCTAATTGAGTACTCCAGGAGGGGGTTCTAGTCCCTAGTGTGAGTTCACCTCCATAATTATATCCCAATCTTGTTCGCATCAAGCCTTGGGTAAATTGGAGTGCGGCACTACTGGTATTTGCTTCCAGCATCCATTGGCCTAATGAAAATTGGATGGAGGGAGGTAATAAGTCGAAATCAAATTCAAACTCACTTTCTTCTTCTGGACTTGGAGTACTTGTCTCATCATCATCTCGCTGGAGCATATTAATTGGAGCAGCGCTTTGTTGTACCACATGAGTCAGTTCATGTGCGAGCAGTTTTTTGCCTTGCTTTGAGGCCGGGTCGAATTCACCTGAATTGAAGAAGATGTGATTTTGGTGGGTAAATGCTCTGGCATGCAGTTTTTTATTCAATTTTTGGGAAGTGTCTCCATCATGGATTTTTACCTTTCCAAAGTCTGCACCAATACTAGATTCCATCAGGTTTCTGGTTTCGGAATCTAATTTCTTTCCATTTCCCGATTGAGATTTGATTCCGCTCTCAACTTCTTGATCCGCAAATCCCCCTAAAGAATTCCTTTTCATTTGAATCTTTTCTTCTTCACAAGCAGCACATGTTCTCTGGACTTCAGCAGAACTCTTTTGGGTAGTTGAAGTGGAAGTAATACCATTTACTACCTGCTCAGCCATATCATCTGCCTCCTGTTCATATTTATCCCCGGGCCTGTTTACAGAAAGCTTTGCCTGAAAAAATGTCTCTCCGCGTTGAGGGACTTTACTTTGCCTTATTTTTTCTTTACAGTCTTTCAAAGCCAAATTATTGTTTAGTTCCAATCCACATACATCATTTCACTCATCCATGGAAGTTTTATCAGACCGATCCCCCATGGTAGTTTGTCCATAAGGATATCGACTGTTTTTCTTTCTACGGTCAGTTTCCATCCTTTATCCACTCGGCTAAGTTTTCCGGACCTTTGCAAAAATGTTTCCCTCAACCCATCAACGCTTGTGTTTTTCAAAACTTCCCAGTGGCCAATCGCTATCTGGAGTAGGTTTTCACATTCTTTTTTAGTCTCAGTATCGATTTCTTGATCTAATGGTAAAACCTCAAATAAATCTATACCACACAAAAGTTTATTCAACACGAAATAATTTTCAGGCAATTGATTTTCTCCATAAACCAAAAACTGGAGGATTTTTGCAGCCAAATATCGTTTCAAAGGATCTTCAAATTTTTGGTTTTTTACCAACTCAAGAGTGCTGAATAAACCAGCCATAAAAGGATGTAAAAGAACAAGCCCCGCATTTTCAATAAATATTTCCTCGTCCGTGTTCGTCGAAAATTCTTTGACGGATTGAATATCCTTTTTTGGAAAACTCTCACTTGATTTTTTTGATAGCTTGAGGCTTCTTTCAGCACTATTAGACAAATTTTTCGAAGACCCGAGGGTCTTAATTATTGATATTGGAATACCGGTTGTCTTTAATAAATCAGGAGAGCTTTCATGTAAGGTTTTCAATAAATATTTGATGAAAAGGACATGATCTGGATTTTCTGAATCTGAAATAATACTTAAAAATGCTTCTTTAAAGCCTTGGTCTTCTATCAATTCATCCCTGAAAAAGTCTGCATAACCTAAGACACTTTCTTTTTTTGAATTGGAAATGATGATTTGAATTAGGTCATGATTTGAGAGCGCTTTCTTTTTAGTTGCCAAATTCAGAAATACCGAGAGTATTTTCTTTTGTGTATTTTCAACTCTCCGTTTGTGGAGGATTTTATAAAGAGAAAAGATCTTAATATTTAAAACTTCCCCGAGGGATTTAAAAATTTTTGAGATAAACTTCTGGGAAAAAGAGTTAAATAATCTATCCTTTATCAAGGAAGTTTTTTTGATAGATTTTTCCAGTTTCTCAATGAATTGTTGATCTATTACAATTATATTTTCTAAATCATTCGGATGAGCAAATGGACTGTTCCAGGGGAAATATCCCTTTTCCATAAAAAAGAAAAAAACCTCGCTTGCCTTGTTTTCTTTTGAACGGAAAGTTGGTTTATTGGAAAGATTTGAAGTTAATTCTTTTCGAATCTGGTCCAGGATATTCTGAAGCAATAATTCTTCCCAGTTTTCGCTGGATAAATAGCCACAGTCTATAATTAAGGAATCGAAAACCAAAGTGGAGTCTGATCCAGCATGTACATCAAACTCCTTTTCAAGGGCAGGCATTACCTTTTCATGAAACACAAGGGCAAGCTTATCCTGTAAACCCAATCCTTCCTCTATTCCCTCAAATTGCACTTGAAGAGAAGTAGTATGGATCTTATGGTTTTTAGACAGGTTCATTTCAAAGTATTCCTTGAATGGTCTTTATTCTTCTTAAGTATTTTGGTTTGGCAGTGCCTTCACCATTTTCTCTTGTTTGAGTTGAAGCTGCTGTAAACCCAGTCTCTATTTTTGCAATTGCCTGTACATCACTTCTTCCAAATGCTCCGCTTTCGCGCATTTCAGTCCAACTTCTAGAATGGGCTTCAATGAGGTCAAATACTTTTAACATCGGGATTTTAGCCACATCATAATCCTCTTTTTGGATACAGACAATATAATTTATGAGTGAGCTAATGATTTGATACAATTGGAAAGCGAACGGTCTAAAGTCTTTGAATTCCAGAATGATGGTATGAAGGCTTTCAAGCCAATCCCTCAATTTTTGAATCAATCCATTTGTTCCAAAGGATGTTGAAAAGAAATCTAATTGTTTTGTCAGATTGGAAGTGGAAATTCTACTCATTGAGATGAAGAATTCTTTCAACTCATTATAAGAACTAAATGTCTCCAAGAACTTTCTAAAGTTGACTGTAGGTTCGGTTTTGTCGAATGTCCTAAATGCTGTCAGAATATTAGGAAGTGGGCCACACACTTTGGTCCTAGTATCCTCTTCCACAGGTAATATTCCGACTTTTACTGCAACTGAGTCACTACTACTGCTTCCAGCACTATCAGTAACATTTAGAGCGAATTTATATTCACCTTCCAGTAAACCAGAGACAGTTGTTTTAGCCTGATTTGGCTTTAGAATAGTAGGATTGGAAGGACCCCTTTCAAAACTCCATTTGAAAGTTAGAGGTCCGTTTTCCGGATCAACGGAATTGCTACCATCCAAAGTAACTGAACCTGGACTATTAGGGTTAGGAATAGTTATTGAAATATCAGTTCCTGCTTCCGCTCTCGGTGGATTATTTTGGGGGGCCACAAGATTGAAAGTAACCTGGTCTTGACTTGAAGCCCCTTTGTCATCGGTAACTTTCAGCTCAAAGACGTAGGTGCCTGCTGATTTAAATTCTGCGGTGGTTTTTGCCCTGTTTGGAGTTTTTAAAGTTACCTCAGGTCCACTTACCTTACTCCAAGCAAAAGCTTGAATAGTGCCATCTTCATCTTTGGACCCAGAACCGTCCAAAGTTGCAGTAATAGGCTGTTCCGGTGAAATGGTAAAGCTTCGGTCCCTCCCTGCATTGGCCACAGGTCCCACATTCTCGGGAGCATTGACGGTGATTTTAACCTGATCCTTAGCGGAAGCTCCTTTGTCATCGGTAACTTTCAGTTCAAAGACGTAGGTTCCCGCGGATTTAAATTCTACAGTGGTTTTTGCTTTGTTAGGAGTTTTTAAAGTCACTTGAGGACCACTGGCCTGACTCCAGGCAAAAGCTTTGATTGTACCGTCTTCATCTTTGGAGGCCGAACCGTCCAAGGTTGAAGAAAGAGGTTGATCCGGTGCTATGGTAAAGGTTTGATCCTCACCAGCATTTGCTATTGGCCCAATATTTTCTGGTTCTTCCACTTCAGGAATGACATAAGCAATAGGAGGGCATTCGCTGCAGCATAAGTAAGGGAGGTAAAAATCAGCAATGACTGTTCCTTTGGGAATCGGTGAAGCTTGTTCTCTTATTTCTTTGTCTTTGAGGTTGAGTGCTTCCAAGACATTTTTTGCAGCTTCTCCGAGATTTAATCTTCCAATTAATTCTGAGGCTAGCTCAAACTCTGTTTTGTTGATCGATTTAATCCCCAGTAAGTTGTTTGATCTAGAAATTTCCTCAGGTTTTTCAGAAGCCCTCAACCCAAATAAATTGGCTGTCGGTTCCTTGGGAGTCGAGCTTGCAATTGAGAGTTCAGATAGAATTTCCCTGTCAATATTCGCATTAAAAGAAGGTAATACTCTTTCCAAAACGCCATTATAAACCAAAATGAAAGTTCCTCCTTTTGGCACTCCCGCTTTGTGTTCGAGACCCGGGTGCTTTTTGAAATACTCGCTGAAATTTATGGCGGCATGATACTCTTCAATTCTCTTGAGATACTCCTCCTTGAGAGCAAATAACTTTTCATTTGAGCATTCGAAAAGCAATTCATTATTACTGGAGGAAAAATAGCGCTTGATTTCTTCGTTATCAGAATTGGCTGCCTCCTGAATGAGGCTTGCAACAGTTTTGGAGTAGGGAGTCCAAAGTTTGTTGTAGGCATCTTCATCGAATTGGTCTAAATCATAGGCGAGTAGATATTTGACTATTTCAGCCAATTGCTGTAAAAAGATCAATAAAAGATCTGGCTGTTTGATGATGTAATCAAAAAATGCCTTGTGATCTACTATAAATGAACTCACATCTTTGGCAACAAAATCAGCTAACTTCTCTCCTTCTTCCACATCTCTCAAGGCAAGATTTTTAATGATATCTTCATTAGAAATACTCAATGGTTGGTTTTTTGATAGATCTGACTTGATGGTTTTTTGCATATCCACCAAATTTCTTGATATATAGAAGTCTCTTTTCATAGTGAGACTTCCCAAATTAATATTGGGTTCTACGGTTCTCTTTGGTCTTAAATTTCCCACATAGGCCATGATTTGCTGTAGTTGGCAGACTATTCCAGTAATCATTACCCTATAATCAGAACTCAGATCTTCTACATGACATTTGATTTCTTTTCCATTCAAAATTTTGGAAAGGTCAATGGCATTGAGAGCTAAAACATCAAATGGCAGATTGAATTTGTTTTTTTGCTGAATGATATCGGTTAGGGCTGTTCTGTAATTTTTACCAACGTGTCCCTCAATCCTAAAGGCATTGTAGCGCTCAATATCATATAATAAGGGGTTTTTTACAGGTTCAGGAGCATCCACTTGTTTAGCTGCTCGATATCCTAGGTTATATCTTTCATTTCCATTATATCTTCGGTTGAAATACCATTTTGTATTTATGGTTTTCCAATCATAGTAATAAGGAATAGATCGAAGACTAATTGCTTCAGGGCCTAAATAATTGGGGGTAATGATAATTGATTCATTTGCAGATAATTTCTCACCGATAAAACTTTTCACCATTGCAACTAGCTTTTCCAGAAGAGAGGCCGCCTCTTCTACTACTTTAACTTGTCCATTCAGTATTGGAGAGGATTCAAAATAGTTTCTATGAGCATTATCGTTTCCTAAAGAGGTGCTTTCATTGGCCACCCCCAAGGTTAAGTGAAGAGGGAAACTCATTTCTTCTGGACAGCATTCTCCATAAGCTTCTCTTACTTTGGAGCGGAATTCCAGATAGGCCTTGAATAAATCATCAATAAAATCATAAAAGTATTGCAGGTAAATTTGCTGACCTGTACTGTTCGAGAATTTCTTTTTGAACTCAACTAGATTAAGCCCTTTTAAAGGATTTACCTCCGGAAGACCAAGAGAAACGGCAAATCTCTCCCAACAATTGACCAAGTTTTCTGACATATTATTCAGCGTCACATCATCGGTGATATTTAAAAATCCTTGAAGCACATCTTCAGATGTCTTAAGGTCTTCAACAGGGACATTATAGCGTTTGAGAAGTATTGATTTAAAACCAATCTTTTTGGATGACTCCAGTAATTTTTTGTTGACAAGCAAAGTCTTAAGTTCAAATTCCATCTTACTTCCTTTGTCATTGCAGTCCTGTGTATCACAGTTTTTGAGATCTATTTGCTCAGCTTCTAAAAATAATACGATTACATAATTCTCTAATTTTAGGGTGGTTAAAGGTTTTTTCCCTTCGGTTTCCTTATCATCGGAAGGGATTAGCTGGAGAATATCCTTTTGGTTGTAGTATGGAACTTTGTTTCTGTCTTCTGTGCTGCATTGAGTCAAAAAAGTAAGATCATTTGGAAGTGCTGGAGAAGTATAATTTGAATAAAAAGAATAATTGGTGTCACAAAGTTGGATAAGATATCCTTGTGAGGTTATTCCGCACCCTTTACTGATGGTAATTTGAGATGGAGATGAATTAATCTTAAAACCACAGACTATTCCTCTTCCCAGAAGCTTTATTCGGGTCAGCCTTTCCTGTTGTTCAAGGTAGTTCAATAAGTTGTTCAAGTGACCATTTGACAGCACCTGATCAGCTTCAAAAACGGGATATGATTGTATAGGCTGCATGATTATAAATTTTGAGTTCCTAAAATTGTTTTACCCAGCATGACAGGGTTTTTTTCGGCATCACTTTCTTCACAATCGTGCAGTGTTGCCTTTGGATACACAGAGTTGAGTTTTGCCAATATTTCCAGCATTCTGTCATTGGCCTCCTGATACGTAGAATGGTTTTTCCCATCATTTTTGAATCTTGCGTGTTCTTCGATCCAGCTTTTATAATTTGTTTCAAACTCCCGGAGTTTTTCGTTGCTCACCCAGCAAACTTTTAGTTGAAGATGTGCCGGAGCTTCTTCAGTTAGTTTCTTTTCGAAATACTTTCGATAGGCCATATTGTCAAAGTGATTAGGCCAATGAGGTAAAATCAGCGAGGCTCTGAAAGAATAGATATCTTGCTCACAAGGACAGTCACAGTCGTGAAGACAGACTTCCATCAGTTTGAAATTTTTGCTTTTGGGCCTTAGTAGGATGTGTTCAATCAAATGAAATCCCTCCGGATCTTCACATTCGGCAGAGAGCTCTGCCACGATTTCTTTAATTACTTTGGCAGCTTCTTCTTCATTGGGAAAAGTTTTTTCACTAGCCAAAATGATTGAATTCCCTTTTTTGAGTTTGACCTGTTTAGTTGTGTAATGGTAATTTTCCGAATCGATTCCCAATTCCATGACTTCTTCTAAAACCATTTCGGCTTCGGACTTGTCCTCAAACTGTTTTGAAACAAGCTTTACTCCATTTCTGGAGGTTATTGAAAAAGAATGGACACAGTGTACTTCATCTCCTACTTCCATTTCTTCACAGATGATCTCCACATTTTTGATACAATACAGGAATCGTCTTGTAAAATCTTCAATTCCAGTTAGATGACTAACTTTTTTTTCCAATCCAGAGACATTATCTGTATCCCAAAGCCTGTCTTCTTCTAGGTTATACTCCTCATCTTGAGGGAAATAATTAAATGCAAGTGATCTTCCGTAACTGATTTCAGGGTAAGATTGAAGAGTTCTGATTTTAATATCAATCAACTCTTCCAGTTCAATTTTTTCAAGACTGAGGTTTTCCAGATTTATCCGGTACATCAATAAGGAATAATCATTAAAGGATTCTGCAAAGCGTGCTAAGAGGTGGTCTAGAAATTTATTTCGTCTTTCATGAAATTGGTTTTTGTTTTCATAAAGTTTTTGCCAAAGTTCCTGACTTTCAGTATCTCCTGAATCATTTGCTAAAGCCTTTTCCAAATCAGGATGAAGAATTCCATCTATTTCCTTGATGGTTCCCAGGTATTGAGAAAAGTAAGTCTGACGAATATCATCTGTGGAATAAAGATTTTTAGCATGAGTAAGTTGGGCAAAAAAGTCAGCCAGAAGTTGTTCAAAAAACATTAAATAACCCTTCAATTGTTGTTGCTGGGCTACTCTCAGGTTGGAAGATTCAGGAGGAAGCCCAAACTCTCCCACACCATAAACGATGGGGAGGTCATATTGTACAGGCCAATAACTTAGGGTGTCTCTCTTATTCCCCTTTGGAACAGGAAGGTCCTCAAAAGTGGGGATCAGTTTTCCTACATTATTTTGAGCATGGAGAATATGAACAGTATCCCTTACTTCTTCATATCTGGATAGAAATGGAAAACCTTCTTTAAAGAATAGAATTTTAGAATAGTCTGTGCTCAACACAGGTTTATGCATGGGTGAAATTGGAAGACACCATGAAACACCCATTTGACCTGGAACAGGTTTTCCATTTTTGTCATATTTGGTCATCAAGAAATTTTTGATTTCTCTGACCCCTTCCAAATCCATTAGCAGATTAATGATATCCGAGGCATAGATCACTTGTTTCAACTGGGCATTTTCTAGCTCCCCAGTATCAATAAACCCATGTCCAAGTTTGGGACCTTCAAAAATTTCCTCTACCGGGATGTCTTTTTTTAACTGATCACTAAGAGAATAAAAGGGAATAGGAGGATTGAGGTAGTTTTCTATTGTAAAATAAATCTCGGCTTGAACCTTTTCTATATCAATTTCCGGGCTTACCTCTACATCAAAACAAAAGGCTATTTCTTCTGAATCTATGGGTTTCACGCTTATAAAATCCTCACATAGATTTCTATTTTCATGAAGAACTTTAATACAGTTTTTAATTATTAAATCCGCTTTGGACAATTTAATTAGGTAGGTATCCAAAATCAGCTCAACAAAATCACTGTCTTGAAGCATTAACTCTACATGAGAATCAAGTATTTTTCCTTTTGAGGGATTTTTTGGAATACTTACTCTGAAAGGTAAGTCAATAACATTCCCATCGCTGAGTTCAATTTTATACGTATAGGACCAAAGTACGCCTGCTTTCTTCTCTAATGTGAATCCTGAGAATTCACTTGTTAAAACCCCTTTATTTACTTCATTAATGCTAGGGAATTCAAACTTGATCTGGAATTCTCCTGCTTCCATTGTTACTGTTGGAGTAAATGGAAAAGCTACATTATCTAAGACAATGTCTCCTGAATTCATATCTCCCAATTCTAAATCTACCGATAGGTCCAGCAGTACGGTATAGAGGCCCTTCAACGAAAGTTTTTCTTTGGTCGCTTCGTATTGGAGAAGATCCTCCTCGCAATTCAGGTAAATAGGAACTTCTTGGTTTCCATCTGTAAATAACCAAGCGTTATTGATCCCAGGGATGTCTACCAATAGCTTTCTGTAATCAGTAATTGTAAAAGGGGCTGAAGTCAATATTTCTCTGGCTGTGAAAAATGTTTGGCCAGTAGCCTCAGCGAGGTGATCCTTAATATCAAAATTAATTCTGTATCCTAACTCGGTAATGGCGTAGCAGAGGGCTTCCAAAATTGTAATACCCGGATCATGGGAATTGTAATCCGTCCAAATATCACTGGAAAGGGACTCGATATACTCCAATCCTTCCTTGCGCAATCTTTCATAGTCCAGCGAGTGGCCAAGATTGGGGTTCTTAGGTATGGTAGCAGAGGTTTTCATCAGCAGTCACAGGTTTGGATTACTTGAATGATATGTCTTGGCGAACTGAGATTGGATTCATCAAAATGTGAAACCAAAACTGATCTGGATGAGGTAGCTATGATTTCCTGCACGTCAAAGGAGGCCTTAGAAATTTTTCCTTCTTCGTCCCTGATGATATGATTTAGTTTGAAGCAACTTAAAAAATCCACATATGGCCTTTCTTCAACATAATTGATTAAGGTTGATTTGGTGATTTTTCCACCAAAGCTTATTTTTTGATTTGTGTCCCAGGCCCAGGGACATAGAAATTTTTCTATCTCAATGTCTAATAGGTTTCTATAAAATACTTCATCCATGTTGTCATGGAAATGCACTTCAAATTCAAGTTGAACCTCCTCAAATTTTGGGTTCATAACGTGGAGGTTCGAAAAGGGATTTTTGATTTTATCTAAGAAAATACCAATGTCTGTTAAGGTACCGATAGGAGTGTAAGGGGTAAGAGGATTAACATTGGTTTTGTTCTTTAAATCTGGAATACAGATGACAGTGATATTGCCTGGATAATTTTCACAGAATATCTGTTCCCCGTTTTTATCATAAAATCCGGTATGGTTGAGACATTTTACTTGATATACAGATGGAAACTCCTCCAAAATCAAATGTTCAAAATCCCACATGGTAATAGCCCGTTGCTTATGACGAAGCCTTTCACTTACCCGTTGGTATTGATCTTCGTCCGATTCTCGCTCTCTTCCTCCCACCGAATCGGCAGGTTGATTAATAGATTTGAAAGCACTATCAGAACGCTGTAATTTACTGACAGTCCCTGCAGGAAGAATACTTCGAAATTCAATATTATCTGCTTCAATCTGCACCAATTCGGCTAATGCAGCTTGTGCTTTGATATCAATGATTTTGCAGACTGCGTCAGTATTATCTGCGACGGAAACTTTTAACCAAATTAAATCGGTAGTCAAAGCCGTATGGGATTTTCCCGATTCTTTAGGAAAGCTTAAAGTAACAATCCCTGTCCTGGTAAGATTGATTGTTCCATCTATGACTTTACTGGATTCAAAATTCCGCCATTCCTCATTGTCATCTAGATAGGACCAATTGACTGTCTCTTCTTTTTTTAATGGATTGGAACTTCCTTCTGCGAGAAGAAATAGGATGTTTATAGTGGTAGGCAAAGTTGATTTTGCTATCCCGATTAACATCTCACCTTTTTGATCAAAACGTGGAATTAAAGAAAGGTTCTCATTTGAGATCGGTTGATAATATCCAAAAGGAGTTATATGGTAGAAGGTATGCTTGGAGTTTGACCCTTCAGTAGGAATGGTCTCAGAGGCGGAATAATCTATAGAAAATGAATCTGAAATCAGTTCATCAGGTACTGGAACAGAATTTCCTGAAACTGTGCTCAAACCTTTTATTGCATTAATATCACTCAGATCTTTGATCCCCATTTCAATTGATCCAAGATCAACTCGACTTTCAGATGGAGGTGGAGCAGATCTACTTGCTAAAGTTTTGACTACCACATTTCCTTGTTGAGAATTGATCTTAACATTGTCAAGGGCTTTGTTTACATCGGACATGTAACTGTCCAAGGAATAATTGGAGGTATCCAATCGGAATTTGAGGAACCCCTCAAAGGAAGTTGCCTGTAAAAAGGTATTGGCACCAAAACCCATATTGGTGGTTTTCAATAAATATCCATCTGAATTTTTTTGGATGGAATAGGATTGGCCCTCTTTAATTTTAGGATAGGTTTCCCAAATATTTCCATGTAGGTATTGGCAGGTAATGGGGTCGGATATGGGAAAATTAACTTTTAAGGAATCTAATTTTTTTTGAAAAATTTCCCTTGAACCTATGTAAAAACCTGCATTTAATTTAGGGAAATCTCCAAATGGTTTAAAAGGCTTTGAGGCATCAATTGAACCTCCATCACTACTTAGGGCCAAATCTTTTACCCCGATTACATCGACTGAAAGCTTAATAGATGAAATTGGGTTATTCATCAAATCCTCATACCAGATATTGCTTTTCCCTTGGTCAAGAGAGGCCATTAGTAGGGGTAAGGAAGTATTAATATTTTTCTTATGTGTTTTTTCAATGTAGGGAAGAATTGGAGGTTCTTCTACTCCCAGTGAAAATTCTAAAACCAGTGTCTTTTGCTTTTCCGTGTATTTTGCATCTACATCTTTAATGATCCAATCTTTCTCACCTGTAAGGTTTATTTTAAACGGGATAATTTTTTGGTATCCTACAGGAGAAAATGCAGATTTTGATTTTAGAGGCTTTGTAAACTGAACCGTAATTGTAATCGTTCGATCACCTTCTTTAAGGAAAAGTAAATTGGAAGCCACAGCAAATCCAGCTTCATTGGTAGGCTCAGATTTTTGTTTCCCAAAGGCGAACCAGCTTTTATCATCTGTTTCAAACTTTTCTCCTTTCCCATCTGCACTATTCACAACCGGGAAAGCCAGTAGGTTTTTATTATGGATTTTGAAGGCTTTTATTTCACTAACTACGGCTTGATTGAAAACTACATCTTCCAAAAGACTATAGCTCATTTCTTTGCCATTGATATCTTTTTCTCCTTTAAAAAGTGTGCCTTCCTTAAGTTGATGTTGTTGGATATGCTTTTGTAGTTCAAAAGTCAAATGAACTTGATCTGGGATCGGTTTTTTATTTTTCAGTCTTAAAACATCTTTATAATAAAAATCCAGATGTCTTTTGCTGTAATTATTGAGGCTTTCTTGAGCAGCTTTAAATAGCTTTAGAAAAGAAAGAAAAAGTCCATAATGAGGCTCATGTTTTGAATAAGAATTTAGAGAAGTTTCAAGTAAATCTTTTGCATTGGAAAGGACTGAAGAAATCCCTCCGATAAACACCGTTACTTGATTATTGAAGAGGTTATGATTGATAATATGACTTATTTTTTCACTGGCAGTTGAATCAGGAACTGTAATATTCAATCCTTGTGAGGTAAGTGCAAAAAACTCTAAAGAGAGAGGCGTATTGGAATCAATGGTTATAATTGGAGCCGTAGCGTCCGTTTGATTTGAAGTTGAAATCAAGGTTATCTGCTCAGTTCGGAAATTTGATAATCTAGAAAAAGGGGTATTTAATTTTGTGCTGATTATTGATTGAATGTTTTTCTGGTATTCTAATTCGTCTCCAAGCAATTGGCATTGCTCATCAATTAATGAGGCTAGTGAAAAAATCAAATCGTAGAAGAATTTGAATTGCAAGCTTGCTTCAGCATCATCCGCTGAGCTTATGGCAAGTTTTATTTTTTTGCGAAGGAGTTTGATATAATCAGATAACTCAATGATGTCGAGTGCTAAAAGAACTGCTAAAACCACTGAAATATCCATTTTCATCAATGGCTCCCATGTCCCCTTATCTTCGTTATTTAGATCTTTGAATTTGAGAAACGTAGCATATTTTTTTGCAAAAAGGATAATATCCTCCATAGACCTATCATCCACATTGGCGAATGTGGGAGGGAGAGCGAGTAGCTTTCTGGTTAGCCTGTCTACTCCTTCTCGGGTCAATGGGTTTTTGTCATTGCAAGCCATATTTTTTTATTTCAATTCACTTCCTTCAGTTTTGTAAAAAGGAAATACAAAGTTGAATCTCGAATTCGTGGTTCTAACCTTATAAGAAATAGTTATAAGGATTCTTCCCTCTAATTCTCCGGTGTCGTCTAAATCAATTTTTTCTACCTCAATCCTTGGTTCATGGTACAGAATGGAGGTCTTTATCAAATCCGTGATATAGGTTTTGAAGGTGGTGGTCAAAGGTTCAAATACTAGCTCATGTAGGTCACAACCATAATCAGATCGCATCACCCGTTCTCCTCTTTTTGTGGAAAGCAGTATTTCAAGGCTGCTTTGGATATCTTTTTCATCTCTAAGCATTTTTGTTTTCGCTCCATCATTATCAAACTGAGGAGGAAAGCTCCAACCACTACCTAAAAAAGACTTGTTTATTTTTTCCATTGAATTATCCTCCTATCATTACTGTTGGACATCCAATTATTATAACACCCCCATGGGAAGTAGAATCTCCCATTCTGGCAGCTGGCATTCCTCCTATCATTACTGAGGAAGAGCCCATAATAATTGTGTCGGGTGGTCCGGCACAAGTAGCCAAATCCCCAAGCCTAGCAGCTGGTAATCCCCCGATCAAAACAGTCGGTTCTCCTGCAGGCAAAATTGGACCACCTACATGAGGAGTCCCACCGGGGGTCAACATGGGGCAAACATGCATGTCAGAAACTCTAGCTGCTAATGGCATTCTTTCGTTAATTTATTTTGACAAGACTTCCTTTAATATTTACTAAAGACCCTTCTAGATCTGTGGATCCGTTGCTCTTGAAGCTGAGCCCTGCAGAGGCTTCAGCACTGATTTTCATATCTGCTTTAATTGCTATTTCTGGAGCGGCAAAACTGATTTTAGTTCCTGCTTTTAAATTGATCTCCATAGGAGAATCCAAGACTATCCCGCTGTCATCCATTGTTAAGATATTACCTGAGGAATCCTCGACCTGAATGATTCCTGCAGTATCATCCAGCGTGAATTTTCTTTCACCTGGCGTTTCAATCACTATACTTTTATCTCCATCATGAATGGTGATTTTGATTTCAGACCTTGATACATAACCTTTCTTATCATTTGCATCCTCAGGTTCAATTGGTGAAGGTTTGGCACTGCTATGAACCATTCCCAGAATTATAGGATGGGAAGGGTCATCGTTTATAAATCCTACAATCACTTCATCATCTATCTCAGGTCGAAAAAATGTACCTCTATTATCTCCTGCGTCTAATGTTGCCACTCTGGCAAAAATTCCTGCATCATTGGGATTGACAATGGGTAGCCTAACCTTGACCCGGCCTTCTCCCAAAGGATCTATAATATCTGTGACTATTCCCACATGTAATCCTTGAATTCTGGAAAATTGTCCGGTAGCAGAACTGATGGAAGAATGGTTGAATTTTTCTGTAAAAAAAACTTCTTCCCATCCTAAAGTTGCTTCGGTTACCCAATTACCTTGACGAATCTCGTGATCGATAGCGCTGACAAAAGCTTTACCATTGAATTGTTCTCCTATTCCTGCAAGGGTAACCCAATCTCCGGGCTTTACCTCTGCAGTTCCTAAAAAGGATACCTTCCCTTTAATTTTGGATAAAGATTGCTTTTGTTTTTTGGCATCTGCAAGGCCCTGTAATGCTTCATTTGAAATCTTTCCTGAAGTCCTGATTTCAAATTCTTGCCCATTTATTTCTGCTATGGTGGACTCTTGAATATTTCCTGGAGAGGCAGATTCCAAACCACTACCTTCGGCTTCAAGGACGGATTGATTTGCGAAGTCCCAAGAAAATGCTTTTACGGCAGTTGATTGGGATCTGATGTCTGATTCGGATCTGATCGAAATGATGTTGGTCCCGTAGGTCAAGGTATGAACTGACTCCATTGATGGATCTGGTTTCATCACTTTGAATTGACTTCCATCGATAAAACAAGCCATTCCATTTGAGTCGATTCTTCCTAAAATAAAATCCCAATCACTGACATTAGCTTGAAGTAATTGCTCATGAACGCTTCCGAAGGATGGGATATCAAAATCTGTTATCCCGTTTTCATTTAGAATTTGCTCCACTACTTCATTATCCATTAGATCATTGAAGTGCCTACTTTTAGGTGACACAGTCATTTTCACCGATTCTTGTTTACAAGTGAGTTGTAGGGTGGACCTATTGGAAGAAACAATATGAGAGTTTGCTATAATGATTCCTCTAAAAACTGCCGTATCATCCGAATTAAACCCGAGTTGGATTTCTATGCTTTTACCCAAAGCAAATTCTCCACTATTGCTGATTTCAAAATCTGAATCTGCTGCTGAGCCATCAGCCATTCTGATTCTGGCGTAGGGGATTTTATTTAACTCTAAGTGGACAGCGATTTCAAGAATTTGGATTTGCCCAGATACTTCCTGATCAGGTATGGCAAAAGGACCATTCCCAATTAGGATTTTTGAAGTGACAAGTTCCCTGTTCGCTGTGGAAATCATTTTTTTATTTGGCTAATGGAGGGAAATATATTTTAGAACCAGAATCAATTTTTCTGAAACTGTCTAAGGAATTGAACTCAGCTACCTGGATATAATAGGAGTTCTTTTCATAGATTTTTTCTGTCATCAAGTCCAGCCTATCTGATCCACCAAAGGTCCTCTCATGAGTAATGTCAGGACTTTCTCTATTTTCTTGAGCAGCTCTTTCTACGTCAGCAATACTTTCTACAAACTGGCATTTTGCAATAGCTCTTATAGGTTTCCCATCAGGAGCAAAAACCTTATATTCTATATCCATCTGCCTAAGAACTCCTTTAAAAAGCAGCTCTCCCCAATGTATTTTTAGATAATAAGGACGGTGTTTATCAGATTGATAATCAATGATTTTCCGTTTAAAATCCTCAATTTGTTCAGTGACAGTACCTGGTTTTTCAAAAGGGTTAGCTATTCCTAAGCTTAAAACGGACATATCTTTGACGACCCCGGTTCCATCAAACAAAAAGTCAAAATTGAAATCCCCGGGAAGAATCCGGTTGAATTTCATATTTGCCCCAGATGTTCCCGGTGCTTGTGTATCATCAAACTCAAACTTGTAGGAAACACTGTAAGTGGCCGGGTTAATCAGGGCATTAAATTTATTTCCTGAAACCTGATCTTGAAATTCAGCATCTCTATAAGCCTGAACATATAGTTTTTCAGCTTTTTGGCTTAGTTCTAACATTACCTCTCAAATTTTAACTGGATTGCTCTCAAAACATTCTCTGTGACCTCTTTTACAATTTCTTGTTTGATCTGTTCAAAGTCCGCTGGATTTGAATTTTGGGTACCGGATTCAGTTTTACTGTTCCCAATTGCAGCTTTTATCTGAAGTTCTCTTATTTCTATGGGCATTTTTCATTTATTAAATTCCAATACTGCCAGAAGCCCCTATGCTTCCTGCCATTGAAATAGCTGAGTCTAAGCTGATGATGTTAAAATATTGATAGCTCAGCGTGATGGATTCAATTACAATTGAATTTTGTTCTGCATTAAAGCTTGAGACAGACCACTTTTTCGGAATAGCATTCACCACATACCAAGACTGAATGGGGATGTGTTTATCATTAAGCAGGCTTATGATGATATTCACAGGTTCAAAGACAAAATTTTCAAAGGCGTTTTTACACCACATCAAAATCCCGGAACCTATAAACATCCCTCTTTTTAAAACCAGGTCTGTGTATTTTGCCCTGACCGGTAATTCCCAAACAAATCGATTTTGTCCTCCTTCAATAATAGTTTCCATTTGCATTTCAATATCCAATCCACTGACCTCCTGAAATCTAAAGTCATTGGGAGTCTGTGGGAATAATTGGAAAACCACTGAAAAATGAAAACCTACTGGTGGATAAGAAAACATAATTATTCGTTTGCGATGGTGAGTCCCTCATGTGCTATTTCCATTGTTTCAATAGCTGTTTCATTGCCTGTGCTGTTCAAATCTGTTGATTGAACTTTGATGGGCCAGGCATTTTTAACTTTCCAGACTACTACTGGCGAATGAGATTCATCCAAAAGAGAGATAATTAGATCTCTTCTTTCAATGGTATTCAATGCCACAGTATTCCACCATAAGTAAAATTCATTGTCACTTTTGAAAATGCCCCGCTTGAGAGTAATATTGGAAAAACTCTGCATTCCAGGCATTTTGATTTTTGAGTATTCAGGACTTGCTCCATCACGATACTCAATGGGCTCAATGGTCACTTCAAGTCCCGTAACTTCAGTAAATCCGATTTTTGTTCCACCCCAATCAACTTGGAAATGAAATTTTGGAAGAGGATAATTAGCCATGATATTTTTAGTTTAAAATTTTAGAAATAACCATTAAGACTCCTGCATTTTGTGGGAGAATCTTAGGATAATAAATTCAGCTGGACGGACTGCAGCCATTCCGATTTCGACAATTAGCCTACCTTCCAGAATGTCTTGAGCAGTCATTGTTTGACCGAGCCCACATCGTACATAAAAGGCATGCTCAGGTTTTGCTCCGGCCAGAGCACCTTGTCTCCAAAGTAATGTCAGGTAATTCTCAAGCATTGCTCTCAGCTTGACCCAGGTATTGGCATCATTTGGCTCGAATACAAATTGCATCGTTGCTTTTTTGGAGGACTCTTCCACCATGATGAAAAATCTTCTGACATTGATGTATCTCCATTCATTATCATTTCCTGCTAAGGTTCTCGCACCCCAAACCAAATATCCTTTTCCTTGGAACATGCGAATGGCATTCACAGATTTTCCTGTAGTAGGATCTATATTCATGCTTCCTTGTTCTGCCTCACTAATTTTTGCAGTTAAGTCGTATACCGCATTTAATGAAACATTTGCTGGAGCTTTCCATACTCCTCTTGATGCATCCACTTTGGCATAAACTCCGGCCAATGCAGAGGAAGGAGGAAGTGTTGGACTTAATTTCTCTCTTATTTTTGCCAAAGCAGCATTGTAAATACCCGTTTCGCTTGTGCGTAAAGAGTCAAGGCTTACGGCAGCTTCATCTGCTCCTGCTGTATTTATGATTACATCTACATCGGTATCATCATATTCAAAGTCAAAAGTTGTTTTGAGATATGGATAATAGACGGCGGCATAGTTGAGACTGTCATTCTTGGTAAATGCAGTTCTGAAATCACTTATTGTGGTGGTGTTATTTGTTCCCGGTGTGTGAATATCAAAGAGAGTAAACCGATCCTGAAGAAGTGCACATTGGTCAATGGCTGAAGAAATCAAAGTAAAATAATCCCCACTATTCAAGGTATTGATGGCATCTGGGAATACTATAATGGTAGGTTCGTCTTCTGCTTCACATGCCAAGAGTCCGTTATCATAATGTTCAGGATCAGGAGTAGTTTCCGTATTACCAATTGAAATGATATAACATGGCCCTCCTCCATTGATAAAATACATTCTGAGGTTATAATACATGGTGAAATCTGAAGGATCGGTGATGCTTGCATCAGCCACCAGAGTTTCCCTCACAATATTGACTGCTATGCCTTCCTCATTTTCAGCTTTTCCAAAATAGGTTTCGTATTCTTTTAAGGAAAATATTTTGGTTGGGACATTTGTAAGTGATTCGCCAATTTCATTAACGGCTATCTGTGTATACCCTATAAATGCGGGAATAGCAGTTTCGACTTGGGCCACAGAAGGTGGAAAGAGCGGGATTTCATTAATATAGACTCCCGGGGTCTTGATTGCGGATTCATTGATTTGTGACATTGGAAAGGATTTTTATGTTTCTTTTTATATTCAGTTATTTAAATGAATCGTGAACAGATGTTCATTTTCATTACCATTTGCGGTTGTATAAAATAAGTTCTGATTAGCGACGTCAGTGTATAATCTATGCGTGCTTGATCCTTCGGTCACTATATCAATCACACCAAAGTGTCCTGAAAGATTTTTGACGGTTGTGGTCCAGGAGCCTGGATTTCCGGGATTGAAAACTTTTATTGGTTCTTGTGCAGCAAGTGGACCTAGAGTTGCTCCTGCCAAATTCATCGAATTGGAAGATGCCCTAACATTAATCCTAAAACGATATATATTCTCTTTTCCGTGATTTGGAGCAACTTCAGTTTTATCTTTTATCGGATCAGAAAGGTTGATAAAAAATCGAGCGTTGAAATTATTTGGTAAACGGAAAAAAGGGGAATCTTCTTCTGTTTTAATCCGAATAAAACAGATCAAGGTGTCATTTCTCCAGCGATAATAAATACTATGTTTAGTAAATAGTGTAGTGGTGGTAGGATCAGTGTCAATTTTGATATTTGGCGTTAAAACACCTCCAGTAGATGCAGAAAAAGGGAATGCATCATGGGAAAACCTGATGGAAAATAATTTCTCAAACTTGTTGACAATGCTATCCATAGCTACAATGGCTTATTTCCAAATTGAGATTCTATTGACTTTACAATAGGTATTTCCATTCTTTCATCTATACTGCTGAAATAAGCTAATCTCATCTTATAGACTACAGACGGGATATATTTGCCCCCCATTATTCCCCACAACTGATTTAGCTCTTCAAAACTGGTCGAGTGGAGTTCAAAAAGAATTTTATCCAACCCAAAATTTGTGAGTCCAGGGATATCAGTTTCTGTAAAAATTGAATTGGCTTGGAAGAAGGAAATAACTTGGGATATCCTTTGTAGTCCAATATTATATTGGTCCTTATTTGCTCCAATAAGCAAAAAAACGTTCAAGAAGATGCCAGGATTCCTGGAAACACCACGGGGAAGACCCATGTTGTCATAAATCTGTTTGTTTGCAGGGTTGTTTCTTAAGCTACTTTCCTCCTGTATGTTAATAACAGAAACTACTACTTTATCAGTAATATTCGTTTCCCCTCCTTGTTGTGATGAATCTAATAAGGACAAATTTCCTAAAATAACTTCAGGCTCAACATTGCCAATGTGTTCATTTACTAATTCTACAACTGCACCTAAAACTTGATCTATCATGCCAGAAAATCTAAGATCTAAAAATATATATATGACAAAATTCTATCTCAGTTAAGACCTTGATAGCGAAGGGGATCTAACGATTCAAGTTCAGGAATAATTTCTGGATAAAAGTCCTTGGAATCATTGATTTTTAAAACTCATGGTTTTCATGGATATTAGTAGACAAGGTTTGCACATATCGCCTCTCTTACCAGACCTGCAGTATTTCTTACTCCCATTTTTTGGATCAAATGCAAGCGATGGGTCTCTACTGTACATGAACTAATGAATAATTTATTGGCAATTTCGTGCGTTGTATATTCCTCAACAATCAATTGAAGGATCTGCTTTTCTCTTTTAGTTAGTTTCTTCTTCCCTGAAGTAGAGCGATGGGATTGGACAAGGTTTTTCATCAAGATATCGCTCATCTGGGGATCAATAAATGGGTTTTTTGAGCTTGCCTTGAGAATTGCCTCCTTAAGATATTCGATACAGCAATTGGGTAAAAAATATCCACTGATTCCAGTTTTCAAGAGTGATTTGATGTTTCGCAGATCTTTGAATTCGCCAAATACAAACACTTTTAATAAAGGCTGTTTTTGAAGGATTTTATGGCATAAATCCAGAATCCAATTGATCTCATTTATTACGTCAATCCAAATGTATTGACCATTCTTAAAAGTTAAAGTCGAATGATTGTTTATGTCCTCCCAGGATATTAAATCCACATTTGATTCAAAACTATTGATTTCAAGGTATTGCTGTAGGCCTTTGGAGAGTAACGTGTTTTTACTAATTATGTGATGACTTTCCATGATTTTAGTGAGTTAAAAATTTATAGTACTAGGATTCAAATTTTAAGGGGGTTTTTGAAAAATTAAGCTAAAAGCTGCATCTCTTTCTTTTTGGAGCAAAAATGAGTTTTGGGGAGTTTTACCCGAAATGATCAATAACCCTACTTTTTAAGGAAAAAAAGAACGAAACCTGAGTTGGAACAAGAATCAATTTCAAATTACCAATTGATTTCAAATCAAAATTTATTACCAATTTTTCCATTAGCCGATAGTCCGTAGAAATCCGGTGGTCTTGGATTTGAATTTTTTGGCGGGAAAAGCTCTCTTGAAACAAAGAACTATGGTCCGACATTTTTAATATCATACTCATAAAAAAAGTATTTATTGAAAAACAGGAATAAAAAAAAAGGATATGTAAAAATACCCCTTATCATACTGAATGTCAAATATCTATCATTCTAATTTAGAATAAATACCCCTTTCTTTTGAAGTTTATAATGTCTGCTGAGTTCCGGGAAATCATTTAATATGGATTGAAACTGTCCTTCCTGATCTAAGATTATTTCAGGCTGTTGGTTTTGGAGCATTTGATAAAGCCGCGCCTTTTCTGGTAAATCCCTTTCTTGATCGAGATAAGTCTTACTTAATTGGTAGTTTAAAAATGGTCCTCCCAATATTGAATTTTGGTAATCCGAAATATTTGGCCCCAATATCATAATGTTTTTATTCTGAAAGGCTGGGTCGATCTGATCCGAAACAAAATATTCAGGATTATCCACATTATTTTGCCAATACCACCATGCAAAGGCAGGTAATCCAAGAATTAAAAGATAAAATCCAAGTTTTGGAATAATCCCTCTTCTTATATGGAGGAAAAATTGGGTTATCAGATAAGTAAAACCAGGCACAAAAATGATCAACTGAAAGCCGGCCTGTTTTTTTATGAACAGAAATTCTGCTGAGGCAAATAAAAGCCAAAGTATTATTAATTGACGTTGTTTTTGTTGGTTTATAGTTGATCCCTTTAAAACAGCGCTTAAAAAATAACCTATCAGGGAAAGTAAAATCGGGAATGCAGCAATAATCAACCAACTCCAGTAAGATTGATATGTAGACTTTGCAGTCAAAAGAATAAGTGGCCAAATATCTATCGCTTCTTGCAGCCCGTCATTCCAATAATAAAAAACGGAAATAAGTAAGATTGGTAGGGTATACCCCACTAGTGAAAGCATTAATTGCCGAAATGAAAATCCACTGATTACGATAGCTGTAAAGATAAGATAGGGTAAAAACAGAATATAGCTCGGATGAAATCCTGCAGCCAAACCACCATAAATACCAATTAGTAAAGTTGATTCACTGGTTTCCTTTTGAAGAACTGTTTGAGAAAAAAGTTGACCCAATGCCAAAATTAAAAAGGTACTTCCCAACATAGCCGGGTTTAGCGAAAGCATATCAAAAGAGAAGTGAAATAAGGCTGCCATAATTATGGCTGGTAAATATGTATTTTCATCAAATACTTTATATCGGATCAAGGTAGAGTTCCAATAAATGATTTGAAATAAGATGATTACTCTTCCTATCAATTCATAAGCAAGTTGACTTCTCCCAAATAATAAATCTATAAGAGTGAAAAAACCAGCTGAGAGCGGTCCCGTATCATCAATAATATCTTGATACAAAAAGAAACCCTGCCCAAGTCTTTCACCAAGTAACATCCAGATCAATTGAGGAGAGGTGATTGGAAGAGGATTCCAAACAAGATAGATGGAAGTTAAAATAAGCAAGTAAATTGCCAATCCTACCAACCTAAATGGGTCATTAACTTTGAAAAATCTAAGCAAGATGTTTGGAATATTGAGTTTGAAATGAGTTGCTTTTGCCCGAAATTAAAGCTTGCCCAACTATTTCGCTAAATTTGCACCACAAATACTTCATATGGAAAGTAAAAGACAACAAAAATACGCTAAACTAATCCAAAAAGAACTAGGCGATATCTTTCAGAAAGACGCGAAACACCTTATTGGAAAGGCTATGATCACGATCACCCATGTTCTGGTAAGTCCGGATTTGGGGTTTGCTAAAGTTTATTTAAGTTTTTTGCTTGCTGATCCTGATGCTACTTATAAGTTGATCAACGAGCATAAGAAAGAAATTAGGTATCAGTTGGCCAAGCGAATCGGAAAATCAGTTAGGATAATCCCTGAGATTGCATTTTTTCCTGATGATTCTGCTTCTTATGCCCAGCATATGGACAAAGTTATTTCTGATTTGAATATTCCTGAGGCTCCGGAAGAGGAGGAAGAGGAAAATGATGATTAACGGAACTCTAAATTGAACCTCAGTTTTTTCATAGCGGGCCGATACTTTCGCAGTAAAAAAAAGCGGAACTTTATCACCATCCTTTCCACTATTTCAATGGTGGGAGTGGCAGTGGGGACGATGGCTTTGGTAATAGTGATGTCTGTATTCAATGGTCTTGAGGATTTAATCAGGGGGCTTTTTGCAAGTTTTGATGCTGAACTGAAAATTGAAGCGGCGCAAGGGAAAAGTTTTGAGATCACAGAAGAATGGCTGGATAGTATTCGGGCTCTCGAAGGCGTGGAGATATTGACAGAGGTCATTGAGGATAATGCGTTATTTGATTATAATGGTAATCAAATTGTAGCCCGGCTAAAAGGAGTATCAGACAATTTTTTGGATCAAGGTAGGTTCTCAAGAGGTTATTTCTGGGGAGATACTACGCTTGGAACTGATCTTAGGCCAGCTGCAATTTTGGGAAGAGGAGTTGGTTTTTTCCTTTCTGTAAATTTGAATAATATCAATGTACCGTTAAAAGTTTTTTATCCAAAGGCACCAAGATCTGCGGCTAGTATTGACCCAAGCCAGCTTTATTCTTCCGCGATTCTAGAACCGGTTGCGTATTTTAGTATAGAGCGACAGTTTGATGATGAATATGTAATTGCCCCATTGGAATTTGCCAAAAATCTTCTGAATTATGGAAATAGGAGGACATCATTAGAAATTAAAGTAAATGAAAATGCATCAATTAGCGATGTTCAGAGAAGGTTAAAAGAGCTACTCGGTATAAAATTTTTAGTCAAAAATACAGATGAACAACATGCTGGGCTTCTAAGAACTGTCAAGCTTGAGAAGCTTTTTGTCTTTTTGACTTTGACATTTATTCTCGCCATTGCTTCATTCAATATTTTCTTCTCTTTAAGTATGTTGGCAATTGAGAAGAAAAAAGATATTGCTGTATTAAAAGCCATGGGAGCTCCTGATCGACTTATTAGGAGAATATTTTTGAAACAAGGGTCCTTGATTGCTTTGAGTGGAGCAATTATAGGGTTGGTATTAGGGTTTTTAGTTTGCTTAATTCAAGAGAGATTTGGACTGGTTTCTTTGGGGATTTCTTCTGCAGTTATTGATGCTTATCCAGTCAAAATTTCCTGGACTGATTTTTTATGGATTAGTATTTCTGTAATCGGAATTACCTTACTTGCGTCTTATAGGCCAGCATGGATTGCATCAAAAGTGGATACGGTAAAAGAGCTTTAGCCATACATTAGATGAAATTCCAAGATTAACCATACCAGTTTCTTATTTTTTATGGATGTCAAGGAGTCTGACAGAAAACAATTGAATCGAAATCACACTTAAAAAAATCCTACTAATTTTGCACTAAGGCATGTTTCTTGAAGCCTGAATCAAATCACCCCAAGTTGTAAATAAAATACCTAATGTTGAAAGTATTGACCCTAAGTAGTTTGCTGTTTTTGTTTATTGGAAATGGAGGCCTGGCTATGGCACAAGACGAAGGATCTTTAAATAGTGGCACAATAGATAGCCAATTTGAATACATCTATAACGTTTCCAATAGTTATAAAGAAAATAATCAAGAATATAAGATTGTCAAGAGGACCAATTTGGATAAGTTAATGTCTAATATGCTTGATTCCATGAGCTCCATGAGGCAGGAAGTATTGGGTCTTAAGACTCAGATTTCTAATCAAAAAGACTCTATTGCGAGTATGAATACTGTATTAGTTCAGGCCGAGGTAGAGAAAGAAGAAGCTATTGCAAACAAAGATAACTTCACGTTTTTAGGGATAGGAATTCACAAGAGTGCCTATTCTTCAATAATGTGGTTATTAGTAGCTATTTTAGGAATAGCCTTGGCATTTTTCTCGATGCAATACATGAGAAGTTTTAAGAAAATTAAAAAAGCTCAAAATGATCTTGCAGATGTACAGGAAGAGTTTGACACCCATAGAAAAAACACGCTAGATCGAGAGCGGAAATTAAAAAGAGAATTGGTTGATGCTCAAATGGGCAAATAGTAGATTACAACCCCAAAATATTATTGAAATATCATAAATGGGTAAGAAAACTGGGTTTCCAGAATTCTTACCCATTTTTTTCTTATTTTTTGATAAGTGAAATTCTAATTCGATCCGGGAGTATATTAACCTAGTTATTTGCATGAGTCAAAAAAAATATGATGTAGTAGTGATCGGATTAGGTGCAGTAGGAGCAGCAACACTTTTTCAACTTTCAAAATCCAATCGTTCCATTTTAGGAATTGATCGTTTCGATCCTCCGCATAAAATGGGCTCCTCTCATGGAGAGACAAGAATTACGAGATTGGCAGTAGGGGAATCTGATGCCTATGTTCCTATGGTAATGCGATCACATGAAATTTGGCGCGAGATTGAGCTGCTTTCCAACTCAAAGATTTTCACCCAATGTGGTGGCATTTTGTTTGATTCGGGAGAATCACCTTGGTCAAAGCACGGATCAGAAGGGTTTTTGAGTAGAACTGTGGGCTTTGCAGAGAAATATGGAATAAACCATAAAGTTTTTAATGCCAAACAATTTCATGAGAATTACCCACTTTTTCAATTAGGAAATAAGGGGGCTTGCTATTTTGAGCCGGCAGCTGGGTATGTTAGACCAGAGCAAGCAATTCTTTCACAGCTTGCGCTTGCGGAGACTAATGGTGCCCAAATTCTTAGAAATAGTCCGGTTTCCTCTATTTTAAAACTGGATAATGGTCTGATAAAACTCAATTTCCGGGGAGGAGAGGTACTTACGAATACAGTGATTAATTGCTCGGGGGGTTGGATAAAAGATTTTGTTTCAACTGAGGAAAGATCAAATTTTAAAATTTGCAGACAAGTGCTTCATTGGATTAAAATTGATTCTGATTCATGGAAAGATTCTCCTGTTTTTATGTGGGGGATGGGTCCTGACCCAGAGGATTTTATTTATGGTTTTCCAAGCTTGGATGGGAAAAGTATTAAAGTAGCCACAGAGTCTTTTATATCAGTTGATCATCCTGATCTGATTAATCGGGAAGTTAGCTTGGAAGAGCAACAAATATTTTGGGATGAAAAGATAAATCATAGGATTTCCGGCTTGAAGCCTGAGTTTCTGAAATCTGAGGTCTGTTTCTACACAGTTACTTCCGATGCTAAATTTGTCATCAAAAGGAATTCTGAAATTCCAAATGAATGGATAGTTTCAGCTTGCTCTGGTCATGGCTTTAAACACTCGGCAGCACTAGGTGAATATTTAGCTGATTTGGTTTTGGAGAGACCTACCAGATTCCAACTTTAATTGAATTTTTCTGTACTGAAAGGGAATATTAAAATGAGGAAGGATAAACTTATAAAAACCCTTACTTTTGTCTGTTCAATTACCAAAAAAGTCTAATGGCAAAACAAAGAGGCACTGCTTTGGAAGAGCATGAAAAGAGGAAGTTGTCAAAGCAGAATTTAGAGAAAATTGGAACCATATTTCGTTTTCTTTTGCCCTATAAATGGGCATTCATTTTGGGTTTGATATTTCTTCTCTTTTCTTCTTTAACTCTATTAACATTTCCGTTTGTCGCAGGAAAGCTGATTGACGCAGCTCAAGGAACAGAGTGGATAGTTTCTGATATCAATTCTATTGCCTTAATCTTGGTTGCAATTTTAGCTGTCCAAAGTATATTTTCATTCTTTCGAGTTTGGCTTTTTGCCTTGGTTTCTGAAAGATCTATGCGTGACATTAGGTTGGCTTTATATTCTAGAATGGTAAGGCTACCGATGACCTTTTTTGACAAGAGAAGAACAGGCGAGCTGATTTCAAGAATCACTGCGGATGTAAGTTTACTCCAAGACACCTTTTCTATTACTTTGGCAGAGTTTTTCAGGCAGATTGTCACATTGGTAGCTGGCGTCGGATTTTTGTTATATAATACTCCGAAGCTGACGCTTTTTATGTTGGGAACTTTCCCGGTTTTAGTCCTTATAGCGATGGTTTTTGGGAAATTTATCAGAAGACTTTCCAAAAAAACCCAGGATGAATTAGCTTCGGCAAATGTCATAGTTGAAGAAACATTACAATCTATCAGCACGGTAAAATCCTTTGTGGGTGAGGCTTACGAATCAGCTCGTTACGGCAAAGGGTTAAATTCTGTTGTCGGTGTCGCCTTGCGGCAAGCAAAATATCGGGGAGCGTTTATCTCTTTTATAATTTTTGCTTTGTTTGGAGGAATCGTCGCTGTGATGTGGTATGGAGCTAGCTTGGTGGATTCAGGAGAGATGAGCGTGGGTGAATTGGTTTCGTTTGTTCTTTACACCACATTTATCGGTGGATCAATTGCAGGTCTAGGGGACATCTATGGACAGGTTCAAAAAGCGATTGGTTCTTCAGAAAGAGTATTGGAAATTTTGGATGAAGAAACAGAAAGTGAAGGAGGAGATGTTGCTTTGGATTTTCAAGGTAAAATCGACTTTAAAAATATTCGTTTTCATTATCCCACAAGGCCTGAAGTTGATGTTTTAAAGGATCTTAGTTTCCATGTCAATCCAGGAGAAAAAGTAGCGCTTGCGGGTCACTCTGGAGCAGGGAAATCTACCATTATTCAATTGTTATTGAGATTTTATGACGTTCAAAATGGCAGCATTTTGGTTGATGATAAATCCATTACTAATTGGGACTTAAAGGCTTTAAGAAGTAAAGTTGGGATGGTCCCACAGGAAGTTTTACTTTTTGGAGGTTCTATTCGAGAGAATATTTCTTATGCTAAACCTAATGCTACAGAAGAAGAGATTATCCTTGCTGCTAAGAAAGCCAATGCATGGCAGTTTATCAGTAAGTTTCCAGAAGGATTAGAAACCATGGTTGGGGAAAGAGGAGTTAAATTGTCCGGAGGACAGCGGCAGCGAGTAGCTATTGCCCGTGCGATTCTAAAGAACCCGTCAATATTGATTTTGGACGAAGCAACCTCCTCTTTGGATGCAGAATCTGAGTCTTTAGTCCAAGAAGCTTTAGACGAGTTGATGAAAGGAAGGACAACAATTATCATAGCTCATAGACTTGCCACTATCCGTAAAGTAGACCGGATTTATGTTTTGAAAGACGGTGAAATAATCGAGGAAGGGAATCACCAGGATTTGCTGAAAAGAGAAGAAGGTTTTTATGCAAATCTAGTGAGGCTTCAATTTGCTGAAAATTGATAGAACTTATTAAATCAGATTATGGGCAGAGAATGATTTTACCATTCCCATCATTCGCTCTTCATAGATAGAAGCACCCGGAAATAATTTTTTCATACCAGCTTTATCAATCAATAAAATTTCATCCAAATATTGCTTGGCTTCAGCTTTATCCCATTTGTTAAGTCGACTTAATCTAGTCTTGGTTAGGACTGTCAACATCAATGATTTTGGCATATACTGGGCAAAGGGGATCGCATAATGAGCCTCAATAGGGAAGTATTTATTTGGTGTTTGCACAAAAAATGATTTGCCCACTCTTTGAATTTCTTTGGCCATTTTCATTTGATTCTCCCAGGTGTAAAGATGCTCAATCACTGAATTTGAGAATACCAGGTCGAAACTATTATCTGAAAACTCAGGCATATTTGTAGCATCACCAACCACGCTCCTGATTCTTGGATTATTGACTTCCTCCTTGCTCAGATTGAGTAAAGTGATTTCAATATTTGGGTTTTTTGGCAGCGAACTATTTTTCCAGAAATAATCAGTACCTCCAACATCCAAAATTTTTATAGGATCAGTTTTTTTGAATCTGGCATAAAAAAGAGCTTCAAATTCTTTCTGCCTTTTATTTCTTAGTCTAGCTCCTAAAGAATCGGGATTGTCAGATGAAGCAAATAAATTGGAAATAAAACTCATAATTTGCTCGGGGGAGCTTTTTTTGAAAACAATTAAATCCAAAAGTAATCAGCCTAGTCGAATCTTTTCTCAATTTTTTCAGGAAAAGAAGATTTTTCCTTGGCTAAGCTAACTATATGATTAATCCATGACAATTTTTCCTCTATATCTAAAAGTCAATAATCTTCAATAGCTTTGGAATTGATTTAGCATTTTACCAATTTTATTTTAACCCAATGAAAGTACTTGTTGATTCGATGGTGAATTGTAAATTTTGTGGTTCTACGGATCAAAAAGTACATGTTGCTAAGGAAAGAATGTTCGGATTGGGTGGTGAATTTACCTATTCTGAATGTTTGTCCTGCGGTTCCCTACAACTGGAAACTATTCCCTCTGATCTGTCACCTTATTATGCAAGTGGATATTATTCTTTGGTAGGTCTTACCCATTCTTCATTTTTTCGAAGATTTTTGAAAAGCCTTAGAATGAAAGCTTTTTATAAATTTGGGAGCGAATTTTTAGAACCTTCATTTGGCTATTGGTTGAAGAAAATAAAGCCAAAATTTTCTGATAGAATTGCAGATATAGGCTGTGGCAATGGTCAGCTTTTGTATGAATTTTATGCTTCTGGGTTTCAGAATTTGCATGGTTTTGATCCCTTTATTCAAAAAGAGCATAGAATTTCTCCTTCATTGACTATTTGGAAAAAAAGAATTGAAGAGTCAGATTTAAAATTTGACTTTATCATGATGCATCATTCTTTTGAGCACATGCCTGACCCATTGGCTATTCTTAAAGTTTGCTTTGAAAAACTTAAAGCTGGGGGAAAATTGCTTATTAGAACTCCGGTTTCTGACGCACAGCTTTGGAAAGATGAGGGAGTTTTTTGGGTACAGCTGGATGCTCCTCGACATTTGGTGATCCCTTCTACAAAAGGAATGGAACAAGTTGCTGGGAAAGTAGGCTTTATCTTGGATGAAATCGAATTTGATTCGAGTGAATTTCAGTTTTGGGGTACTGGGTTATACAAAAAGGGTTTACCCTTAGACCAAAAACTGATTGAAAAGAACTTTAAAAAAGAGGAGATCGATTCATTTAAAGAAAATGCCCTCCGGTATAACCAAGAGGGCAAAGGAGACCAAGTATGTTTTTACTTTAGAAAACCAGATTAAATTTTGAAAAGGGCGTCGAAAAAGCCCATTGTCTCTCCTTTTTTCTTAAAGATCAACATTGGAAGTTTGTTATTTACCATAACAAGCTTTTCTGCAACACTTCCTAAAAGGATTGCTGCAGATTTGGTTTTACCCCTAGATCCTAATAAGATCATATCGACGTCGAGCTTAATAGCTTCGTCTAACAAAACCTTACCATCATCTTGTCCATCATTCAGTACAAAGTCGCATTTCAATTCAGGATGGTTATGCTTGCTAACAAATTTTTTGAAATCACGACGAGCATTTTCCTTCATTATTTCCGCAAATTCTTCAAAACTTTTTCCTGTTTTAGAGTATCCGTGTGGTACGTGGTACATATGAACGGGAAGTAATTCTGCATGTAATTCATCCGAAATTCTTTCTCCAAAATCATAAATCATGTGTGTATGCTCTGAAAAGTCACTCGGGATCATGATTCTCTTTGGCAGACTAGGTTCTCTTTTTTCCTGTAACATCAAAATTGAGCAAGGTGCTTTTTTAGCTATACCCTTGGCAAGGGAACCATTGCCTTCCAAGGTTTCCTTTCTTCCCATGATGATAAGGTCCACATTTTTTATTTTTGCCCATCTTAAAAAAGTATCCAAGGGATGATTTCCCTCTTCGGCAAAAACTTCGATCTCTATATTTTCCGGAAAATGATACTGTTTTAATTTATCCTTGATGACAGCCTCAAGAGACTCGTCTCCAGGAGCCAATAAATCAGGATAATCGTCTAAGATTTCTTGGGGTATTGCCAAATCTTTTGCAACATGAACGAAATAGCATTTATCAATTCCCAGAAATTCTAAGAAAACGATCGTTTTCTTAATAAGAATATCATCCATTTCTGTAAGATCGAGGCCGATCATGGCCTTGGAAAAATATTTCATAGCAGTTTGGTATTTGAGATCATTAATTTAATGGTTCTATTGAGGAAATCGAATAGTTTTTTTGTTTTTGCATGTTAGAGTTGATTTCAAGGCAAAATTGAGTGATGGCAAGTTTTCAAAAATATTTTCTAGCCTTGGTTCCTGAAGGGGAATTACAAGAACAGGCAACTTTCTTAAAGGAAACGTTAAAAGAGCGATTTAATGTTAAATATGCGCTAAAATCACCAGCTCACATAACGGTGAAAATGCCTTTTACCTATAACGAATCAAAGGAAGAATATTTGGAACAAAGGTTGAAAGAGTTTTTAAAAGACTATCATCCTTTAGAGTTAATAGTTGGAGGTGTCCGAAAATTTGGAGATCGAGTTGTCTACTTGAATGTGGAGGGAAAAGAGGATTTATTTTTTTTTCAAAAGAACTTGAAAGCATTTTGTAAGCGAGAATTGAATATTGTAGATGAATTAAGTGATAGAAACTTTCATCCCCATATGACGATAGCATTTAAAGATCTGAAAAAAAACCAAATACCAAATATTATTAAAGTATTGGAGGAGCAACCTGTTCTAGAAAGGTTTGTCGCTGAGCAACTTTTTTTGCTTAAGAGAGTCGAGGGAAGGTGGAAAACTCACAAGAAAATAAAAATTGGTTGACCCTAATGTTTTTTAAACCATTACTCTAGTGTTCTTATTTTTAAATATGTTCTCTATAGGGTTTTAATGTATTTGTTGGAAATTTCTATTAGTTTTCTAATTCAAAAAATTAGCTGCCGATGCGTATACTACTTTTATTATTGTTATTCAGCTCTTCGATTGTTTTTGCACAGGAGAATAAACTTAAACCCCTTCGTACCTCGATGGAGACAGAAACGAGAGCAATTCGGCAATATGTTCCTATGACGAATTCTATACGTAATGCGTTTGAAGCAGGGACCAGAGATTTTACAGGTAGACCGGGGCCTAACTATTGGCAATTGGAAACAGATTTTACTATCAATGCCAGTTTGGATCCTTCCACTCAAACCATTACTGGATCAGAAAAGATATTGGTTCATAATAATAGCAAGGATGATTTGACGCAGATCGTTTTGAGACTGGATCATAATATTTTTCGTGCTGACGTGCCGAGGGGATTTTCTACTCCTGCAGAGCAAACGGAGGGAATGATTGTTACAGCCATAAAAGTAGCAGGAGAAGCAGTTGACTTAGCGGCAGCTCCCACTAGGAGAAACGATCCGTCACAATTGCGAGCGAGTGGATTGAACAGAACGGTAGCTACTATTACCCTGAGCAATCCAATTAAAGCAGGAAGTACTGTGGAATTAGAAATTGATTGGCATACCAAATTACCGGGAGGGTCTGGCGGAAGAGGCCATAGAATGACTCAGCGTTTTGATAGCACCTTGTTTCAGCCAACCCAATGGTTTCCAAGATTGGCTAAGTACGATGATTTGAGAGGTTGGGAAACCAATGACTATTTAGGTCCGGCTGAATTCTTCAATAATTTTGGAAGTTTTGATGTTTCGTTAACTGTTCCTGCAGGATGGATAGTATCTGGAACCGGAGTACTTCAAAACCCTGAAGAGGTATTGACTCCTAAAGCTATTCAGCAACTCTCTAAAGTATTAGATTCCGATGAAGAAATTACAATCGTTGGAGAAGATGAGAACGGTCCAGAAAAGTCTACTTTGGGAGGGAATCAATTGACCTGGAGGTTTAAAGCAGATAAAGTAAATGATTTTGCATGGGCTACATCAGATAGATTTATTTGGAAAGCAACTCGTGCTATGATTCCAGAAAAAGGTCCTATTCCAATTCATATGGTCTTTATTCCAGAAAGAGCAAGATATTTTGAAAACGCTGCCGAGAGAACTCGCCATGCTTTAGAATTTTACTCAAAACTCTGGGCGCCATATCCATTTCCTCAACTAACCTTACAAGATGGGCCAAGTGCTGGGATGGAATATCCAATGGTGATCAACTCAAATCAAGGTGCTGCAGATCATGAAACAGCACATCAGTGGTGGCCAATGATGGTAGGTACTAACGAGACCCGATATGGATGGATGGATGAAGGATTTAATCAGTACATGAATATTCTTTCTGCTGCTGATGCAGCTGACCGACCTTATGATCTTGATGGGTATGGCCAAAGATATGGACGCATCAGTGGGAGTGAAGATGAAGCTCCCTTGATGTGGAGTGCGAACTATGCCGGAACAGGATATGGATTTCAGACCTACCAAAAAACACCGCTTATGTTGTCTATGCTTGGAGGAATTGTGGGTGATGAAGCAGTCATCAATGCCATGAAGAAATATACAGCCACTTGGGCCTATAAGCATCCTTCACCTTGGGACTATCTATTTTTTATGAATCATGAATTAGGTCAAAATCTAGAATGGTTCTGGTACTATTGGTTATTTACAACTGAGTCGGTAGAAGGATCAATTCAAGAGGTACAATATTCAAATGGAAAAACCAAAGTGACTGTAAGACAGGATGGAGAAATGCCTTCTCCTGTAGTCCTTTTAGTAGAATTTGAAGAAGAAGGTCCAGAAATTAAGAATATGCCAAATTCAAAAATGGTGAATGAAACAGCAGCAGAAATTACCTGGCCTGTAACTGTATGGTTTGATGGGGACAAGACCTTTGATGCGGTTTTAGACTTTGGAGATAGAAAAATCAAAAAAATTACCCTGGATCCACACGGAAGATTTCCTGATAAAAATCTAGAGGATAATAGTTGGACCAGATAGGAAAATCAGGTTACAAGACGAATGGATTTTCTTCTTTGCTGAAAAATTTATTGGAAATAAATAACAAAAGCCCCAAGAATTGGGGCTTTTGTTTCAATGACAATAGGTATCAACTAAACTAAGAAAAGCCTTACTCTCCGTATGAGTTGCAAGACTGAACTGCGTCATTTAGTAGATTAAAACTGAATTAAATTCTTAAGGTTTCCTCTTTAAGATTTTTTATGATTATAGGGTCATTCAGCCTCCAATCGGGCTTTTATTAGGATAAATGACCTTTAATGATTTTACTTTTGACCACCACCAAAGCACTGTACACTAATGAAGTTGGGCATATCATGAAACGTTTCATCTCCATAATAAGCAGCTGCACAGCCCATGTACTCGTAACAGGTACTAATGATATTATTTTTATGTCCTCTGGAATTCATCCATAAAATCAAAACAGATCTGGCATATGAAATATAAGTATGCGGGACTATTTCCTCTCTCTTGGATCGACTCACATAAGTAAATATTCCGTTAGGCCCTGGGGGATTGACTTTCCTTCCGTATTCATATTGGAGGCCATTGCTTGAGCTGATGTTTTCAGCATAGCAATAGGGATCAAGCCCTTCGATTTTTAACCTATCCGTCAGCATTTTTTTGCCGGGCACCTTGCTATAATGAGAATAGAAGTCATAGTTCACCATGTCCTCTGCATGATCTTTGGCGACTTTTTCTGCCGCAGGCAAATGCTTTAGCAAAGGCAGTCTTCTTTTTGCCCGCATTTCATTCGTGACATAGAAGATCGCTGCATTCAATAACGGCCTATCAATATTTTGAAAATCAATAGGTTTGTAAATTGCATCTAATTTAAAAAAAGTCTCAAGTGAATATTTTTGATAGTCATTTTCAGACCAATTCTGGGCGAAAAGCGAGGACGGAAAATAAAGGAATAAAGCTATAAAGGGTACTCTGATCAAGGCAAATTGTCATTTTTCGGTTGATTCAATGACGAAGAAATTTCAAAATTATTATCCTTAATAAATTCTTTATAAATCCAATTGCTCTGATTCGTGGTCCTTTCTTAAGAGAAGGCTTTTTGGACTGTTTCCTTTCACATAGACATGCACGATGTTTTGCTGGGAATCATGCTCGTCAATCAAAACAGAATTTTGCACTTTAATAGATTTCTCAAAAGTAGTCTTAGTGGATTCTATGTAGAACCAGATAGCTTCTTCTTCCACCTCATATCCAATCAGATTCAAACCAACAGGCTTACCATCTACCCAGATTTTATTTTTTTCCAACAGATAAGCTTTGACTTGCTCATCAAATAATTTCTTATCTGTGGGGTTAAGGACATCAATGGGTGTGCGGTGAAATTTTTCCAAAGAAACTTCTAGATCATCCCAAAAAATTTTCTCAGCGATTTCTAATTTTTGACTGGTTTCATTATACCTGATCTCAGTAAGGCTAATGAAAAATGGATGAGTACTGACCAGCCATCCCAAAGAAATAAGGCATATGTAAAGATGTTGCATTTGGTAATAGTCTTTTGTCTTTTATGGGAATAATCCTGTATTATTGCCGCAATTTACTTCTTTCGAAGTAGTTCTACCCTATATGAATTCCTTTCAGTTGTACTTTCGTTTGGGTGTTCAGCATATTTTGGACATTCAAGGTTACGATCATATTTTATTTGTTTTGGCACTTTGTGCAGTTTTTATTCCAAGGGATTGGAGGAAAATCATCATTTTGGTGACTGCATTCACTGTTGGTCACTCGTTGACTTTAGCTTTGGCCACATTTAAAGTCATTCAGGTCAATACGGAATTGATTGAGTTTTTGATTCCTGTAACCATTGCCATTACTGCCTTTATCTCTATCCTTCGCCCAAAACCAGCTTCTGGCAAAGGATTAACCATCAATTATATATTTGCCCTGTTTTTCGGGCTAATCCATGGATTGGGCTTTTCCAACTACCTGAGAAGCTTGTTGGGAAAAGAAATAGCAATTTGGAAGCCGCTTTTGGCTTTTAATTTAGGACTTGAATTAGGACAGCTGGTTATTGTAGCCTTCTTTCTGTTAGCCACGTCAATTTTGGTTGGTATCGCAGGGGTAAGTAGAAAAGAATGGACTTTGATCGTTTCCTCTTTTGTATTTGGAATCGCACTCATGTTAATGTTAGAAATGAAATTTTGGTAATAAATCACCTTTAGTAATATGAAGAAAATAGGATTAATCGCTTCTTTGGCTCTATTGAGTTTGACCAGTGTTTTTGCTCAAAATAGATCGGAGCAAAACCACGCGGAACGCTTTGAACAGCTAGGAACAATGCTTCGCACACCTAATGTGTACAGAACAGCTTCTGGTGCTCCAGGTCATATGTATTGGCAGCAGCAGGCAAATTATGTGATCAATGTGGAATTGGATGACGAAAACCAATCCATTAAAGGTTCTGAAAAAGTCACTTATATCAATAATTCTCCAGATCAATTGACTTACCTCTGGGTTCAATTGGAGGAAAACCAGCGTGGAGCTGGTTCCAGTACGCCTAAGGTTGCTGAAAGCTCCATCAATAAGGGAATGACACTTCGTTCACTTCAAGGGATCATCTGGGCAAATGAGGATTTTGGATATAAAGTATTAGAGGTAAAAGATGCCAAAGGCAATCCACTTCCTGTGACAGTGAATAATACCATGATGCGGATTGATTTGCCAACTCCGCTGAAAGCAGGTGATTCTTTCACCTTCGGTGTGGACTGGTCCTTCAACATCACGAATAGAGTAGGATATATCTCGGGTCGTCCGGGATATGAATATTTCGAAGGAGATGGAAATTACTTATATACTATGGCTGAGTGGTTCCCAAGAATGGCCGTTTACTCTGATTTTGAAGGATGGCAAAACAAGCAGTTCCTTGGTAGAGGAGAGTTTGCTTTGGTATTCGGAAATTACGAAGTGAATATTACCGTACCTGCAGATCATATGGTTGGCGCAACTGGGGTGTTACAAAATCCAAATCAAGTACTTTCTTCAACAGAATTGGATCGTTGGAACAAGGCAAAGCAAACCTATGATGCTCCAGTCGTGATTAGAACCCAGGAAGAAGCTACAGAATTGGAAAAAGGAAAATCCACAGAGAAAAAAACGTGGAAATTCAAAGCTGAAAACGTGAGAGATTTTGCCTGGACTTCTTCCCGTAAATTTATATGGGATGCGATGGCAGTGAAGCAAGGTGGGAAAGATGTGATGGCGATGTCTTATTATGCTAAAGAAGCTAATCCACTTTGGGGTCAATATTCTACCCGCGTAGTGGCTCATACTATCAAATCTTATTCAAGCCATACGTTCGATTATCCTTATCCAACAGCGATCTCTGTGGAGGCAGCAAACGGTATGGAATACCCAATGATCTGTTTCAACTATGGTCGCCCTGATTCGGATGGTACCTATTCTGAAGCGGTGAAAAACGGAATGATCGGCGTGATTATCCACGAAGTGGGTCACAATTTCTTCCCAATGATTGTCAATTCTGACGAGCGTCAGTGGACATGGATGGATGAAGGCTTGAATACCTTTATGCAGTACATGGCGGAGCAGGAATGGGATCGTAATTTCCCTTCCAGAAGAGGTCCAGCACATAAGATCGTTCCTTACATGAGAAGCGAGAAAAATACTTTGGAGCCAATCATGACCAATTCAGAAAACATAGTTCAGTTCGGTCCAAATGCTTATGCGAAACCTGCAACTGCCTTGAATATCTTGAGAGAGACGGTAATGGGTCGTGAGCTATTTGATTATGCTTTCAAAGAATACGCGAGAAGATGGATGTTTAAACACCCTACTCCGGATGATTTATTCAGAACTTTGGAAGATGCATCGGCGGTAGATTTGGATTGGTTCTGGAGAGGATGGTTCTACGGAACTGAGGCAGTGGATATTTCCATTGAAAATGTTTCTTGGTTTAAATTAGATCAGCGCACTCCAGCGGAGAAAGCAGCAGATGCAAAAGCAGCGGCAGAGTATGATGAAACGAATGTTTCTAGAACTAATAACATGAAAGATGTTCCTGAAACGGTGATTGAAGCAGATCCTGCTACCAGAGATTTCTACACGACCTACAATCCATTTACGGTAACTCCCGCAGATGAGGAAGCTTATAAGAATTTCATGGCGAGCCTTTCTCCAGAAGAGAAGGAATTGATGAATTCTGATTTGAATTTCTATGAAATCAACTTCAAAAACGTTGGTGGATTGGTGATGCCGATTATTTTGGAATGGCAGTATACAGATGGAACTTCAGAAATTGATCGAATTCCTGCGGAGATCTGGAGAATGAATGAAACTGAGGTGACCAAGGTTTTTGCCAAGAAAAAAGAAGTGAAGCAGATTGTTTTGGATCCTTTGAGAGAAACAGCTGATATCGACGAGAGCAGTAACTACTGGCCAAGACAATACCAGCCAACAAGATTTGAATTGTTTAAAGGTTCGGGAGCTGCAAGAGGAACTTCTACCGGAAGCAACCCAATGAAGAGAGCAAAAAACAATTAAGATTGTGAATTATAAAAAAGCCGGCGAGAGTCGGCTTTTTTGGTTTCAACTCTTAACGAAAGCTGGGTTAAACTGCTCTTCCAGGTTTGTAACCTCGAAGCTAGATCTGAAGATTTTTAATCTTCTTAAATATTTCCTTTATCCAAATTCTGTTAGCGGAATAGATCCTTTTTCTTATTCCATAGAAATCTCCGGCGCTACTATTCAAATATTCCTCTTCCTTTTCTACAATGCCTGCTCTCAAAGGATTTTGGTGAATGTAATTGGCTTTTGTTTTAAAAACTTAACGGTAAATATCTCTTCTCCATGATACCCATCTTCCCAAAAACAAATTTTGTCTTGGAAGCTTAAAGCTAATAACAACCATGATTTTCTGCTCTCTTCCGGGTTATCCTGAATAGCTTTAAAAATCTTCTTTGCTGTGAATTTTTTGAAATCTCTTATAACGTCTGAAAGATTCTCATTTTTTGCACTTGCTATCAAATGGATATGATTACTCATAATCACCCATGAATAAATTTCTAACCCTTTTACCTTCTGACAATAGTTTAGATTCTCCAAAATCAGATCTGAATAATATTTTCTGCTAAAAACATCTACCCATTGATGAACTGTAAATGTTAGAAAATGAACAGCTCCTTGGTCTCTAATTTTAAATTCAAATCCCATGATAAACGTACTAAGTTTTTAGAATTTAATTGAAACGGATTTTAAATCCTATGATCATAGTTCAGGATTGCAAATCCTGAACAGCGCAACAGCTCTAATCTTAAAATTCACTTAGGATTTTTTAAACAGGACACTTCATTAGGAAGTTTCTATTAGATTAGGATTCAATTACCAATTCATAACCTAAAACCTAGAAAATGAAACTTTTAAAAACAGCCTCTTTTGGTTTATTTGCTTTATGTCTCATGATGAGTTTAAGCCTAATGGCTCAAAAAAGAGACATCTACGAGCTAAAAACCTATCATATTGAATCGCCCGAGCAGGAAGCAATGTTGGATAGCTATTTGGAAAAAGCGTTTATTCCAGCTGCCCATCGTCATGGTGTTGAAAAGGTAGGAGTATTTAAGCCTATCGCCTCTCAACCTGATGCCGGACAGAAAGTATATGTGTTTATCCCCTTCAAATCAATGAATGAGTTTATGGCATTTGAAGAAAAATTATTGAAAGATCAAACGTACTTAACAGACGGAGATGCTTATATCAATGCAGCTTTTGACAACCCACCTTACAAGAGAATTGAAACAGCAATAATGAAAGGAATGTCTGAGCACCCGAGGTTTGCTCCTTCTAAATTGACCAATGACAAAAAAGAAAGAGTCTACGAGCTGAGAAGCTATGAAGGCCCGACAGAAAGACTTTATCGTCAAAAAGTAAAGATGTTCAACTCAGGTGAAATGGATATTTTTGAAAGATTAAACTGCAGCCCGATATTCTATGCCGAAACGATCGCAGGCGCCAATATGCCAAATTTGATGTACATGACTACCCATGAAAATATGGATGTTAGAAATGAGCATTGGAAGCAATTTGGAGTTGATCCAAAGTGGATTGAAATGCGGGATATTGAAGAATACAAAAACACAGTTTCCCGAAACGATACTAGGTTATTGTATCCGACTGACTATTCAGATCTTTAAAAGACTTAGGAAGCCGACGGAAGTTGGCTTTTTTTTATAAGTAATAATCTCCCGCAAAGACGCCACAGCGCAAAGAATATTTTTTTGAAAATACCCTGGAGCAGCGGTCTACTTTCCCTTTTTTGAAAGGGGGTTGGGGGATTTTATTTCTTTGGTTTGCGTTGTCCTTCTTCTTCAAAAGCTGGACTTATGGATAAGTCACAGAGTGGCCATTTGTTTAGCAGATTAAAGCCATTTTTTGTTTTTAAAATAAAGTAGCATTCCAACCGCAATACTTATCATGACTCCCCACATGATATAATAGCTGTATTGAAAAGACAACTCGGGTACATTTTCAAAATTTGTTCCGTAAATACCAGCGATAAACGTCAGCGGGATGAAGATCACCGAAAAGACAGTCAAAAATCGCATCGTATCATTTAGCTTACTGCTAATCGTGGTATGGTAAATATTTAGCTGATCCGATAATATTTCCCGATAGCTATCTGAAGAATCGCTTGCCTGACTGATATTGTCTTGTAGCTCCTTAAAGTGAATATCAGTTCCTTCTTCAATCAACTCAGTTTCCATTTTAGCAAGAGAGAAAATCATCTCTTTGGCTGGTTTAATATTCTTTCGTAAGAAGTTGAGTTCTTTTTTATAATTGTTGATTTCATTAATTACCACCTCATTGGGATTTACAAGAAGGTTTTCTTCCAGTGTTTCGATTTTTTCGCCAAGCAATTTGATTACATAGAGATAATTGTCGATCACAATATCCAAAAGAGCAAAGGTTAAGTAATCTGTTCCACCATTTCTAATTCGTTTCTTTTGTTTCCGAATCCGTTCTCGCACCGGTTCGAATACATCCCCCTTCGTCTCCTGAAAAGAAATTAGGACTGATTCGGTGAGAATTAGGCTCAGGTTTTCAATCGTAATTTTTCCGCTTTCATCTTTCATCTGCATCATTTTGATAGTGATCAGGATGCAGTTATCATACTCCAAAACTTTAGGCCTGGAAGTGGTATTCAAAACCTCTGCTATCACCAGCGGATCGAAATCAAAAGACTGAGCAATCTCTTCCATGATTGCAGTATTATGAAGCCCATCTATATTAAGCCAAGTGACCGTATTCTTTTCCTGGTATTGGACAACTTCTTTTACAGTTTGAATGGCGTCCTCCTGATAATTGGATGCATCGAAATCAATGATTCGTAATAAAACATCTTTGGATTTTTGCTCTCCTCTGAAAATCAACTCATCTGGGGAAAGGCCAATCTCTTCTTTTGGTTTTTTTATAAATCTTGCCATTTTCTGAATCGGTATTTTTGGTACGCTCATAATGTATTATAGAATCTTCAGAGTTTATTGAATCTTGAACTCTTAGATAATGCAAAAAATAAATCACTAAGAATACTGTTTCCAGACTTTTTTAGTCCTAATACCAAGCCAAATCGGTAAATAATTAACTTTTTCTCACGATTTCTTCGAAAACTTTTACTCCGGTTTCTATTAATTCATCAGGGAAATCATAGGTCGGCTCATGAAGCTGGGGACAATTTTCTCCTGATCCTAATCCAAACAAGTAGGATGGACATGATTGACTGAATAAGCCAAAATCCTCTGACCAACGGAACGGTTCTGCTTTTTCATAGACATCAACCTGTAGCTCTTTAAATGCCATTTCTGCTATTTTTGCAGCATTTGGATCATTTTTAGAAACAGCGAAAGCCTCTAAATAGGAAATCTCAAAACCCAATTGCTCTTCACCTGCAACTTGCTCAACTTCCCCTTCAATTAGATTAATAAGGCTATCCAGATCTTCCTGATCAAAAGCCCTGATAGTTAGACTTAAACTTCCCTTTCCTGCACTGGTTCCAAAAGCCAGACTGCCTATTTCTGAATGGATAACAGTGACCAAAGCAAAGTTTTTTAGTTTTTCAGGGAATTTTGGCAACACTTGAATCAGTTTAGCTATAGCAAAAGCAGGATTGATCCCTGCATCGGGATGTGCTGCATGGGAAGTTTTTCCAGTTAATGTGATGGTCATGCCGGTACTTCCTGCTGCGAAAGTTCCTTTTCGAGTGACTAGCTGATGAAAAGGGAAACCTGGAAGGTTGTGAAGAGCAAATGCAAAGTCGGGTTTGATTTTTTCAAATTGAGGGTCATCCAGTATTCTTCTTGCCCCCTCTCCAGTTTCTTCAGCGGGTTGGAAAAGTAAAACCACTTCACCTTTTTCAGGCCGTTGTTTTGCCAATTTTTCCCCTAATCCACAAAGTATCGTCATATGACCATCATGCCCGCAAAGATGTGCTTTGCCATTTACTATGCTTTTGTAAGATGGATTTCCAGTTTCTTGGATAGGAAGCGCATCTAATTCAGCCCTGAAAAGTGTCCTTGGTCCAGGAAATTTCCCTTTAAAAATAAATGCCAAACCGGTTCCACCAAGATTTTCAATAGAATCATCCGGTTGAAGGTTTTGAAAAAAAGATTTGATTTTTTTTGCCGTTTCCTGCTCCTCTCCTGCTGTTTCAGGCGTTTTATGAAGTTCTTGTCTTAATTGGATCAGTTGGTTCAAATTCATTTTTATTGAAAATTTCCACCAAGGTAAAGTCCTGATTTTCTTTTGGAACCATTTTTGTAAAATAATTTTTTCAGAAGGGAGGAACTTTTGTTTATTCCTTCGCTATTTTAGGACATCACTTTAACCCTTAAAAGAAAATTTTTATGAGCGAGGTACAACTAAAAGATCTAGAAGCCCAGATTTCTGAACTGAAAAGCCAATTGACGGGAGACATGTTTGCGGACATGGAGCTAAGAGACAAAATCCACAATCTGGAAATGAAACTGAAAGGTGTAAAGCCTATGGATTCCAGCATTGATTGTATCGGTTGCGGAAGTTAATTCCAGCGTTTTGTCACGATACTTTATTATTTACAAACCTTTTGGGGTTTTAAGTCAATTTTCAGGAGAGGCAAATACTTTAGCCTCTCTTTTTGATTTTCCAAAGGAGGTTTATCCTGTCGGAAGATTGGACAAAGACTCGGAAGGCCTTCTTTTGATTACTGACGATAAATGGCTTAATCATCATTTGTTGAATCCTCGTTTTGGTCATCAGCGTACCTATTTGGCTCAAGTGGAAGGAATTCCCACTGCGGAAGCAATCAAGACTTTGAGTAATGGGGTCAAAATCAAGGTAGACGGAAGGGAATATTTAACGAAGCATGCCGTCGCAAAATTATTGGAAAAGGTGCCAGATCTTCCTGAAAGAAACCCTCCGATTCGATACAGGAAGAATGTCCCAGATTCTTGGTTAGAATTGACTCTTATCGAAGGGAAAAACCGACAAGTAAGGAAAATGACTGCAGCTGTTGGATTCCCAACCTTACGCTTGGTTAGAAAATCCATGGAGAAAATAAATATCATGGACTTTAAAGTTGGAGAGGTACAAGAACTGGATAAAGACACAGTTTATCATAAACTTGGACTTACTGGTTTTAAAGAAGCTGCGAAACAGAAGCAAAACAGACCAAAAAGGTCTTAAAAAATCCTAAATTTCCTTTCCACACGAGGCATTACCGCTTCTAAGAATTAAGATTGTCCTTTGGGACTTTTACGTTATTTTAGCCCCATAGCATAGTTATAAAAATCCTCATCCATGCATCAGGAAAAAATTCAAGCAGTTCTAGAAGAAGTAAAAAAGGTAGTCATTGGCCAAGACCGGATGGTTAATCGATTATTAATTGGCTTATTTACGAATGGACATATTTTATTAGAAGGAGTGCCAGGTCTGGCAAAAACCCTTACTGTTAATACACTAGCAAAGGTGCTGCACTTGGACTTTAATAGAATCCAATTTACACCTGATTTGCTGCCAGCTGATTTGATCGGAACGATGATTTATAATCAGCAAACCGGTGATTTTGAAGTGAAAAAAGGACCGATCTTTTCAAATTTAATTTTGGCGGATGAGGTTAACAGATCTCCTGCTAAAGTTCAGTCGGCTCTTTTGGAAGCCATGCAAGAAAAGCAGGTAACGATTGGTGAAACGACATTTCAGCTGGATAGACCATTTTTGGTTCTTGCCACTCAAAACCCGGTTGACCAAGAAGGTACCTATCCACTTCCTGAAGCTCAGGTCGATCGATTTATGATGAAAGTTCATATCGATTATCCTAGCAAGGCTGATGAAATGGAAGTCATGAGAAGAATGGCTAACATGTCTTTTTCCAATGAAGTAAATGCTATTCTTTCGAAGCAGGATGTATTTGATATTAGAAATCAGATTAATGCAGTGAAAATAGCAGAACCATTGGAGCATTATATAATTGAGCTGGTATTTGCGACGCGATTCCCAAATGAGTATGGATTGAAAAATGAGGCTAAATATATCATGTTTGGTGTCTCTCCTAGAGCAAGTATCAATTTAAACTTAGCAGCAAAAGCTGTTGCCTATATGGACGGTAGAGATTATGTATTGCCTGAGGACATCAAGGAAATTGCTGAAGATGTACTAAATCATAGGATAATCCTGAATTATGAGGCAGAGGCAGATGGAATTAACACCCGAGATTTAGTAAAAATATTGATGGAAAAAGTGCCGATTAATAAGTCGGTAACATTCTAATAACATTAAAACCTGTTTTAAAAGGCTTTTCGCAAGGGAAGCCTTTTTTTCTGCCATTTCTATTAATTCAATATTAAATTCTGTCAAATTTTTTAAAAAAAGCATAATTCAAAAAATTCTCTTGTGCTATTTAATTGAATCACTTTTGTATCATCAAACGAAGGCAAAACCACAATTCAATTAATAACTCAATGAAAAAGTTTAATTCACTATTCATTCTATTCGCAGTGATCGTGTTAGGATTCACTAGCTGTATAGAGGGTAATGACAAGCCAACAACCGTGCCCGAGCCTGAAGACCCAACCAATGTGTTGATCAATTCAAATATTACTTCAAACACTACTTGGGAAACTGGAAAGACTTATGTTTTAGGAGGTAGAATTTCTGTAACCTCTGGAAACACATTGACAATTCAGCCAGGAGTAATCGTGAAAGGTGAAGTAGGAACTGGATCAAATGCTACTGCATTGATCATCGCTAGAGGTGCAAAAATTGATGCACAGGGAACAGCTAACTCTCCCATCATTTTTACAACTATTGCGGATGAAATCAAACCAGGAGAAATCGTATCTCCAAACCTTGAGCCAAACCTAACTGGACTTTGGGGCGGGATATTGATTCTTGGTAATGCAAAAGGGTCTTTTGCCGGTGACGTAACGGAAGTTCAAATTGAAGGAATTCCACCGTCAGATACAAATGGCCTTTATGGTGGAACTGACGATGCTGATAATTCAGGTATCATTAAATATATCTCAATCCGCCACGGTGGTGCTAACATCGGAGAAGGAAACGAAATAAATGGTTTGACTCTTGGAGCAGTTGGATCAGGTACAATCATCGAAAATGTAGAAGTAATCGGAAATCAGGATGATGGTATAGAATGGTTCGGTGGCTCTGTAAATGTCACTAACGCACTAGTTTGGAATCCAGGTGATGATGGAATGGATACGGACCAGGCATGGTCTGGTACTTTAGATAACTTCATTGTCATAGCGGGAAGTGAGACAGATCATACATTGGAAATAGATGGACCAGAGGGTTCTGCACTTGCAGGACACACATTGAAAAACGGATCTATTAAAGGAAATGATGTCGCTGAATTCGGTGATTTCAGAGACGGAGCAAGAGGCAATTTCGAAAACATCTACTTCTTTGGATTTGCTGATCCGGCTACTACAGATGGAAGAGGAGACCTTTCTCTAAGTGGTGATAAGGCTTTGGCAACTTTTGCCGATGGATCTTTAAAATTCATGAGCCTTGAAGCAACACTTGCTGAAGGTGTAACACTTGAAACAGTATTTAAAGCAGGAACAGTTGAATTTGCTATGGCTGTTGAAGCCGGAGCTAATACAATAGGTGCTGATAAATCAGCCTTCGCAAACTGGACTTGGGCTTTTCAAGATGGTCAGTTAGCATATTTTAAATAAACAATAAACGAAACTTGGAGAAGGAAGAAAGGACTTGCAAGGTGTCTTTCTTCCAATTCTGAATTAAGTGATTATCTAATTGCTGTATGAAAAATAAATCTACAAATAAGTTCTTGACACGTACCATTGTTGTCTTGATCGTTCTGGTTTTATCTCAGGTCATTGCGGGATTCGCATTTGCTCAAAAAGGAACAATTCGAGGAACAATCTTCGAAGAAGGTACAGGAGAACCATTATTCGGTGTTTCTGTACTAGTTAAAGAAACTTCTACTGGAGCAGTAACTGATTTCGATGGGAAATTCGAGATTCAAGTTGAGCCAGGGACTTACTCGATTCAGATTTCTTATATCTCTTACTCCACCGTTGAGCTAACAGGAGTAGAAGTGAAAGCTGGGGCAGTAAATGTTCTAAATGACATTGCAATGGCTGAGGAGGCTTCAGAATTGGAAACAGTAACTATTGCTGCTACTGCCATTCGTACTACAGAATCAGCTTTGATGTCAGTAAAGAGAAATGCTGCCAACTTGCTGGATGGTATATCTGCAAGCACATTCCGTCAAATCGGAGATGGCGATGCAGCATCTGCTGTAAAAAGAGTAACAGGTGTTTCCATTGAAGGTGGAAAATACATCTATGTAAGAGGTTTGGGAGATAGATATACAAAAACGGTATTGAACGGAGTTGATATACCTGGTCTTGATCCAGATAGAAACTCTATTCAGATGGATATCTTCCCAACGAATGTGATCGATAATATTATAGTTTCAAAATCATTTACAGCTGAACTTCCAGCTGATTTCACAGGAGGTGTAGTAGATATTGAGACTAAAGATTTCCCTGAGGAGAAATCAATGAAGTTGAGCTTGAGTGGTGGAATTAATCCTTCTATGCACTTCAATTCCAACTATTTGAAATATGATGGTGGCAAGAGTGATTGGTTAGGTTTTGATGATGGTACTAGATCTATCCCAACAGGAGGTAGAACCGATATTCCACAATATGGAGATGCAGTAGGAAATCCAAATGGACCAAAAGGTCTAGAGTATCAGCAAATCCTTGGTGATTTCAACAAAACTTTGGGTGGATATAGAAGTAATAGCTTGATGGACGCAGGAGTAAGCTTTTCTTTAGGAAACCAAATTGCTAGGTCCAGGGCTACATGGGGATATAATTTTGCATTGACCTATAAGAATGAAACCGAGTTTTATCAGGATGCAGAATTCAACCTTTATGCTAAGCCAAGAGAATCTTCTGCCACTGAATTAGAAGCACTTGAAAGACAGAAAGGTGATTACGGAGTAAATAATGTTTTGCTTGGTGGGTTAGCGGGAATTGCTTTAAAAACTGAAAATTCTAAGTATAAACTAAACTTGATGCACCTTCAAAATGGTGAATCAAAAGCAGGTGAATTTGACTTCGTAAATACCAATTTGGGAGCAAACTTCGAAGCAAAACAATACAATTTAGAATATAGCCAAAGAGCTTTAACTAGCATTCTTTTAGGAGGGACTCATTTCTTTAATGGAAGAGATTGGGAAGTAAACTGGAAATTGGCTCCAACCAGATCTACGATCCAGGATCCGGATATTCGATTCACAAGATTCAGAGTTCCTGAAAATACCATTTCAACAGAGGTTGGCTTACCTGCAAGAATTTGGAGAAATCTAGAAGAGTATAGTGTGGTAGGCAAGCTTGATGTAGCTAGAAATCTTTCTCTTTTCCAAAGAGATGCTAAAGTTAAATTTGGAACAAACTACGTATTCAAATACAGAGATTTTGATATTCAAAGCTTTCAGTTTGCCACAGGTGATACAGAATTTACAGGTGATCCAAATGAGATTCTTCAGACAGAAAACCTATTTGCTGCAGATAATAGAAATGGAGTTAGATACAATGCTGACTTTATTCCAATCAACCCTAATAAATACGAGTCAATTGCAACAAACGTAGCTGGATATGCTTCTGTGGAAGCAAATCCTACTGCTAATTTGAAAGCGGTTGTAGGTTTGAGAGTTGAACAGTTCAACCAATTCTATACTGGTACAAACCAAACTGGTACAATCAATTATGATTTGGTAACCATGCTTGATGATTTGGATTTCTTCCCAACCGTCAACTTGATTTACAATTTGAAGGAAAAGCAGAACTTGAGATTCTCTGCTTCTAGAACTATCGCTAGACCTTCCTTCAAAGAATTGTCTTATGCAGAGATTTTAGATCCAATTACCGGTAGAACATTCATCGGTGGATTATATCCAGAAACTACCAACGGTGGTACCGAGGTTCTATGGGATGGTAATTTGGTTTCGACTCGAATCAACAATTTTGATTTAAGATGGGAAGCTTTCCAGGATAGAGGCCAGATGTTCTCAGTAAGTGCGTTCTATAAGACGTTTGACAAGCCTATTGAAATGGTTCAGTTCCTAGCCGATCCAGGTACATTCCAGCCTAGAAACGTGGGTAATGGTAGTGTAGCAGGTTTGGAATTTGAATTCAGAAAATCTTTGAAATTTATTGCACCAAAGCTTGAAAATTTTAACTGGAACACAAATGTGACTGTAACTAAGTCTCAGATTAAAATGTCTGAATCTGAATTCAGGTCCAGAACTTTAACCGCTAGAGAAGGTCAAGAGATCAAAGATACAAGGGATATGGCTGGTCAGGCTCCTTATATTATCAACACAGGATTGAGTTATCAGTCATTTGTGAATGGTTTAGAAGCAGGCATTTTCTATAATGTCCAGGGCTCAACTCTAAATTATGTTGGTTTTGGTAACAGAACTGATACTTATACTGTCCCTTTCCACAGCTTGAATCTAAATGTGAACAAGACCTTTGGTGCTGATGAGCGTTTTCAGGCAGGATTTGGAGTTCAGAATCTCTTGAATGACAAAAAAGAAATGGTTTTCAGATCTTATGAAGCCCAAGATCAAATCTTTACAAGATTGTCTCCAGGAACAAAAATCACGATGAGAGTTGCCTTCTCATTCTAAGAAAAAACACCACAATGAATATTAAAAATAGGCTCCAATTGGAGCCTATTTTTTTTAGAGTTTTTTTAGTTATTTTTCAATATGAGACTTGTCAAAATTACTTTAATCCTCTTTACATTTTTCTTAGTTGGATGCCATGAAGATCCTATTTGCTGTACGGTGATAGATATAGGTTTTGATCTTACAGTAACCGATGTCCAAGGAAATGATTTATTGGATCGAAATAATCCTAATAGTTTTAAGGAGGAATTTATCAATCTTTACTACATGGAGGAAGGGAAAAAAGTGAGAGTTTTTAATGGAAGATTTGATCACCCAAAAAACTTTTTCATTTACAAAGACGAACAAAATGACAATTATGTCATGAGGGTTTTCTTGGGAGGTGATTATCCTATTGGCGAGACTATAATTGAATGGAGCAAGGATGAAAGTGATACATTCGTAGGTGAAATGAAAAAACTTGGAGAAGCGGGTATTATTTTGACCAAAGTCTGGTATCAAGAAGACCTTGTTTATGACACAAAAAGTTTAAAAACGGCCTCAGTTTTTTCTCTTAGGAAATAATTATGTCAATGTGGAAATAATAGCTTCCTGATCTGGATAAGTCATTATTAAATCTTCCTTCCTAAACAGTTCAAAATCCTCAAAATCGAATCCTGGAGCTACTACGCAGGAAACTAAGGCATAGCCATCTTTTTCATCCACTGTGCTTCCGAAAATTTTCTGAGCTGGTACCATTTGCTGAGGTTGTGAACCTGAGTCATTAGTAGGTCCAAGAAGTAATGTATGATGACCTTTTTGATCTAGAATATGTATGGTCAGCGGGCTTCCTTCATGCCAAAACCAATGTTCATCGCTTTTGATTCGATGGAATTTTGAAACATTTTCTGAAGTCAACAAAAAATAGATAACCGTACAAAGATTCCGCTCTCCATTTGGAGTTTTGACCAAATCGGTAGACCGATATGCTTCTTTATAAAATCCCCCTTCCGGATGTGGAAGGAGATTTAATTCCGAAATCAATTGCTTGATTCTTTCCTTTGTCACCATTTTAATCAGGGTATTTTTCCATTAAAATAGAAACAATTCTCTCGGCAGTTTTGCCATCCCAAAGAGGAATTCCCTGATACTTCTTCCACTCACCCTTCATAACTTTTTCTAAAAACGGCTTCAGTTTAGTGGGATCTGTTCCGACTAATTCATTTGTTCCCAAATTGATTGTTTCCGGTCTTTCGGTATTATCTCTTAATGTAATGCATGGAACATTCATGACTGAAGCTTCCTCAGTTATTCCACCTGAATCAGTAATCACACATTTAGCATTTTTGACCAAATAATTGAATTCCAAATACCCCAATGGATCCGTCATTTTTAAATTTGGAGCATCAATTCCGATTGCCTGGAGATTTTTTGCTGTTCGGGGATGAACTGGAAAAATGATAGTCAAGCCTTTTGTTCCTTCCAAAATAGCATCAACCATAGCTTTTAGCTTATGTTCTTGATCTACATTGGCGGGCCTGTGCATGGTCATTACGAAATATTGTCCAGCTTTTAAGGCGTCAAATATTTCTCCTTCAGGCTTGTTAAACCTTGGCATTTGAGCCAAAAGCGTATCGATCATGGTATTTCCTACATAGTGGATTTTATTCTCAGAGAATCCACTATTTCTTAGGTTTGTATTTGCTATCTCAGAAGTTGTGAAAAAATGATCAGTGATGCTATCCGTCACCATCCTATTGATTTCTTCGGGCATGGTCAAATCTCCAGAACGAATACCGCCTTCAACATGAGCCACGTCTATTTGAAGTTTCTTTGCTGTGATAGAACAGGCCAAAGTGCTCGTTACATCCCCAACTACCAAAACTAAATCAGGTCTATTTTCTATCAATTCTTTTTCAAATGCAACCATTATAGCGGCAGTTTGCTCAGCTTGGGTTCCTCCTCCACCACCAAGATTCGCATCGGGATCTGGTATTCCCAATTGTTCGAAAAAATCCCCTGACATCTTTTTATCGTAATGTTGGCCTGTATGAACAAGGCGGTATTTAACAGATAAGCCCTTTTTTTGTTGATCTTGAAGTGCATGAATAATAGGTGCGATCTTCATGAAGTTTGGTCGTGCCCCGGCGACTATGGTAAAATTACCCATAATTGAAGTTTGAAAATTTATTCAAAAATAAAGATTACTTATTGCTCTCCTCTAGAAAAATAGGAAAGTTTGTATAATCCTCATTTGGCTGGTTTTTTGTTTCTTTGTGAAGTTCATTTTTATATGCAAATTATAATTCATGGTGTTACGCACTTGGTCTAAAAACTGGGTTACCCTTCCAGTCTTGATTCTCTTGGGTTTTCTTTGGTCGTGCAGTGAAACTTTGGAATCTGAAAGTATAGTTTATTCCAACGATTTTTCGGATTTGAATTTGGCAGGTTTTGAGAATGGGAGATTGTTTGTATTTGAGAATGATACTGTTGCAGGCTATTATCATAACGAAGAGGTTGCGGTCAGTGTATCTGATCTACCTTCCCACAATTTAATAAAAGTGACCATTGAAATTATCGTTCATGACAGTTGGGACGGGAATCCAGATGATGGGGTATCAGGGCCTGATTTCTGGTTTTTTGGTATAGATAACCAAGAAGTTTTTAGAACTACCTTTTCAAACTCACCTTGTGCGCCAACATATTGTCTCTATCAATCGTACCCAGCTACCTACTTTAGACAGAATGTTCCAAAATCCGGAGCTATTCAGACTAATTTGCCAGGTCTCTGTATTTTTGGGGCTTTTAATAATTACAGTACAAAATATAGCATCTCAAAAATTATGGATCATAGCAACCCTTCAGCAAGGATTTATATGAATTCTGATTTGGTTCAAGAAAACAGTCCAGATCCTACCTGCGATGAATCCTGGTCTATTTCAAAAATTGAAATCACAGCACTCACACTTAATTAACTCTATGAAAATAATTGTGAGAAAATATATTCTGCTTGGATTGTTATTATTGCTTGGATTCAAATCTTCATTTGGTCAAACTGTACCAGTTGGAATGCCTTTGCTTGATCAGTATTTAAGAAGAGCACAACTACTAGGGGTGGTAGATTCTAGTTCTTCTTTTATGATTCGTCCGATCTATCCAACCGAAGCTTTTGGTTTTAAAAATGGATTTGATTTAGATAGTTCGGTAGTTGATATAGAGAATTCTAGATTCCATAGGTATTTTGGAAAGGAAAATAAGGGAAAGCTTTTGGTCCTTCCAGCCGTTTTGAAAACGCAGTTTAATTCTACCTATGCTTTTGGAGTAAATGATGGAGCATTCATTCCTAATCGGGGTATTCAAACTATTCTTAGTCCTGGAGCATATGCAGAATATGGGAACTGGAGTTTTCAATTTCAACCTGAAATTTTAATCGCTCAAAACAAGGATTATATAGGATTCCCAATTGAACATCAGGCAACTATCCTGTTTTATTATGAGTACATGAACCGAATTGATATGCCAGAGCGATTTGGAAATTCGGGGTATAACAAGGTTTATGGTGGGCAATCCAGTTTAAGGTATAATCTCAATGAGGTTTCAATAGGTATTTCAACCGAGAATCTTTGGTGGGGACCAGGAAGAAGGAATTCCTTATTGCTTGGAAATAATGCGCCCGGATTCTTTCATTTTACCTTAAATACAAGAAAACCTATTCAAACAAAAATTGGATCTTTTGAAGGGCAAATGGTAGCTGGATTTTTGAAATCAAGCGGGTTTTTGCCGCCATTAAGTGATTACAATATTCAGGAAAATCCAGTTTACATTCCTAAACCTGAAGAGAACAAAAGATACTTATCTGGGTTGATTTTCACCTATCAACCCAAATGGGTTCCTGGTTTATTTCTTGGATATGGATCTGTAAATCAAATGTACCGTAAGGAGGTATCGACTTTTGGTGATTTAATACCTGTATTTAATGGAAGGAAGGGGCCTGAAAATATACTTGATCCCACTCGAGATAAAAGGCAGCAATTTAGCTCAGGATTTTTCAGATGGATGAGTCCGACCGGACACTTTGAGTTTTATGGAGAATATGGAACGAGGGGGAATAATAGGAAATTGGAAGACTTCATGATTACCCCAGAATCAGGGAGAGCATTTACATTTGGGTTCTCTCATCTGATGAGTTTAAAAAAACCGGGGCATTATCTTCAGATAAGTTCCGAAATGACTCAAACAGGACAAACGATTCGGAAAGACATTAGAAACTTAGAGACATGGTATATCCATGATCATGTACGCGAAGGTTACACACACAATGGTCAAGTATTAGGAGTTGGGAATGGCCCAGGAAGCAATGTTATTTTTGTAGAATTCGCTTGGGTAAATAAAATGAATCGTATTGGATTTCAAATGGAGCGGATCGTTTATAATAATGATTTTTATTATTTCCGATATGAAGCTTCAAAGGATTGGAGAAATAAGTATGTCGATCTGGTGCCTTCTCTTGTTGGTGACTGGAAAGTTGGAGATTTCCTTTTAAGCGGGAAAATGCAATACGTAAACACATTAAATTATAAGTGGTTTTTGGAAAATCAACCGGATCAGTATTTTGTTCCTGGCTATGATAGAAAGAATTTTGTGGCACAAATAGGAGTCGCCTACCTATTCAGATAAGGTATATTTTATGAAAGTCGAAAAAAACAAAGTAGTAGGGATTAGTTATCAACTTAAAGTGGATGATGGAGAATCAGGCATGGTGGATTTCGAGAATGTGCCTGAAAATCAACCGTTTCTTTTCCTATTTGGTACTGGAGCAGTTTTCCCAAAATTTGAAGAAGCTTTGGAAGGAAAATCAATAGGGGATGAATTTTCGGTCTTTTTAGATTTTGAAGATGCTTATGGAGATTATTATGAAGAAAGGAAAACTATAATCCCAAAAGCAAATTTTAAGCAAGAAGGGAAAAAGGCAAAAGATCTTCTTAAGGTTGGAGCTGTGATTCCCATGCAGGACGATAAAGGGAATCAAGTTAAGGGCGAGATTACGAAGATCGATTATATGGGAGTACATATGGACTTTAATCCTCCTTTGGCAGCACATGATCTTCAGTTTGATGGGAAAATCGTGTTAATTAGAGATGCTCAGCCGGAAGAAATAGAGCATGGTCATGTTCATGGGCCCGATGGACATCACCATCATTAAAAAGAGAAAATATTTCCTTTATTGGCGGGGCCTATATTTTAAAAGAATTTTTGAAATAAAATGTTGATTGAAAATATCTTAAACCTGTTCGAGGAAAAATTCTATTTTACATCATAACCATAAACATTGTAGGCCTGCTCAATCGCTAACTCGCGAAGGTTTTTTATTCTTTCAGAATCATAAAGAATGATTGCTTTTGAGAGCTGTTTTGAAGCAAGCCCAAAAGATTGTTCATTAAAATGAGTTATTGCATCATTATAATATTGAAGACCTGCTAATTGAGTCAAAGAGACCTTTCTAAAAATTGCATTGTCGGATAAATCTATTTCTGGATTTCCCAATCTTTGCGTTAGAGAACTCAACTGAGCAAATTCTACTGCTTTATAGCTTTCTAAATAAGCTTGAACATCAGATGGTCTTGTGATCATTCCACCGATAGGTAATGTGCTTTCTAAGATGATGGTTTTACGGTCAAGGGTGACTGCTATAAACACATGAAAATCGGTTTCTATTATATTATAATCAAATCCGTATCGGTCTAATAGCATGCCTAAGGTCGCAGACCCACTCACGCAATCAAATTTTCCATCCAGAAGCATATCGTTGAAAGTGGAATGCTTCACATAGGTCTTTAACAAAGATTTATGTGATTTTTGGAAAATGTGCCTTAAGAAATTGTAATCACTCTTTGTTTTGGATCTTTTATGATCCAGCTCTTCAATTAATTCATTCCATTTTTGTTCATGGATTTCATTGGCATGAACTGCCGTAAAAAGTTTTAAAGGGTCTGAAGTTCCTTCCTTCCAAATGGACTCTTCTTTTTGAGTTTCAAAAAACAACTCCTCATTTGGATATAATTCTTCCTGGGCAAAAGTAAAGTTACTGAGCCCAAAAATCATCAAATATGTGAGGATCATATGTTTCATTTTGCATGAAGCCTATGTTAATCAGAACATGTAAAGTTAACAATTTGGTAACATTAGCAAAAAAAAAGACTAATAACTTAACATTAGGGTAATTTGTAAGGAAAATTTTAACGCCTGTCAAAAGACATAATCACGTGTTTCTAGTATTAGCTCCCTATATTCCTAGCAAGCCTTATTCGTGGTGGTAGGGCTCATTTCGAAGAATAGTAAAGCCTCTGTAGAGTTGTTCTATAAAAAATGGGCGGATCATTTGATGTGAAAAAGTCATTTTAGACATAGAAATCTTCCCATTAGAACGGGAATAGACTTCTTGCGAAAAACCGTAAGGTCCTCCAATAACAAATACTAGTTGCTTTAAGCCCGAATTCATTCTTTTCTGAAGAAATTCGGAAAAATCTACTGAGCTATAGCTTTTGCCCCGTTCATCCATCAAAATTAATTGGTCTGAAGAAGCTAATTTTTTTAAGATCAACTCCCCTTCTTTTTCTTTTTGGAGGGTCTCTGAAAGGGATTTGGTGTTTTTGAGATCGGGAATTACCTCAAACTCAAACTTGATGTAAAAATTCAAACGTTTACTGTAATCATCGATCAGCGAGATGATCGCTTGATTATCCGTTTTTCCAATAGCGATTAATTTGATTTGCATTCCTAAATATCCATTTTTCTTTTTATCACTCTTATTATATCCTTGGATTGACCCAAAGCACCTTCTGTGTAAAATAAATATTATAAAACACTGTATTCTAAAAATTTAAAAAACAATTAGAAACTATCCTTGTTCATTAAGCTATAAACCAATTTTAACTATTACTAATTATCAATTATGAAAAAACTAGGATCAGTACTTATGCTTGCAATGTTAATTGTAGCATCTTCATTTACTACAAAAACAAACTCAGTTCATGAGACTAAGATTGAAGCAGACATTGTAGACTTGGCAGTATCACAAGATTTTTTAACAACTTTAGTTGCTGCTGTTAAAGCAGGTGATTTGGTTGATGTTTTGAAAGGGGAAGGCCCATTCACAGTTTTCGCTCCAACTAATGAAGCATTTGCAAAGTTGCCAGCGGGTACTGTAGAAACTCTATTAAAGCCTGAAAACAAGGCACAATTGGTGAAAATTCTTACTTATCATGTAGTACCTGGTAAGGTAATGTCAACAGATCTTAAAAATGGTCAAATGGCAAAAACAGTAGAAGGAAGTTCTATCAAAGTAACTTTAAAAGATGGAAAAGCTATGATTAACAATGCAACAGTTACTGCAGCAGATATTGAAGCTGATAATGGTGTGGTGCATGTAATCGATACGGTTATCATGCCTCCTATGTAGTCAAAAATATTTTATTAAAAAGCCTATCAAACGATAGGCTTTTTTTATGGATTAACCGCAATTAATAATTCACCTCTTTCATATATTTATTTGGTCACTGTGGTTTCTTTTTTTTTCATCGGAGCGTATTTCTTGCTAGTCAAAAAAGTGAACAGTATTTCAAAGAAATCTTGTAAAGGTTTATATAGTCTTAATATTATTTACTGCTTGTGTTATACTTTTTATGCCTGCGCAAGTAGGGTCACAATTTCTGAAACACATTGAATAGATTCACTTTTTTACCATTTTGACCATATATTTTTCTCTGAAAAAATTAAATCAAATTCTAATAAAAGATTTCAGGTTCATGAAAAAGCCTTCTGGATTTCTCTCAGAAGGCATTCAATTATTTGATCAATTCTTTCCGCTTTAGAATTGTTTCCATAAACTTTCGCTCGTTTTCTGAATTAAAAATTCTGAATGGAAGATGGATAAACTGTGCCTTGGAAAGATAAAGAACATACGCATCTTTTTTCACTTCTGCTTTTTTGATCATATTCCACTGAATAGGCATTCCCTGACGCGCATTAATTTTCATTAGGATCTGCCTGCTGTCTATCTCATAGGCCATTCGTTCAAAAATGGTTTTATTTTGTTCCATTTGAGTCACACCGGTAAATTGGATTGCCCAAAACAACACATAAAGCCCATAAGCAATAAGGGCCCCAATAATCCACCAGATAGAAGGAATCCAGAAATAGCCACACATAATCGCCAAAGCAATTGGAATAACCCACCATTGCTCTTTGAGAATGTGAACTAGTCCCATTTTGATATAAGTTCCTGTTTCCAGTTGGTATTTTTTCGTCTTTACTATCATCACTTTTATTTTCAGTGCGCAAATATCCAAGTATCCGAGGGATTAAACAAGTCGAATAAAATCATAAAATCATGATTTATAGAAAACAATTTGCCAAAGGCATTGATTTAAAATGAGTATTGGATTATCTTTTATAAAATTTTTAGCCATGAGTAGTTTAGTAATAGATTTGGTGCTCTGTGGGTTGGCTTATGTAATTTTGATTTATTTCGTAGCCACCTTAACTCGCAACTCTCTGAAAAAGCGAGACCGAAATGGAGATGATGGAGATGGAGGAATAGAGGATTTCACTCCTCCAAAAATTGATTTGCCACCTGGAGTCATTTGGCCCTCAGATGCCCCTAGAAATTCTAGACCCGAACCTGTGGAGTTTTAATGACATTTTTTACAGATACCCTGTACCAATAAGCTCATTTCTTTTTTTTGGAATCCGGAGGGAAGTTTTATAGAAGGTAGTGTTATCGATTCTAAGCAAGTCGTTTCCCCACAAATCTCACACTTAAAGTGAACATGTTCATGACTGTGTTCTTCATGCTCTTCATGTGAACAAAGGGCATATTTAGCCCCTCCGCTATCATCAAGCACTTTATGAATTACGTCCTTATCTACAAAAGTTTTTAGAGTGCGATAGATAGTTACTCTGTCAAATTGATTATCCAGACTATCTTCCAAGTCGGAATGAGCCAAAGCCACTTGCTTTTCAAGAAACTCACGAATGATTTCCAGTCTGCAATCTGTAATTCGCAGTTTGTGACTTTGCAATATGGAATGGGGGCTTGACATTTACTTTTTGGAAACACTAAATTACAAGAAAATAATTCCTTTTTAAATGAAAGAGGCCCCAAAAAGGAGCCTCTTCATTTGTTTAATGCCTGTTATTTTGGATCTAAAATAGCATCGATTCTAGCCGATAAATCTTCTAAATGAAGTTTTGACATGTTATCTGATGTTCTGGAAATAGCAGCATTTACCTGTCTTTGTAAAGTTTTTAATTCTCCTCTTACCACAGGTCGAATATCTGACTGGGAAGCATTAATCTGAGGTCCTACATATCTTCTGAAAGCAGCAGAAACTGAAGGCTCATCCTGAGTCAATAAATACTCCAATCGCTCGATATGGGCTCTTTGTAGGGCTCTTCTATGAACATCAATGGTTTTGCCAGAAGATAGTTCTGTCCAGATTCCCTTTCTCAAATCATTGAATAACTCAGTCATTGTATAAGCATCTGATCCATTTAGTGCTTCATTTTCAATAACTCTTCCTAGTCTTCCCCACTCTAAAATTCCATTCAAAGTGTTGGCTTGAACGCCTCTGACTCTCTCCAAAGCACCGAAATCATCAATTCTTGCAAAGATTGCATCATCCATCAACCATGCTGGGCTTGCAAATAATTCTTTGTTCAAAAATTCTACAGCTGACTTTTGAATTTCCTTTGAAGTATGGATATATACAGGCTCATCCTGACCTGCTGATTTATAGATTTCTGCAACTCCACCCACATTGGTTCTGACATGTCCCATGTAGCGATTGAATTGTGTTACCACCTGACCATACATTTCTTCCAGGTCATCATAATCTTTGAATGGCTTTCCTTCTTCTTTCGTCCACTCCTCTAGATTTGGTACGATTCTTTTCAAGTTGGCAATGCCGTATTCGGAAGCTTTCATGGAGTTATCCCCTAAATCTTCTGATTGAGCAGTAGGATCGTAGCTATTCCCTTGCCTTCCATAACGATAAATAGGATCCCCATTTTTAGATGTAATCCATTTATCTAGCGTCAATTGCTCCTCTTCTGGAGTTGATGCTTCTGGTATAGGTCTGTAGCCCCAGGCGATCGCATATTTGTCGTATGGACCAACATTTGGCATCAAGCTTACTCCTTCATCACCTGGCTGGGCGATATAATTAAAGCGGGCATAATCCATAATAGAAGGTGCGGTTCCCATTTCCTGAGTAAACGCTGCATCTCTTAGTTTCTCAACTGGGTATGCATGAGATGAAGCAAAGTTGTGAGGTAGCCCTAAGGTATGGCCCACTTCATGAGAAGAAACAAAACGTATCAATCTTCCCATCACTTCATCATCAAATTTGACATTTCTAGCATCTGGATTGATTGCTGCAGTCTGAATAAAGAACCAGTTTCTCAATAAGTTCATTACGTTATGATACCAACCGATGTCAGATTCCAAAATTTCTCCTGTTCTTGGATCAGAAACGTGCGGTCCATATGCGTTTTGAATGTCAGAAGCAAAATATCTGATCACAGAATAACGTGCATCTTCGGGGCTCCAATCAGGATCTTCTTCTTTGCTAGGAGCTCTCTTTGCGGTAATCGCATTTTTGAAACCTGCTTCCTCAAAAGCTGCTTGCCAATCTTCCACACCGGCGATTAGGTAAGGAATCCATTTTTCCGGAGTCGCAGGATCGATATAATAAACAATTTGCTTTTTGGGCTCAACTAGCTCACCGTTCTTGAATTTCTCCATATCCTCTTCTTTCACCTCTAGTCTCCATCTGTCAAGGAAAGTTCTGTTGGCTGCTTTTTGAGCATCAGAACCATAATCCACGATTGATCTACTGAACCAACCAACTCGTCGGTCTCCTAATCTCTGCATCATTGGCTCCTCAGGAAGTAAAATCATTGAAGAATTCATTTCCAAAGTAATTAGCCCGGTTGAACTATTCGAAGGAGGTGCTGCAGCTGCATAAGTTAAAATATAACGCGCTTCAATATTTATTGGGTAGGTATGAATATGATCGATGTAGGATCTATCAGAATCCAATCGAGATACCTTGAAACCTGTTCTTCTGTTTCTTGGCAAACCTAGAGCTTGTACATCTTTGCTAAAAAGATCAGTAGCTTCGATCACCACACCAGTTGAGTCGGTAGATTTAGATTTAATATCAAATTTCTGAAGGATAGGCTCCAAATTTGAATTCTTGACAGCCATGGAAATAGGAAGTGAATCTGCTGCAAAGTTGTTTACTGAAACTACTTTCAAGAGCACATCATCATTGTTCTTTTCCCATCTTAGCATCAAGGTGTTAGTCCTTTCACCTCCATAACCAATTCCGTCTGCAGTTTTTGCAATGGTAGTAACCATTAACATATCCTTCCCGAACATATCTTCAGGGATTTCATAAAAGTATTTATCATCAATCTGATGAACTTTGAAAAGTCCGTCTTTTGATTTTGCATCTTTTGTGATTACATCTTTATATGGCTTCGGTCCTGATTTTGAACCGTTGGAAGGTCTAGCTGGAGCTGTAGGAGCAGCGGGCTCATTTTTAGAATTTTTCTTCTTTTTCTTTTGCGCAAAAGAATCTTCAGCATGCATAAAGATTCCTAATACGCAAATCATTAAGATAAATCTCTGAAATAATTTGGGTAGCATATTTTTTATTAGTTTAAACATTTAATTGCAATCAAAAATAACCCTGATTTTCACTTAAGGTTGATCTTCAAAACTTAATTTTTGATAAGCGGTTTAATCTTAGAGTTAAAGGTAAATCTTTGAGTAATTCTACTTCAGTCGTTATTATAGGAGGGGGCCTAGCAGGTTTGGTTTCAGCATACATGCTTGCCAAGAATGGTATGGAAGTGAGATTAGTAGAAAAAAAGAGCTATCCTTTTCATAGAGTTTGTGGGGAGTATGTGTCCAATGAGGCACTTAGATTCTTGAAACTTGAAGGGCTGATTCCTCCTGATTTAGATCTTCCAGTTATTGAAAACTTTCTATTCTCAGATACTATTGGAAGATCAGCTACTCTTCCGCTTGATCTTGGTGGTTTTGGGATAAGTAGGTACGAGTTGGATTATTTTTTATTCAAGAGGGCAAAAGAAGTAGGAGTTAATTTTCTAACAGGAACTCAAGTTTTTGATGTTGATTTCAATAATAAGGAGAACCATTTTCAAATTGAGTTATCCGATAGCACGATTCTTACTTCAAAACACGTTATAGGTGCTTTTGGTAAAAGGTCAAAATTGGATAAAGTATTGAATAGGCCTTTTATTGAAAAAAGAAGTCCTTTCATTGGGGTGAAGTATCATTTAAAAACTGATGAATCAAGAAATACAGTTGCTCTTCATAATTTTGAAGGAGGTTATTGCGGGATTAATGCCATTGAAAACGATAAGTTTAATATTTGTTATCTTGGAAGTAGAGATCAACTTCGGAAGTTTGGTTCTATTGAGGAAATGGAGAAGCAGGTGTTATGGAAGAATCCTTTCTTGAAAAGATTATTTTCGGAAAGTGAATTTTTACTGGATAAACCAGAAGTGATCAATGAGATCAATTTTGAACCCAAAAAACTTGTAGAAAATCATATTCTTATGGCTGGAGATGCTGCGGGTTTGATCACGCCACTGTGCGGAAATGGAATGGCAATGGCAATTCAATCAGGCAAGATTGCCGCTGAAACTATTTTACACTACAAGGAAAGAAGTGAAATAGAGCAAAAATATGAGTTAGAATGGAAAAAGCTCTTCCAAAGAAGATTATGGGTAGGAAGGAAAACTCAATTACTTTTTGGAGCAAACAAGAGTTCTATCCTTGCTGGGAAATTGATCAAAAATTTTCCAGGTCTTGCAAGTTTGATCCTTAAAAACACTCATGGAAAGCCGTTTTAGTAACCAAAGACTTGCAAGATTTGAGTGTTTTCAAAGAAATAATAGATAAAGAATGCATTTAAAAATAATGCTGAAATGACGTTCATCCCCATAGCCCAACTGTAGGATGCATATTTTTCAGCATTTGTCCTTATAAAACTAAACCATATGAGGAAATACAAAATGATGGGGGCCATCGCTCCTAAATAGACCCATAAAACATTTTCTTGATTTTTTTCTATAAAATACCAAACAAAGGCTATTCCTGTGAGGATAAAGAATACATTGGCAAAATAGAAGGTTCCTTTAATCCCCAGCTTCAAACTCAAGGTTAAATCGCCTCTTTTTGAATCTTCACCATGTTGGTAAACCTGTGTTAATGGATAGGATCCCCAAAGCATCAAACTGGTTAGCATACCTGGAATAATGACATGAGGTTTCAGTAAGGTCGACCAACTCAAATTGCTTAATCCAACATAAGCCATTGCGAATGTAAAATACCCCTGAAAGAATCCTGCGATAAACCAACTTGCCCAAGGAAATTTTTTAATTCGGATAGCAGGATGACTATAAGCCATACTTACCAAGCCATATACAAGGATCATGCTGGCAAACTCCCAATTGATCTGGAATCCAATCAGAATAGCTAATGCGAAAAATAACATAGATAACCAAAATAAATCCGGAGTAACTTTAGGAGGAGTTTTTAAGCCTCCGATACTTTCCTCGTCTCGGTCGTAAAAGCTATTATACCCATTACTGGAAGGATAGAGGAATAGATGAAGGGCTAAAAAAACCCATAAAATTCTTGAATCATTGTGATTTGGGGTCAAAGCCAAAGCAAAAAAGAAGACAGGCATTAAGAATAATGAAAAAGGAATTCTTAGATGTCTTAAACTGGAAACGGTGATCATATCGTAGTTCTAATTGCTTCTATAACTTTATCAAATTGCGAAGGTTGTAATTGCAAGCATTCAATTTAGAAAATATCCTTTAACTTGATCCTATGAATTCTAGTATCGTTAGTATTGGTCTAGCTAATCCGGGTCTGCCGATTAAGCAGGCCTCCATAGCAGGTTTTATGAAGTTTGCCCATCAACTCGATGAAATAGAAGCTAGAAAGCTGCGATACTTATATAGGAAGTCAGGTATTGAGACAAGGCACAGTGTTTTATTGGATTTTGAGAAAAAAGATCCGGGAGACTTTACTTTTTTTCCTAATAACAATGAGTTAGCACCTTTTCCGAGGACGAAATCCCGAATGGGGGTATTTACCAAAACGGCTCCTCAATTGGCTTTTGAAGCATCAAAACAATGTCTGAGCAAGGCATCTACTGAGGCAAAAGAAATAACCCATTTAATTTTAGTTTCCTGTACAGGAATGGTAGCTCCGGGTGTTGAACTTGAGCTTATGAATCTATTGGGTTTAGGTGATTCTGTGGAGCGGTACTGTATACATTTCATGGGTTGCTATGCTGCATTTACCGGATTAAAATTATCTGATAAAATCCTTAAAGCTGAGCCTGAAGCGAATGTTCTTTTGGTTTCGGTAGAGCTATGCACGCTGCATTTTCAAAAGGAGTATGTAGAGGATAATATTTTGGCAAATTCTCTTTTTGGGGATGGTGCCGCAGCAGCTTTGGTCAAAAATTCTAAGGAAGGCTTAAAAATCAAATCATATATGAGTAAGGTGATTCGGGAAGGAGAAAAAGATATGGCTTGGGGAATAGGAGATTTCGGTTTTGAAATGAGGCTTAGCAAATATATTCCATCGCTTCTTGATGAAGGAATTCATCAATTAAAAGGGATCTTTGAAAAAAGATTTAAAGTTTCACAAATTCAAAATTTTGCAATCCATCCAGGTGGAAAACAAATATTAACAAAGGTTCAAGAAGCTTTTGGGCTAGCTCCTAAAGTTAATTTTCATGCTTTGGAAGTTCTTAGAAATTTTGGCAATATGTCTTCCGCTACGATCCTTTTTGTCCTTGAGAGAATGCTTCAAGATCCTTCAGTATCTGGAGATATTTTGTCCCTTGGCTTTGGTCCAGGTCTGACTTTGGAAACACTTCATTTGGAAAAATAATGGGTAAATTCTCTCAAAGGAGTACTGAAAAAGAGTTGATGGACGATCTGGATTGTTCTGGTGAAGAATTAGCCCAAACTTTACGGGAACTAAAGACCATCAATAAATGGCTGGGAGGAAATTATGTGACTACTAATGGTCTCTCTAAAATTTTCAAAAAATATCCAAAAGAATCTTATTCTGTTGCGGATATTGGCTGTGGAGGTGGAGATATGATCCGAGTCATGTATGATTGGGCAAAAAATAAAAAAGAACAGGTTACTTTTACAGGCGTAGATGCTAATCGGAACATTATTGAACTTGCTTCGGTTAGGTTATCAGACTTACCCAAAATTTCCTTAAAAGTTCAGAATGTTTTTGACACTGAATTTTCAGATGATAAAGTAGATATTTCTACTTGCACGCTCTTTACACATCATTTTACAGACAGCGAATTAATTGGCTTATTAAAGTCCCTCAAGGCAAAATCTAGTTTGGGAATAGTGATCAATGATCTTCATAGACATTGGTTTGCTTTTTATAGTATTAAATTCCTGACTAGTTTATTTAGCAAGTCGGCTATGGTCCAGAACGATGCTTCTCTATCTGTTTTGAGAAGTTTTTCAAAAAACGACTGGGAAAATATCCTCCGAAAGTCAGGAATAACCGATTTTACTATTAGTTGGCATTGGGCGTTTCGCTGGCAAGTGAACATTTTATTTTAAAAAATCATTAACCAAAACAATTTTAAAAATGGAAGAATTTGGAATTTCTAAAGAAACTGCGGACGCTCTATATGCAGAAGGCATTAGCCTGGCAATGAGTATCTTGTTAAGAATCCTTGGAGCCCTACTTTTTTATTTTATCGCAAAATTTATTGTCAATAAATTATTAAAGACTTTAAAGAAATTTCTTGAGCGCAGAGATGATGCTCCTTCATTAAACGAGTTTCTCTATGGCCTAGCAAAGCTTCTTCTATATGTTATCATGTTTGGAGGCGTGTTGATGATCCTGGGAGTGCCTGCAAGTTCGTTCCTAGCGATATTCGGTGCAGCTGGTCTGGCCATTGGTCTGGCTTTGCAAGGTTCACTTTCCAATTTTGCCGGTGGCCTTTTAATTCTTGCATTCAAACCATTTAAGGTGGGACATGTAGTTGTGGCGCAAGGCCATACGGGTACGATTAATAAGATTCAAATATTGTATACTCATTTAATGACATTTGACAACCAAGAGGTGATTATTCCAAATGGTAATCTGGCAAACTCTGATATCATCAACATGAGTACCCAGGAAACTAGGAGAGCAGAATTGAAAGTTGGAGTGGCTTACGGAACCAACATCAAGCAAGCAAAGGAAATTATTCTCAATATTTTTGAAAATGACCCAAGAGCATTGAAAGATCCTGCTCCTTTCGTGGCCTTAAATAATTTTGGAGACAGTTCTCTTGATATAGTTGTACGAGTTTGGGCTAAATCAGCAGATATGTGGCCCATGTATTTTGCAGGAATGGAAGCAATTAATACTGAATTTGAAAAACACGGAATTGAGATTCCTTTCCCACAACGAGTGGTTCATCAAATCAAAGCAAAAGCTGCTGAAGAAAATTCCTGATTTTAATATTATCAGAATCAAGGCGATCAATTTGATCGCCTTTTTTAATACCTAATAAGTATTTCTTCTAAGGTTTTCCTTTCTATATCCGGAACGTAGGTTTCTGATTTAGGGTAACCCACAGGAACAAGAAGAAATGGTTTTTCGTGAGATGGTCTCTCAAGGATCTGACTTAAAAAATTCATAGGACTTGGAGTGTGGGTCACCGCTACAAGTCCGGCTTGATGAATTGCAGCAATTAAAAAACCACAGGCAATCCCCACTGATTCGCTCACATAATAATGTTGGACTTTTTCACCATTTTCCATTCCATAGGATTGCTTGAAAACAACGATCAAATAGGGAGCTTCCTCCAGAAATGGTTTTTCCCAATTTGTGCCTAATGGTTTTAAATCTTCCTTCCAGGTATCACTCATTCTCCCCCCATAACTTATCTTTTCCTCCTCTTCTGCAGCAAGTCTTATTTTTCTTTTAATCTCAGGATTAGAGATAAGGCAGAAAGTCCAAGGTTGTTTGTGAGCTCCAGATGGTGCTGTACTTGCGGTTTTAATAATATTTTCAATTACTTCTAAAGCTACAGGACGAGTGTCAAACTCTCTAACAGTCCTTCTTTGATCCATTTGGTTAAAGAATTCCCGGGACTTTTTAAGCATTTCTACTTCGGATATTTGGGGTCTTTTATATCGAATATGATCGTGACCTGAAATCTTTTTCTTTTCCATATAATAAAAACGGCTACCTCGAAAGATAGCCGTTTTTAAGAGAATGATATATTTTTAATCGAATGTGATGTTTTTGACACCTCCTGGATAGGTGATCGTTGCAGATTTGTCACAGTCTCCAGTACCGTAATCTAAACTCATAGATACTCCCTTATAAGTAAACTCAATAAGACCACTAATAGGGTTATAAACGCCGGATTCTATGCAGCTTTGGGTAATTTTCAACTCATCCGTAATGGTAGCGGTATAGGGGTCTCCAGATACACTATTTCCACTTGCTGTTCCAGTTATACTTGCTTCATAGCCAGAATTTCCTAGGGTAATTTCTCTTACTTGATCACTTGTCACAGTAACAAATCCACCTTCTGGAAATGTAACTTTTCCATTTTCTATCGTGACAGCAAGTGTAATCATACTTTGAATAATATCAAGTTTTGTATTTGTAATCGTTCTAGTTCCTTCAATTTTAAACCCATTTACTTCATATCCCTCAAATGTAGTAACTATGCTTGCACCAGGGATTAATAAGGCTCCGGAATATGTTAAGATAATTTTACCTTTTCTATTTACACCATTCGGGCTTGTACAACCATCCCCAAAGTCTATCACAATGGTTTTTTCTTCCTGGTTGGTGGAAATTTCTGTTGAAGCACAAAGGTCTCCTGCGAAAGTTGTTGTTTTCCTTGCGCCTAAACCTGAATTCTCCAATACGGCTAATGTGAGATTATCTAAATCTTCAAATTTTTGATTTACCTCAGATACCTCCAACACGATCGATGTATCGGCAACTAATGGATCTGAGTCACCATCGCTCGAACTACAAGAAAAACCTATGAGTGCAATTAATGCAATCAGCAACAGCGAAAATTTCTTAAAATGATTCATTTTTAAATTAGGGTTTGAGATCAAATTTTTGGGAATACCGAAAAAATCATGCCTAGTTTAATTAAAATAGGTTTTGAGCTAAGAAGAAATTTTAATACCCAAAGAGGACTTATTCTTTAGAATTAGGAGTTTTTGTTTTAGATGACTTAGTTTTACCTCCAACACATCCTATATTTTGTGTTAAAGGAATATCATCCGGAAGAATTCCCATCCCTTTTCCTATTTCCCACTCTTCTGCAAAATTTTCTTCTTTTGTTGAAGAGGATTGTTTTTTCTTTTTCAAAATTTCTGATTTTTTTACGATCCATTGTTAAACTACAAGAATATAAAACGAATTAAAAATTCAAGTGGTTGATTTTCAACCCTTAAAAATAATACTTTTTCAAGGAAGGAGGGTTGTGCTATCTTTGGGCATGGAGGGATTCGATTTTAATACTGAAAGGCTTTCAGAAAAGATAGCTGAAGCCAATAAAAAATCTGGAAGTATTTCACTTTTAAGACTGGTATTATTTATTGTAATCGGAATTACGGGTGTGCTCACCTTATCCCAAACGATCATATGGATTTTACCATTCCTTATTCTCATTTCTTTCTTCGTTATTTCTATTCAGAAATATAATTTTTTGAATGATCAGAAGTCTATTTATAAAGCATTACAGTTAATTTTAATTAGAGCAGAGCAAAGAAAAAGACGAAAACTTGAAGAAATAGACGGGGGTAAGGAATTCCAGGATAAAGGACATCCTTTTGCCAATGATTTAGATTTATTTGGAGATCATTCACTTTTTCAGCTAGTGAATCATACGGTTTCAAAAAGGGCTAGAACTAAATTGGCAGATTTTATGAAATCATCATTTGATCAAGAAAAAGCCAAAAAGTTTCAAGAGGCCAGTTATGAACTTTCAAAGAATCATGATTTTTTGGATGCCATGGAAAGCAGTGGAATTGCATTTTATTCTGAAGAAAAGCCTACCTCAAATTGGAAGACCTTTCTTGGGAAAAGAAAGGCGATTCCTGTCATTCTTACTATTTTATCGGTAATAGGACCGGTTGGTGGACTGATATTAATTGGCTTAGTGACTTTCGGAATTTTTCCGGGAGCTTTGTTGGGTCTTTGGATTCTATTAGGACTAGCTCCGCTAGGTTATGTTTTTAAGAGTTTAAAGGAGGCTACGGAAAAACTGCCATCCAGGATGCAATTAAAAGCCTATTCAACATGGTTATTTGAACTTGAGAAGAGGCAATTCCATTCCCCTCTCTTAAAAGAAAGGCATCAGTTGATTTTAACAGAGAGGGAGAGCGCATCCCAACTTTTTCAGCAACTTGATAAATTGGGGTTGTGGATAGATAATAGGTTAAATTTGCTTTACATCCCGATAAACCTCCTTTTATGGACAGATTTACTTTTGGCCAGAAAACTTCAGTTGTGGATAAACAAACATGGAGAAGAAATTGGGAAAATTCCAGAATTGTTGGAGGATTGGGAAGTTCTTGTCTCTCTCGGGTCTTTTGAAAGAGAAGTAGGTGCCGCATGTAATTTGAGTTGGACCTCTGAGCAAATATTGACCTGTTCTGAAGTTACTCATCCTTTGCTGGATCCGGTAAAAGCTGTCGCAAATGATTTCCAATTAGGGGAAAGTAGGAAATTCATCTTGTTAACAGGAGCTAATATGAGCGGAAAAACTACGTTTATGCGAACGCTTGGCATCAACGCTGTAATGGCAAATATTGGATTAAAGCCTTTTGCAAAGGAATTTATGATGGGAGATTTCCAATTATATACCAGTATGAGAAATACTGATAATTTGGGAGAGAGTGTCAGTTCCTTTTATGCCGAGTTGAGTAGGATTCACACGTTGATAGAGCGATTAGAAAAGGGGGAGAAGATATTTTTCCTTTTGGATGAGATATTAAAAGGGACCAATACAGAAGATAGAATCGCTGGTAGTGAAGCTCTGGTCAAACAAGTTGCAAAAACCTCAGCATTAGGTATAGTAAGCACCCATGACATTGAACTTTCTGCTTTAGAAGGTATAATCGAAGGGGTGGAAAACAGGAGTTTTCATTCCGAAATATTAGATGATACCATCAATTTTGATTATAAGCTTAAACAAGGGCCCTGCCCTAGTTTTAATGCCCATAAACTAATGGAGTTGATGGGAATAAGATTTCAAGAACAATAAAGGTTTTTTCCTTCCCCTAGATTCTTGTATTTTCGTGATTCAAATTTTGCTATGACCCAATCATCAAAATCAACCGTATTAGGAGTCCTCGGAGGAGGGCAGTTAGGCAGAATGCTGATCCAATCCGCTATCAATTACAATCAGGATATCCACATTTTAGACCCTGATTCAAATGCTCCCTGCAAGGATTTGTGCCAAAAGTTTTCAGTAGGTTCATTAAAAGATTTTGATACGGTTTATGCTTTTGGGCAAGCTTGCGATATCATAACTGTAGAGATTGAAAGTGTTAATACAGAGGCACTTATAAAACTTCAAAAAGAAGGAAAGAAAGTTTATCCACAACCTGAAATACTCAAGCTGATTCAAGATAAACGAGAGCAAAAGCAGTTTTATCAAGAGAATAATATTCCTACCGCTGAATTTATTTTGACTGAAGACAAATCAGAAGTTATCCACAATAAAAACTTCCTGCCTGCAGTAAATAAATTGGGTAAAGAAGGATATGATGGTAGAGGAGTTCAAGTGTTAAAAACTGAAGCAGACCTAGAAAATGCATTTGATGCACCAGGATTGCTTGAGAAACTCATTGATTTTGAAAAAGAAATCGCGGTGACCGTGGCAAGAAATGAGGGTGGTGATTTGGTCGTTTACCCGGCTGTAGAGTGCGCCTTTCATCCTACTGCAAATTTGGTTGAATTTCTTTTTGCTCCTGCCGAAATTTCTGATGAGATAGAAGAAAAAGCTAAAGAGATTGCCAAGGACGTTATCTTGAAGTTGGGGATGGTTGGAATTCTAGCAGTTGAAATGTTTGTGACAAAAGAAGGAGACGTTTTAGTCAATGAAATTGCACCCAGGCCGCATAACAGTGGGCATCATACTATCGAGGCAAATTTCACTTCTCAGTTTGAGCAGCATTTGCGCTCAGTAATGAATTGGCCTCTTGGAAACCCGGATTTAAGATGTCCTGCAGCCATGATTAATTTGTTGGGTGAGGAAGGTTTTACCGGATTGGCTGTTGTTGAAGGTCAAGAAAAAGCACTCGAAGAGAAAGGCGTTTATATCCATTTATATGGTAAAAAACTGACTAAACCCTTTCGAAAAATGGGACATGTAACGGTTTTGGATGAGGATGTATCCAAACTAAAAGCAAAAGCAATGAAAGTTAAAGAGCTCATAAAAATTAAATCCATCTAATGAAGCCATCTGTAGGAATTATCATGGGGAGCCAGTCTGATTTACCTATCATGTCAGAGGCGGCCCAGTTTTTAGAAGAAATCGGAGTAGAATATGAACTGACAGTAGTTTCTGCACATAGAACCCCTCAAAGAATGATAGACTATGCTGAATCTGCTAGGTCAAGAGGATTAAAGGTAATTGTTGCAGGAGCTGGTGGAGCTGCTCATTTACCTGGAATGGTGGCGTCGTTGACAAGTTTACCAGTTATTGGTGTTCCAATTTTAAGTTCCAATTCTATTGATGGTTGGGACAGTATTTTATCTATTCTTCAAATGCCATCCGGAATTCCTGTGGCCACCGTGGCACTAAATGGAGGGAAAAATGCTGGGATTTTAGCAGCAACTATTGTTGGTTCTTTTGATTTAGAAGTGGCTGAAAGGATGGATAAGTTTAAAGCTTCACTTAGAGAGAAAGTGGAGGCTTCTGCTGCTAAAATTGAGGATTTAGGCTGGAAAGAAATCTTAAAGAAATAAAAAATGCGGCGCTTTGCCGCATTTCATTTTTATATGGACTGGAAGAAACCAATTCGATTTACTATTAGCGGAGAAAAATGGGAAATCCCATTAAACATCCTGATTTTATTGATCATGATCACGGTGTTATTGATGATTTTTGGTGCCTGGATGGGTTTTAGTTTTGGTGGCGGGAAAATTTAATCTGTAAAAATTCCCCAACCATCATTACTTTTTTCACTAGCATCAAAACCTTTAATCCATTCAACAAACAATTTACGATAGTCCTCAATGGCATCTCTTAGCAGTTGGAGATGCTCTTCAGCATGTGTCGATTCCACGGCTAATTGATAAGTCATAGCTTTTAAGCTTTTAGCATGTACTTTCATAATTGTCGCGTTTTCCATTTTTGCGACATAATCTTCAAGTACTTCAGTGCTTGCGAATTTGGAACTCATAATGGTTGCACCTTCCATCATCAATCCACCATACAATTCTTTTCTAGCTTCGTCTAAACTTCCAACCAAAGCATGTGTAAGTCTAATAATATCCTTTGCTTTTTGCATTAAAGGATGTTTATAAATCTTATTTTGTTGGTTTTCGATGCTGTCTTCATCTCCTTCATCCCAATCAGAATCATCTCCAAAATCATCCCACATCTCAAAATCTTTAGTTAAAATGGAAGCGTGTCTTCTTCGTTGTCTGAATGAAAACTACTTACCTCAGGCATGGAATTTTGGGATGGAGCGTTATTTTCAGATCCAGTTCGGTCAACTTTATAAGCTTTCACATCAGTGTACCATCTCCCGTTATATTCACGGCTTTCTAAGTCCACTCCCAAGGTAACCTGCTCACCCATTTGTATTCCAAACTGATCTATCTTATCTCCCCAAATTGATAGACATACCTTTTTTGGATAATTTCCGCCTGTTTCTAAAATATATTCCTGCTTTCTCCAAGCATTTCCATTTCTGGAATTACCACTTACTTCTGGCAAAATTTGTATAATCTTTCCACTTAGTTCCATCTTCTAATTTTTTAAAGTATAATATCACGAAGGTAATCAAAGGACTGTAAAACTCCCGACTAGTAAGTTGGAAATTAGTATATAAACTAAACCAAATTTTAACATTTTTTGGCATGGTCATTGGTAATTATTCATTTCAAAATTCATAAACCTTTTAATAAAGAAGATGTCCTTTGAGGTTTTAACGAAAGGATATTTTGTTTCAATTATTTCTGAAAAATTATTCCGATAAAATTGAAACAAATCTTTGCAGAGATGTTTTTGATATTATACTTTTAAAATTGTTTCATATTCTTTCACACTAAATAAATACTATGGTATAAACTTCTACGTTGTTCATAAACCAACTGAAGATGAGTAAAAAACTAGGACCTCAAGACAGTGAGTTGATAGCTCAGTATAGAAGTGGAAACGAAGCTGCCTTTGATCTTTTGGTAGATAGATACCAAAGTAAGTTATATACCACAATATTCCTTATCGTTAAGGATCAGTCAATTGCTGAAGATTTGTTGCAGGAGGTATTTATTAAAGTAGTGAAAACTCTTAACTCGGATAGATATAACGAGGAAGGGAAGTTTAAACCTTGGGTTATGCGAATAGCCCACAATCTTGCAATAGATCATTTTAGGAAAGCGAAAAGATATCCCATGATCCAAATGGAAGATGGGTCAAATATTTTCAATTCGTTAAGCTTTGCTGAGGAGACTGTTGAAGATCGCCAAATGCGGGATGAGACAGCTGAATTAGTGAAAAGACTTATTGAAGAACTTCCTGAGGCTCAAAAGCAAGTATTAGTTATGAGACATTACTTAGATATGAGTTTTCAAGAGATTGCTGATCAAACAGGAGTAAGTATTAATACTGCGTTGGGAAGAATGCGGTATGCATTGATCCATTTAAGAAAAAAGATGAAACACCTTAATGTTGCCTATGATAAAACTATTTACCCCAAATGACCTGGTAAGATATATCTATCAGGAAATGACGGAGGATGAACAAGAGCTATTAGTGCAAGCCTTGCATAATGACGAGTCATTGATGCAAGAATATGTAGAGATGCTGAGCACTTTGGGACAATTAGACCAGATCGAGCTTCAACCTTCCGAAAAAGTAGTAAATGCCATTAAATCGATGGCACAGTCTACGGGACTTCAAAAAGTCTGAAATAAATGGTAACCCCGCATTGGCGGGGTTTTTTATTGCTATAATTCCTGATTAATAAAGTCAGCAGCTTTTTGGATCACCTCTGCGTAAGGACCAAAGTTTAAGCCATGCCCTTCACCTGGATAAGCTTCAAAGTAAAAGGGCACCTCATTTTCTTCCAGTTTTTCAGCTAAAATCTCACTTTGTGAAACTGGTACTACAGTATCGCTTGTTCCATGGAAGAAAACCGTAGGTATGCTGTTTGGTGTAACGAAGCTGATTGGACTTGACTCGGTGTATCCATCAGGATTACTTTCCGGAGTACCGTTTAGAAGTACCTGAAGTCCTTGGGAGGTTAATGCGTTAAAGCCGTATAATGAATTTAAATCCGTTGGAGGGAATAAGGCTAAAACAGCCTGAATATTACCAACTTCCTGATGCTTGTAGCCATGAAGTAAAGCTAAATGTCCTCCGGCACTTGCTCCGGCTAAGATGATGTTATTAGAAACATTCCATTCTTCCGTTTTTGAAACAATGTAATTGATAGCCTCAATGATATCATTTTCCTGATCTGGGAATTGTCCGGTTCCTGTTCCTAAATTTAACAAGCTGTAATTCAAAGAAATTATCGCATATCCAGGAAAGGAAGACTCTACAAGTGATCTGAAAGCTAGTATTTCATTTTTATCCCCGCTCACCCAAGCTCCCCCGTGGATATAAATAAAAAGTCGGGTTTCTTCAGTAGTTCTACCAGCCGGTAGAAATACATCCATATTATTTTCAGCCGTGTTTCCGTAAGATTCATTAAGAATATCTATCGCTTCAAGTTCAACGACCGGATTTTCGGTATCATTATTACAAGAGTAGAATAGAACAGAAAAAGAAAGAAGAATGAAAAAGCGAATTCTAAAAATCTGCATAGTTATAGCCATTTAATTAAGGTTGAAATGATTTTTTGAGTCTTAATATCATAAGGAGGTTTTACTAAAGTAGAATTGTTAAATCCGATTCGTTGTTTTAAAACTCCTTTTTCATTGGAGAAGGCAAGGTATCCAAAATATCCATGGGCTTTTCCAATTCCGCTATTGTTTACTCCTCCAAATGGCAAGTTTGGATGTAAATAATGTAAAACGCAGTCATTTAATACCGTATTTCCTGAACTGGTTTCTTGAATTACTTTTTCGCTCGTTTCATTTTCTTCTCCAAAATAATAGAGGGCCAAGGGTTTTGGCTTATTATTTATGATAGAAATCGCTTCGCTGATCAGTTTAAAGGGAATTATTGGAAGAATCGGTCCAAAAATTTCTTCCCGCATTATTTCCATGCTTTCATCCAGATTAGTTACGATTGTCGGTTCTATATAGAGTGTCTCTGGATTTTTTGTCCCCCCAAACTCTATATTCGCCCCTTTTTGCAAGGCATCTTCCAATAAAGAATTTAATCTGTTGTAATTTTTTAAATTGATTATTCTTGCCAGGTCTTTCGATTTTTCTATTCCCTCATAATCTGGATCATACATTTTTTGAATCGCAACTTTTAGCTCCATTAGGAAATGTTCTTGAACACTCTCATGTACAAGAATGTAATCCGGTGCGATACATGTCTGGCCACAATTAAGAAATTTTCCGGATACTATTTTATATGCAGCATCTTTTAGGTCCGCAGTATAATCAACGATAGTTGGAGATTTACCTCCCAGTTCCAAGGTAATAGAGCTAAGTTGTTTGGCCGCTGCTTCCATGATTATTTTACCAACAGTCGGACTACCAGTGAAAAATACATGGTCAAAGGGAAGTTGTAACAGTGCCTGTGAAACTTCAGCATCTCCATTAAAAACAGAGACCTCTGATTTATCGAAGATTTCAACTACCATATTTTGAATTAAGCCAGAGGTATGTGGCGTCATTTCGGAGGGCTTTAAGATGACTGGACAGCCAGCAGCTAAAGCAGAAACAAGTGGGCCAATGGCAAGGCTGAAGGGATAATTCCAAGGGCTTATTATAAGTGAAACTCCTTTAGGTTCATAAACTATTTTCCCTTTTGTACCGGACATCGAAAGGCTGGAACTAACCTTTTTGGATTTCATCCAAGATTTTAGGTTTTTTAGCGTATGCTTGATTTCTGAAGTGACGGGATAGATTTCACTTAAATCGGTTTCGGGAAATGGCTTCTTAAAATCTTCATATAATGCCTGTCTAATGCGTTGGGTATTATTGGAAATCCAATCTTGAAGATTTTCTAATCTTTTGCTCCGTTCTTTTACCGTAGAACTTCTCCACTTGATGGAAGTAGTTTTTTGTAATTCGAAAATATATTGATACAAGTCGGAAGGGGTTGTCTTGCTACCGTCCATAGTTGGTTTCATTTGTTTCTCACAAAAAAGGAAGCTAATAATTCTTTAGGAAATTATTTTAATTGGGGTTGTTACAAACTTTATATCATCATTGAAGTTCATTTTTGAGAAACCTTAAGGAATACCCTATTTTTTTGCCCACTTCTTCTAAGCTTTTTCCTTCATTTATTAATTTTTTAGCATGTTTTAATTTTACCTTTTTTAAAAATTTTCCCGGGGTAATATTAAACTCTCTAAAATTTCGGTTCAACTGAACTGTGTTTGTGTCCAAATAACTAGCTATTGCCTCTACAGAATTTAATTTGTTCTCAATGATTAATTCTTCCAAATGCTCAAGATTTAAGTGATTGGATCTAGGATCTTCTGAAATTGAAACGATTGATTTTTTCTTTCTCACGAAGATATAAACCACAATTCCGATGATTCCTAGAAGGAGAATTACCAATAAGACTTGTTGAATTCCAAATGGGGAATTGGGTTCTAGCTTATTGATAACTGCAGGAATATAGCTTTTTGAAACTTCAACGGCATTTAATGTATAAAGCCCATCCACTGCTCCCACATATATTGAATCATTGTAATAAAGAAAAGCCTCTCTATTGAATTCTATTCCTTCAATTATAGGTAAGACTTTGGGGTAATCTTTTGATAGGATGTAAAGACCGTTTTCAGTGGAGATCCAGGTATTACCAAAATTGTCTTTCTCTGTGTGAACATTAAGTCGTGTATCTGATATTTTTTTTAAAGTCAAAGGGTTTAAGTTTTCAAAAGTATAAACCCCATCGTCTGAAGATAGGTAGATTATGTTCTCAGAAGGATAGATATCTCTAATTCTAATCCTAATATCGACTAATTGAACTACCTGATTTCCATCATAAAAGAGGCATTTGCCATCTGCAGTCGAAAAAAGCAAACCTTCAGGAATTGGTTCTAAATCTAAATATTCATACTCCTTATGAATGGGGGTTAAATCGAACTTATCTGACAATAGATTGATGGATTGGGTATTCTGAGAATAAGTGTTTCCATTCCATGTAACAAGCTTTCGAATGTTGCCGGCAAAAATATTAGTGGCATTACTGATTAGCGAGGTTGAATCTGGAGGAAAAAATTCAAAGAGTTCATCGCAGTTTAGGTAATAGGAATTATTGATGACGGTTAATGGTCCATTCGAATATTCTGGTTGAGACAAGCGGAAGGTATCATTTATGTAGATTCCAGAATAAGTAGAAATGACTTTCAAACTGTCATTAATAAAAATATCCCGGATGGATTTATTGTAATAGCTTTTAGTATAGTGATCAAAAATATGGTATTCGAATAAGTCACTTCCACTGGCAATGAAAAGTTGAGATCCTTTTTGTGCTGCCGTAGTGATAAATAATCCCTTTTGTGGGATTAAATCTTTCATTGAACTGGCATCAAAAAGCTCAGTATTTGGGATAAAATCCGACTCATAAAAATTGTCTTTAAAAAATACATAGGCCTTTTTAAACTGTATTTTTTGATCCACCCATTCTCCATCCTTCAATAAATAAAGGCTTTCTCCAGTTTTGATATATACTTCTCTGCCTACATTGAAAACGTTTCTAACAGGTGATGGGAAGATATGCTTATCCACAAAAACTGTGTCTTGTGCCTTTAATCCAAAAAAAGCACTATTAAATAGGGTAATAATTAGGAATAAACTTTTCATGCTCAAAAATTACAATTAAAAATAACATTATTAATAAATTAAACGTGTCCTGTTATAAAAAATACAGAGACATAATTTCAGTATTAGTCTAGTATGATGAATTTAGGGCGAAACTAAATCTACATAATCAATGAAAAAAATTGTCTTAGTTCTATTTGCTTTGGTTTTGGGCATTTCTTTTTCCAAGGCTCAGACTCAAATTAAGCCAGGTATAGGTGTAAATACCACAAATATCACAGGCAGTGGATTAGATGCTTCCGGTCAAATTGGATGGCAAATTGGAGGTAGTGTAGCTTTTGGCGAAAAATTTTATTTTGAACCGGGAGTCTTCTATCAGACTAATTCTTTTGAGGTAAATCAAGTAGGAAATCTTCCAGTCACAGATGCTACTTACAGTGGTATAAGGATTCCTTTAGCTGTTGGATTAGATGTTCTTGGCAATGCGGATTCATTTGCTGGTTTTCGCGTATTTGGTGGTGCATCAAGTTTAATTGTGACTGGAACTAACAGTGATTTTCTGGACAAGGACATGGTAGAATCACCTCAGTGGGGAGTTTTTGGAGGTCTCGGACTTGATATTGCTATTTTCTATCTTGACTTTACATATCAATGGTCACTTACCAATATTCAAACTGATGTTGATCAAATAGACCTAGGTAAATCAAGAGGTATTTTCTGGACAGCTGGGCTAAGATTCTAAGTAAGCCACTTCCTTAATGTATCCACTAACCTTAAAAAAGCCTGAAGAATCGGGCTTTTTTTCACTCATAAATTCCTATCGTCTGATCATAGCACTGGTATTTTGCTGTTTATGGTTTGGCTGTAAGGATGATAAGCCAGGATTAGAGAAAGTAGAAGAAATAAATTCCAGAAGTCCAAAATCTGATGCAACTCCTACTACCTCCTCATCTCAATTCACTCAGGATGATCAAGGGAATATTAGAAAGCTAATCGGATTGACTTTAAATGATGTCTTCAAAGAAGATATGGAAAAAGTTATCTTGGACTCTGCTGATAGAAAATATATGTATGATCAGATAGACCTGAATGCTGATGGAAATAAAGAAATTTTGGTAGGGCTTGCCGGCCCTTATTTCTGTGGATCAGGAGGTTGCACCCTCCTTTTGCTCACTAATCATGGTGATGTAATCACTCGATTTTCCGTAGTCAAATACCCAGTATTTATAGATCAAGAATCTACCAATGGATGGAAGAATTTGATTCTTTTCAGTGGAAGTGAAAATAGAATTGTCTCTTTCGATGAACAGAACTATCCTTCGAATCCTTCTACTCTAGAAGTTTACTCTAGCTCGGTTGAAGGTTTGAATAAGCTTTTAGACTGGGATAAGAACAGAATCTTCGAGTTTTAGTTTGTAATTTGTTCTCTGGTATGGGGATTTAGTTTATATAAAACTGTTTATGGTAAAAAATTTACAGAACTCACTTTTTGGAGCTTTTTTGGGGTTGTTGATTTCCTTTCAGGGATTTTCGCAAAATCTCATTCACAATTTTGAGTTTAATAACAACCTTAATGACTCGAAATCTACTGGGGTATCCCTTACCCCATTTAATGTAGCTTCTTCTTCTTTTGGATCAAATCCCAACAGTTGGAATTGGACCCAGCCCAGTAGTCCAGGTGGAGGACTAGAATTATTAACAGATCAGTTACCAGACCCCAATAGTTATTCGATTGGTTTTAGGATCTCATTTGCTGAGACGGGACCAGGGTACAAAAAAATCTTATCCTTTAAGGGGCCTACAGATGATAATGGTCTCTATTTTCAAAATAACAATTTGGAGTTTTTCCCATTTGGGAAAAATACAGCCATTACCTATGCCCTAAATACGTTCTATGATTTTGTATTAACAAGGAATGCTTCTGGAGCGATCATCGTATATGTAGTAGAAAGTGACGGAACCGTAACTGAGGTTTATAATACTCAGGATACCCAATCTGCCGCAGTGCCGAGAGATGTAAATGGTAGTCGAGAGTTTCGGTTTTTTATGAATGATCAAACAGCTACCGAGCATACCTCAGGTGGCTCTGTCAGAAATATCAGGCTTTGGGATGCACCGTTATCAGCAGGGGAAATTGCCGGAGCTTTGGGTTCAGTAACTACGGGTGATCCAATTGTGGTTACCTCTGGGGGGGCTACAATAACCGGAGAAGTTAATCCTCAAGGAACATCTTCCACTTTTTCATTCGAATATGGAGAAACCCCTGCCTATGGGCAAACGGCAGCAGCTACTCCATCCACTGGGTTTGGTAGTTCTGCTATTTCGGTGCAAGCGACCTTGCTTGGTCTCAAACCCGAAACAACCTATTACTATCGTTTAAAATCCACCAATGTTTCTGGTGATTCCTTTGGTTCCGAAAAAACATTCACCACCCTTAAAGCTCCAGGAGGTGTAGGTGGGGCGGAGCTATGGCTGGATGCATCTGATCCGGATGCGGATGAAAATACAGCTAATAATCCAGCCGATGATACCGATGTCACGGTTTGGAAAGATAAGTCAGGAAACGGGAATGATGTTACTACATCAGGTATTTCGCAGGGAGGGGTAAATCCTCCATCCTATTTGAATAATCAATTTAACGGAAATGCTGCGCTGCGATTTGACAAAGCCAACAGCGAATCTCTGGGAAAAATACTATCGGCAGATTACGTAGGGGATTTTACCTTATTTATTGTTTTGGAAGGAGAGAGTACCAACCCTCAAGACTTCGATGCCTTTTTCTCTTCCTGGAATGCCGCTGGACAAGCCAATAGCTTTCAAATAGATTATGTGGCTGGGACAGGTAATTTTCAGGTAAGAAGTAATCAAGCCAGTCTGGCATTTGGACCTATTAACCAGGAGTTGGACCTCTTTGCCGTAAGACAAACGGGTACCAATCTCGAGACCTATTCCGATGGGGTACTTCAGAACCAGGCAAGTTTGGGCGCAGCCCTTGGTTTTAATTCTTATAGAATAGGGGTGAACAGAAATGGAGGTAGCTTTTATGATTCTAAAATTGCAGAAATCATCGTCTATCCAAGGTCCTTAACGCCTTGTGAAATAGAGCAAGTGAATGACTACCTGGGGTCTAAATATGGTCGCGATTATTATGACTTAGCCTCTAATTTTGATCATTCTGCGTCCTTTCCCAACGATATTTCTGGGATCGGAGCTTTTGCATCCGCTTGTACCGGATTGAGAACCATAAACGAGGCTCAATCCAGTATACTCACGGTCAATAATCCATCCTCGAATGATACCCAGGATGAGTTTTTGACTTTCGGGCATGATAATGGAGCCCTTGTTGAGAATACCACGAATCTTCCTGCTGGTTTGGATGGATCTAAGCGAATTGGACGGAATTGGATAGCAGATCGTGATGGAGATGTAGGTGTAGTAGATTTAAACTTTAATCTGGACGGTATTTTAATTTCTGCCACCCAGGCTTCGGATTTTAAGCTAATAATTGATCCTGATGGAGATGGGGATTTTTCTACGGGAACTCCTACGGTTCTCGGTTCAGGGATAGTTTCTGCTAATAATGTCAAGTTTATTGGGGTTGATTTGCCTGATGGAGCAGTATTTTCCATAATAACAGATAGTCCTGATGCCGTTGGTTCAGGTGGAATTGTAAATCGAGTAATTGTCAATCCTTCGTTCGAGAATGGACCAGGAGGAGTTCCATTGACCCATGGGACTTTTGCCCAACTAGAGTCGCAAGCCGCAACGAACCCAGAAATCGATGGGTGGTTTACAAATCATCCTCCAGCTGGTGGAAAAGAATCTCCTATTGAATCTTGGCGAACTGGTTTCCAAGGTGTAGCGTCCCAAGAAGGGAATTATTTTGTTGAGTTGAATGCTGTTCAACCTTCCAGACTATATCAAACAGTATATCTTGTTAATGGTGAAAGCTTTGAATGGAGCTACCATCATAAGCAACGCAGCGGGGTGGGTACCCAAACTGTTGAATATTCTATTTATAGTCAGGATGGAACGACCAAACTTGAAACTATCGATACCAACACTGCCTCGAGCACCAGTACTTGGGATGCACCAAGGGGAACTTATACCTTTACAGGAGCCACAGGAGTTTACCAGATAGGATTTGAAGCTACTGCTCCGGCAACAGGCGGTGCGGGTAACTTTTTGGATAATATCCGGATTGGGCTAAATGCCATCGCTGAATTCAACCTATCCAGTACTTCGGTTAGCAAATTTGATAACAGCTACAGACCCTATATCATTTTAAATGGTAGAGTCACAACGAATAGTACGATTACCTTTCAGGCTGATCCCTCTTCCACCGCCGTAGAGGGGGTGGACTATAGTTTCGCACAGAAAACAATCACTATCCCTCCCGGGGATTATTCAGCAGTAGACTCCATACCAATTCCTGTCGAAATGTTGGGTAGTATGACTACCAACGAGAACCGTATTTTGGAATTGTCTGTGGCAAGTGTTTCTGGAGATGTTGAATTTGGGGACTCCAATGGAGATGGATTTAATTCCACACTAATCATTTCCATTTTGGATAAAATTCCAGGAGGAGTAATTGGAACAAACCTTTGGTACAAAGCAGATGAGGGTGTGACAACCGGCACCTTTACTTGGGCTAACCAAGGTGTTTTGGGTACTGCTGCAAATGCTACCACTCGTTCAGGTGCTAATTCACCTACATTTAACAATACATCTACAAGTGCGCAAATAAACTTTAATCCTTCCATTTCTTTTAATTCCTCAAATACTGAGGCATTGGCTACTCCAACTATTGCAAGTTCAATTCTGGGTTCGGAAGGTGGATTTGATGTTGGAACTCAGTTTGTCGTTTTCAGGCAAATTGGCAGCACGCAAGTGGTATTCAATTATTCTGATGGAACCTCTGCATGGGCTGTAGGTGGAAATTCCGCAGGCGCGTTGGTACAACAGAACCAAACCGTAAACCCAGTGGGAACGGTAAGTGCGGGACAAGTGGCCTTGGTCGATCTTGCTGCAAGCACAGCCAGCTCGGGCTCTACATTTGATCTGCAATTAAACGGAGGGCCGTCAAGCACAACAAGTGGTGCAAGTTATGTTGATCAAGCCTCAGGTAATGCTCTAAATTTTGCGTTCTATAATGGTGGGTATTCAACTGTTGATATTGCAGAAATAGTCCTTTATCCTTCATTGCTTTCTGCAGCCGACCGAAACAAAGTACAATCTTACCTGGCTATCAAATATGGAATCAGCCTTGGAGATAATACCGATGCAGTTGCTTATACTTCATCTAGTGGCACTGAGGTTTGGACTGCGGATGATACTTATAAATATGACATTTTCGGCATCGGTAAGGATGACGCCAGCGATCTTAACCAAACCCAATCCAACAGTATCAACACCGGTAGCGGAGATGGTACAGGACAAAACGGAACCGGTAGCATTGTACTAAGAAATCCTAGTAGCCTTGAAGATGGTGACTATCTTTTGGTTGGTCACGACAATGCAACTCTCGATCCTTTGACACCTGGTGATCAATTGCCTGCCAGTTTAAGTGGCTTTACACGCATTGGGCGTCAGTGGTTAGTAAGAGAAACAGGGGATGTAGGGGATGTAGATTTGACGTTTGACATTAATGGTTTAGGTTACTCTGGAATTGTGCCGAGCAGTTATCGCTTATTGATTGATACGGATCAGGATGGCGATTTTACCACAGGACAACCCACGATTATACAAGCTGATGCCAGCAGTTTAGGTGGAAATACCACACTCATCTTTAATGATCTTGACCTTCAGGATTTGTACGTGTTTACAATTATCACCAGCGTACCTTCTCCGGGTGCAGGTAATGATATTTTGTGGCTTGAGGCAAACAATGGTGTCAGCAGAAACGGGAGCAATCAAGTTACGGGATGGTCTGATCAAACCGGAATTAATGCCTTTACCGTGGTGGGTACACCAACTTATGAAGAAAATGCCATCAACTTTAATCCAATAGTCGGCTTTGATAATTCTGCAGCAGCAACAAATACTGCTCCTCCTAACCGTCTGGAAGGAAATACCGCCTTAACAGCAGTTGAATCATTTGCCGTTTATAAAGATGCAGCAAATAGTAACCATGGCTCTATCATTAGTTCGACAACCCCAGGTTCTACCTATCCACGAGGGTTTTTATTGGGTGCAAATAACCAGTTTGTTACAGTTTCCGATGGAGCAGTTCAAAACAACTATCAATTCACGCAAGGAGGTACCTTTCACATTGCTAATACTGATGTATCGCCAACCAACCCAGCAAGCTCCTTTAGAATTAATGGTGCGTCAACAGCTTTTAATTCTGGTACCGGAGATTTTGCCGATGTGCAAATAACCCCTTTGGTAGGCGGGGCAATAAATGCCTCTGGCAGTGTCTATACGCATTTTAGCGGTGAGCTGGCTGAAATAATTCTATATCCTTTTTCTTTATCCTCAGCTGAAAAGCAAGAGGTAGAATCGTACCTCGCCATAAAATATGGAATTACTCTCGATCCTAGCATTGGTGCCTATGTAATTCCTTCAGGAGGAGGAACACCCACTGCGGTTTGGGATAATACAAACTATTGGAATGATGTATTTGGTATTGGGCGAGAAGATTCGGAAGGTTTGAATCAAACAGCAAGTAATAGCATCAACACGGGTAGTGGAGATGGAACAGGTCAATCCGGAAAAGGGAATATTATTTTAGCGAGTCCTTCATCATTAGATGATGGAGATTTTTTAATGATTGGTCATGACAATGGGGGTCTATCTGAAACGAGTTCAGATCTACCTGTGGGATTGGATATGTTCCGATTAGGGAGAGAATGGAAAGTCCAACACACGGGTGATGTAGGTACTTTGGACCTAGAGTTCGACTTCAACGGCCTTACTTTCTCTGGTGGTACCACTGATCTTAATAACTATCGACTGCTGATTGATAATGATGGAGATGGAGACTTCACCACTGGCAATGTCCAGATAATTAATCCTGATTCTTTCGGGAGTCCAAAATTGATTTTTAATGGGGTAAATCTTGTCGATGGAGCGGTATTTACGTTTGCTACTGGACTTTTTAATCCTTCTTGGACACTAACTAAATCAACTACAACTCCACAGTATAATGCCGTTGGAGATATCCTTGATTATACATTAGAATTAGAAAATACAGGAAATGTCGACATTATTTCAGTAAACATCGATGACCCAAATATCTCCTCAAACATTGTTTTGGAATCTGGAGATGTGGGTTTTCCTTCTGTATTAGAACCAGGAGAAACTTGGATCTACACAGCCACTTATGTGGTGAGTCAGGCAGATATTGATGCAGGCAGTTATTCCAATACAGCTACGGCCACTGGTACTCCAGTTGCAGGGTCATTGGATGATGCAGTTTCCAATACAGTGACGGCAACTGCGGATATCAATCCAGCTATTACTTTGGTCAAATCCATTACCAGTGCTGAGGCTGTTTTTGATCGGGTAGGTCAAGTGATAGACTATAGATTGGAGCTTAGCAATACCGGGAATGTGACATTGGATATGGTAAATGGTACCTATGTGCAGGATCCAAAGTTTCCTACTCTCTCGCAGACCCCTAATCCTGGATCAGATGTCAATAATGATGGAAAATTAAATCCAGGAGAAACCTGGGTATATACCCCGTCTTATACGGTAGTTCAAGTAGATATTGATAGAGGAAGTATATCTAATACAGCGAGGTCACAAGTGGCTGTGCCTGGACAGGCGGATTTACTAGAAAATTCTAATACAGTAGTAATTAACGCTGATCAGCAAAAGACTTGGACCCTATCCAAGTCTAGTGGCTCAACAAGTTTTTCATCTGCCGGAGAGGTGATTCCATATCAATTGGAATTAGAAAATACGGGCAACCTCAGGATCATAGGAGTTACAGTCTCGGATCCTTTGATTCCTAATTTAACCAAAACAGGTGGAGATGTAGTGAATCCAGGAATTTTGAATCCAGGTGAAATCTGGATTTATACTGGATCCTACACTGCGACCCAGTCAGATTTGGACCAAGGTTTTATTACAAATACTGCAACTGCAAATGGCAATACCATCGCTGTCGGTTCAATGCCGGAAGTGAATTCCAATTCCGTTACCGTTCCAGCTACACAGACTCCTGATTGGGAACTGACCAAATCTGCTACCGAATCAAGCTATTCAACTACCACAGATTTCATCAATTATGAACTGGTATTGGCAAATACGGGAAATGTTTCCATCTCTTCAGTGTCACTGACAGATTCGAAAGTCAATTTATCGCAAACTATCACAGGGGATACTTCCAATCCTGGTGTTTTGGATGTGGGTGAAAGCTGGACTTATAGTGCGGTTTATGGTGTGAGCCAAGCAGATATTGATGCAGGTAGTATTACTAATACAGCTACAGCATCTGGCACACCAGCTGGGGGTACTTTGTCGGACGCAGTTTCAAATACCATAGTTATCAATGCGGTTCAATCCCCAAGTTGGAAGACCAATAAGGCCAGCTTGGAAACTACTTATGATCAGGAAGGGGATGTGATTAATTATGCATTTTCACTGGTCAATACCGGAAATGTTTCCATTTCTGGTATTAATCTTTCTGATCCCATGTTATCCATTGGTCCAAACCTTACAGCAAGCTCTGATAAGGGAAATGATCATGTGTTAAGCCCAAATGAAACCTGGGCTTTTTCGGGTTCCTATACAGTAACCCAAGCCGATATCGAGGCAGGCAGCTACACCAATACGGCTATGGCTACTGGGACACCAGCAGGGGGTACGTTGACTCCGGCCACCAGCAATTCCGTGACTGTTCCGGCGGTGCAAAATCCTTCCTGGACGCTGGATAAATCAGCTAGGGTTACTTCTTTCGATCGCGTGGGAGAGCCGATTCTTTATCTGTTTCTGGTAACTAATACCGGCAATGTGAATATTACATCTGTTGATGTTTTTGATGAAACACTCAACAGGGCGCCAGATTTAGGTGGAAATAGTTCTACACAAGATGGTATTTTGAATCCAGGGGAGACTTGGACCTATGCCATTATCAATAAGACAACCCAAGCAGATCTGGATCGAGGGTTCTTCACCAATACCGCGAGAATAAATGGAAACTCTGCGGCAGGACCTCCTCCTTCTGTTCGAGACTCTACCACCATCACAGCAGTCCAGACCCCATCTTTCAGCTTTGAGAAGAAGGCTTTGACTCCAACCTATAGTTCTGTAAATGATCCGATCACCTACCAGCTGATTCTGACAAATACGGGAAATGTGACGTTGAGCAATTCGACGATTTCGGATCCGCTGCTGGGCTTGAACCAAAACATTCCCCAGGCGATTGCACCGGGAGACAGCGTGGTAGTATCAGGCAATTATAAAGTCACTCAGGCTGACCTAGATAGAGGGGAGTTTATTAATACTGCAACAGCCAGTACGGAAGGACCGAACGGAGTACTTCCTTCGGCAACGGACACGGCAAGGGTTACGGCACGACAAAGTCCAACTTGGAGCCTGAGCAAAACCTCGGATAAATCGACCTATTCTAAAGTAGGAGAGGTGATTGCCTTCACCTTTACCCTGACCAATACAGGGAATGTGTCTATTACCGGAGTTTCCTTAACCGACAACAAGGTGTCTCCTTCACCGGTGCTTCAATCCGAAAGCCTCAGTCCTGCGGACAATATTCTGAGTCCGGGAGAAAGCTTTATATACACTGCCACCTATACGGTAACCCAGGCGGATATCGATGGCGGAACGATTGTCAATACCGCCACCGCCTCAGGAACGGTACCTTCAGGAGCTCCAAGTCTGTCGGACGTCACGGATTCGGATACGCTCACTGCACAGTCCAATCCAAGTGTCCTTCTGACCAAAACTGCAGATAAGTCCACGTTTGAGTTGCCGGGAGAAGTAATTACTTACACAATACGTGTGGAGAATACAGGAAATGTGACGCTGGATCAGCTGGAAGTACAGGATAACCTGACTGGCTTCAGTTCAGGGACTCCGTTCTCCTTGTCCCCAGGCGGAGTGAATACATATACCACTACCTACACGGTGACCCAGGCGGATTTGGATGCGGGGGAAATAGTGAATACCGCCACGGTATCAGGAGAAGACCCCTCCAATACTCAGGTCACCTCAACTGATACTCATACCGTTCGTGCGAAGATCGCGGCAGCACTTGATCTGGAAAAGACAGCCAATCCGACGGTATTTGTAAATGCAGGAGAAGTGGTGACTTATACCTTTGAATTGACCAATACCGGGAATGTGACCCTTTCCAATATTGTATTGGACGATCCAAGGATCAGCTTTAATCAGGCCGTTTCGGACTTGGCTCCTGGACAGGCCGCCACGATTACCCATAACTATACTCTTACCCAATCTGATATCAACGACCAGGGGTTTGTCAACACAGCTACTGCAACGGCGACTTCTCCTCTTGGGAAATCAGTAACCGCTACAGATCAGGCTGCAGTGACTGCCGTGGATAAAGGCGCACTGGATATCAATAAGGTAGCATTGGATCAGACCTATACCCAAGTAGGAGAGGCGATTGATTTTGAGATCACGGTGACCAATGTAGGCAATGTGACCATTGATAATGTGGTGGTCACGGATAACTTAACCAGCCTGAATGTTAACGTTGGCACCTTGAATCCGGGACAGAGTAGCTCGGTGATTCCTACTTCCTATATCATTCAGCAGGCAGATCTGGATGCAGGGCAGGTTGTTAATATCGCTTCTGTGACCGGAGTGGAAAGCACTCCACAGGCTACTCCGGTAAATGCACAGGATCGTGCATTGTCCGTAGCGAAAGTACGGGATGCGCTCATATTCACCAAAGTTGCTCAAACTGCTGATTTTGACGCATTGGGGGACGTGTTGAGCTATCAACTTATTGTTGAAAATGCAGGAAACGTCACGTTGAATAATGTGGTGGTGTCTGACCCATTAGCTACGGTGGTCAATCCAAATATAGGGACGGTTTCTCCTGGTCAAGTAGTGACACTGGACGCTACCTACTCGGTGCAGCAGGCAGATGTAGACCGGGGATTTTTTGAAAATATAGCAGCAGTCACTGGTACCGATCCTTTAGGAACTGATGTGTCAGAACTTGCTCGAGCTACAATTCAAGGAAATCAAAACCCTTCGATTTCACTGAGCAAAACAGGCTCACCTGCCTCCTACAGCAATGTCGGGGAAACGATCACCTACACACTTGAGGTAAGGAATAGCGGAAATGTCACTTTAACGGATGTGCAGATCGTGGATCCGTTGACTAATACCAATCAAACCGTTTCAGCTAGTTTGGCACCGAATCAGACAGTCTCAATCTCTGAGACCTACACGGTGACCCAGCAGGATATTGATCGTGGATCCATTGTGAATACGGCAACAGCAACTGCTCTTGACCCCGCCGGTCAAACCCAGCAAACGCAGGATAGCTTTACGGCGACGGCTACGCAAACTCCTCAGTTGAGCTTCACAAAAGCTGCCGACAAAACGGAATACGATTCACTCGGAGAAGTGATCAATTATGAATTGAATGTGAGCAATGCGGGGAATGTGACCTTGAAAAATGTGATTGTCACAGATCCTTTGACCGGGTTGAATTCCAATATCGGAGAGTTGGCGCCAAGCCAAAGCCGAACCATCACAAGCAGCCATCTGATTACCCAAGCTGAGTTGGATGCAGGTACCTTGACGAACACCGCGACAGTGATCGCCTCTCCACCAGTTGGAACACCGCTTAATCAGCAGTCTTCGATTACCCTGAATGCGGTACAGAATCCATCTATAGACATTCAGAAAAAGGCATTGACCTCAAGCTACAGCGCAGTGGGGGATGTGTTGAATTATGAGCTGATTGTGACCAATACCGGCAATGTGAGTCTGGATAATGTAACGGTACAGGATCCGCTTGTCTCGATCAATCAAAACTTAGGGAATTTGGCACCGGGTGCTACCCAGACTTTGACGGGAAGCTATTCGATCAAGCAGGCTGATTTGGATGCGGGTTCAGTAGTCAATGTAGCAATTTTGGAAGCCACTGACCCTAATTCCAATACCTTGAATGGTCAAGCTACGGCAACCGTATCGGCGGTGTCTACACCAAGTATATCCATCACCAAGACAGCCAATAAGCAAAACTTCCAGACTTTAGGAGAACAGATCACCTATACTTTTGCAGTAGAAAATACCGGTAATGTCACCTTATCCAATGTGATCGTGACAGATCCTAAAATAAACTTCACTTCCAATCCGGGAATTTCCTTACTTCCTGGGAATACTGCGGTAATAGTTGCCAATTATCAGGTAACCCAAGCAGATTTGGATGCTGGGGAAATTGTAAATATTGCTTCTGTATCTGGTCAGGATCCTTTTGCTACCCAAGTTCAAGATTCAGGTTCTCTTCGTCTTCCAGCTTTGCAAAGAAAAGCTTTGGAACTTCGAAAAGTTGCCAATACCAACTTGTTCAATGTCGCCGGTGAGGTAGTTACTTACAACTTCCAGGTAGCAAATATTGGAAACGTCACCTTGAATAATGTTGTGATTGATGACCCAAGAATTCCATTTAATCAAGTGGTAGGCACGCTGGCGCCAAATCAGGCCGCACAGTTCTCTACGACTTACACGCTCACCCAGGCAGATGTGGATGCTCTTCGGATAGTCAATGTTGCCACTGCGTCCGGTACCGCTCCTGATAATTCTACTGTCACTACGACTGATAGCAATACCATTACCATTGCAGGGGTAGGAGCACTAAAATTGGAAAAGACAGCTGTTCAAAAAACCTATGACACAGCAGGAGATGTATTGGATTTTGAACTCACAGTAACCAATACCGGAACGGTTACCATTGATAATATTCGATTGACAGATGGTTTGACTGGTATTATCAATTTGGATTTAGGAAGTCTGGCTCCTGGAGCTTCTACAATGATTCCTACGTCCTATACTGTTTCTCAGGCCGATATTGACGCAGGACAGTTCCAAAATGTAGCATTTGTTCAAGGGGTCGAAAGTACACCTCAAGCTAGAACCGTATCTGCTCAGGATGCTGTGATTATCCTCGCTACTACCCAAGCAAATGTGAAGCTGGATAAAGTGGACCTAACCAAGACATTTGGAGCTGTAGGTACCACGCTTAATTATCAGCTCGTAGTTACCAACAATGGCAATGTGACCTTGACCAATATTCGCTTGACGGATCCGTTGACAGGATTGGATCAGGCGGTTCAGAATATTGATCCCGGACAATCCCGAACCATTACGACTTCTTACAATATCCAACAATCAGATTTGGATTTAGGAAGTGTGACCAATGTAGCTACTGTTAATGCTTCAACCTTTGGCAATCTGACAGTTCAGGACTCAGACCAGGTAGTTACGCCAGCGGCACAAAAGCCGGCTATAAAAGTGACCAAAGCAGCGGATGTAAGTACCTATGACCAAGTGGGAGATTTGATTACTTATAGGATAGAAGTAACGAATTCTGGTAATGTCACCTTAACCAATGTCCTTGCAGTTGATCCATTGACCAATACCAACCAGAATTTGGGTAATCTGGCACCGGGTCAGAAAGTTACGATCACAGAAAAATATCAGATTACACAGGCTGATATCAATGCTGGAAAGGTTGCAAATACAGTTACGGTGTCAGGAGTAGATCCTCTAGGAAATCCTGCAAGTAGTACGGCAAGTGTCACGGTGTCTGCTGATCAAAAACCTAATTTGGAATTGACAAAGACTGCCACACCGAGCATCTTTGATCAGGTAGGTGACGTGATCACGTATCAGTTGGTAGTGAAAAATACCGGAAACGTCACGCTCACCAGTACTATAGTGACCGATCCTTTGACCGGCTTCAATGTCAATTTGGGTACCCTTGCTGTAGGGGCCTCTAAAACACTAACCGAAGTGTTTACCATCTCCCAGCAAGACATTGATCGGGGATTTGTACTCAATACGGCTAACGCCCAGGCTCTGGATCCCAAATCTCAAAAAGTATCAGCTACCGCAAATGCAAAAGTGGATGCGGTTCAGAACCCAGGAATTGGATTGAAGAAGACTACAACAACTCCAACCTATGGTGCTGTTGGAGATGTAGTGGAATTTAAAATAGAAGTGACCAATACAGGAAATGAGACCCTGACCAATGTCACAGTGGTAGATCCTCTGACCAGTTTGAATCAAAATATAGGAACCCTCATCCCGGCCCAGAGCCAATTGATTACCACATCCTATACAGTGACTCAAACAGATTTGGATGCAGGAAAGGTTGTGAATACGGCATCAGTGTCCGGTACCGATCCTTCTAATCAGACTGTACAGGCCAATACAGGATCACAGGCTACGGCCATTCAAAGTCCTTCTGTTTCCTTGACCAAAACCCCAAGCCAATCCACCTATTCTCAAAATGGAGAATCCATTACGTTTGATTTGTTAGTGGAGAATACCGGAAATGTGACCTTGACGAATGTAGTCATCAAGGATCCTTTGACTGGACTGAACCAGACAGTCAGCACTTTGGCACCAGGACAGTCTAGCAGCATTTCTACTACTTATTCTGTAACGCAGCAAGATCTTAACAAAGGACAGTTTGTGAATACAGGGATTGTGGAGGCATCAGCTCCTGGTGGAGTATCTGTTTCTGATAGCCAAACTGCAACAATAACGGCGACTGTTAACGCCGCTGTTGAAATCACAAAATCAGCTACTCCAAGTACCTATAGCCAGATTGGGGATGTGATCCGATATGTTCTCAAGGTAACAAATACCGGCAATGTCACGGTGAACAATATTCGTGTGATTGATCCATTGACTGGGTTGGATAGAAATCTTGGAATATTGAATCCAAAGAAGACACTAACCCTAAATGAGAGCTATACCATTACTCAGCAGGATATCGATGGCGGACAAGTGGTGAATACAGCTACTGTAACTGCCGCAAGTCCGGCAGGGGGAACCGTTCAGGATGATGCAACTGCTACAGTCACAGCCGTTCAAAATCCGGGAATTAACCTTGTAAAAACGACGAAAACACCGATCTATAATCAGGTCGGGGATGTGATTGACTTTACATTGCTTGTCACCAATACTGGGAATGAGACCTTATTTAAAGTCAAGGTTGTAGATCCATTGACAGGATTAAGTCAATCCTTAGGTACTTTGACACCGGGCCAATCTTCAACCATTTCCACGTCTTACACTGCTACACAAGCTGATTTGGACGCAGGTCAGATCAATAATTCGGCGACAGTTACAGGATTTGACCCTTCAAATATCAAGGTTGAATCCACTGCACAGTCTATTGCGACAGCCAATCAAAATGCGGCCATTTTAGTCACAAAAACAGCCACACCAATTGACTATGATCAGGTAGGAGATGTGATTACCTATCAAATAGTGGTTACGAATTCAGGCAATTTGACTTTGACCAATGTAACGGTTAGCGATCCTTTGACCAATACCAATCAGACCATTCCTGCCCTGCTGCCAAGCCAGAAAGTGACTGTTACTGAAAAATATACCATTACGCAGGCGGATATCGATGCAGGGCAGGTAATCAATACAGCCAATGTTTCAGGCACGGATCCTAATGGTTTGGCAGTTCAGGCCACTACCTCTGCTACGGCTTTTGCAGTTCAAAATCCAGGTATTGGACTGATCAAGACCACCATTGCTCCGGGCACCTATAGCACACCAGGCGATGTAGTAGAATTTGAGTTGATCGTTGAAAATACCGGAAATGAAACCCTGACCAATGTGACGGTAGTTGATCCGCTCACAGGTCTTAATCAGGCTATTGGAACTTTGACACCAGGACAGAGTAGTAGTTTGACCACTTCTTATTCAGTCACTCAATCGGATATTGATCTAGGGGTCATTACCAATACCGCAACAGTTTCAGGAATTGATCCTAACAATCAGACCTTGACTGCTGGCGCCACTTCCTTGGCGAATGCACTGATCAATTCAGGCATTACCCTGGAAAAAACAACAACGGCCACCGGATTTGGTCAATTGGGTGAATTGGTCCCATATGAAATCAAGGTAGAAAATACCGGAAATACCACGCTCAACACAATTGCCATCAGCGATCCGAAACTTGGATTAACTCAATTTGCGAACACCATAGATCCGGGTCAGGTAATTACGATTGCCAGAAATTATACGGTCACTCAGGCTGATTTGGATGCTGGATTTATATTGAATATAGCTGAGGCAAAAGGTACTGATCCGTTCAGCACCCTTGAGAATAGCATAGATTCTGTCAGAATCAACGCGGTACAAACCCCGGGTATTTCTATTTCCAAGACGCCTTCTCAGCCAGAATACTCTTCTTTGGGTGAAGTGATTGATTATGAGCTCATAATTACCAATTCAGGAAATGTTACATTAAGTAGTTTGACAGTAACGGATCCGTTGACCAATTTGAATCAAGCGCTGAGTGATTTGATTCCAGGAGAATCTGTCACTATTTCCACTGGCTATTCCATCCTTCAAGGAGATTTGGATGCGGGCCAGGTAGTGAACACGGCAACCGTAAGTGGTCAGGATACTAATGGAGGTAGCCTGGCTACTTCGTCTAATGCTACTGTCACAGCTATTCAAAATCCAGGTATCCAACTTACCAAAACAGTAAATCCTACTTCTTATACAAAGGTTGGCGATGTGTTGACCTATACGCTGACAGTAGAGAACACGGGCAATGAGACCCTGGACAACGTGACGGTAACCGATCCGTTGACGGGCCTCACCCAGAATGTGGGCACGCTGACTCCGGGCCAGAATCAGACAGTAACAACGGGCTACACGGTGAGCCAGGCAGACGTGGATGCGGGTCAGGTGCTGAACACGGGCAGCGTGACGGGTACGGATCCGAACCAGACGGTGCTGACCGCGGATGCACAGACGGTGTCCAATGCGGTACAGACCCCGGGCATCACGCTAAGCAAGGCGGTAATACCGGGCACCTATGACCAGGTTGGCGACGTATTGACCTATACCATAAAGGCGACCAACAGTGGTAACGTCACCTTGAGCGGCATCACGGTCAATGATCCGCTGACGAATCTGAGCCAGACCTTTACCACGCTTGCACCGGGCAAGACCTTGACGTTGAACGAGCAGTATACCGTGACCCAGTCAGACCTGGACAACGGGCAGGTAGTGAATACGGCTACGGCGACAGCCACGGATCCGAACCAGCAGGTTCAGACGGCAACAGGCAGTGCGACGGCTACGGCGGTACAGAATCCGGGCATCGCATTGATCAAGTCGGTGGACAAGAAGGAATACAGCCAGGCAGGCGAGGTGTTGACCTATACGCTGACGGTGGAGAACACGGGCAATGAGACCCTGGACAACGTGACGGTAACCGATCCGTTGACGGGCCTCACCCAGAATGTGGGCACGCTGACTCCGGGCCAGAATCAGACAGTAACAACGGGCTACACGGTGAGCCAGGCAGACGTGGATGCGGGTCAGGTGCTGAACACGGGCAGCGTGACGGGTACGGATCCGAACCAGACGGTGCTGACCGCGGATGCACAGACGGTGTCCAATGCGGTACAGACCCCGGGCATCACGCTAAGCAAGGCGGTAATACCGGGCACCTATGACCAGGTTGGCGACGTATTGACCTATACCATAAAGGCGACCAACAGTGGTAACGTCACCTTGAGCGGCATCACGGTCAATGATCCGCTGACGAATCTGAGCCAGACCTTTACCACGCTTGCACCGGGCAAGACCTTGACGTTGAACGAGCAGTATACCGTGACCCAGTCAGACCTGGACAACGGGCAGGTAGTGAATACGGCTACGGCGACAGCCACGGATCCGAACCAGCAGGTTCAGACGGCAACAGGCAGTGCGACGGCTACGGCGGTACAGAATCCGGGCATCGCATTGATCAAGTCGGTGGACAAGAAGGAATACAGCCAGGCAGGCGAGGTGTTGACCTATACGCTGACGGTGGAGAACACGGGCAATGAGACCCTGGACAACGTGACGGTAACCGATCCGTTGACGGGCCTCACCCAGAATGTGGGCACGCTGACTCCGGGCCAGAATCAGACAGTAACAACGGGCTACACGGTGAGCCAGGCAGACGTGGATGCGGGTCAGGTGCTGAACACGGGCAGCGTGACGGGTACGGATCCGAACCAGACGGTGCTGACCGCGGATGCACAGACGGTGTCCAATGCGGTACAGACCCCGGGCATCACGCTAAGCAAGGCGGTAATACCGGGCACCTATGACCAGGTTGGCGACGTATTGACCTATACCATAAAGGCGACCAACAGTGGTAACGTCACCTTGAGCGGCATCACGGTCAATGATCCGCTGACGAATCTGAGCCAGACCTTTACCACGCTTACACCGGGCAAGACCTTGACGTTGAACGAGCAGTATACCGTGACCCAGTCAGACCTGGACAACGGGCAGGTAGTGAATACGGCCACGGCGACAGCCACGGATCCGAACCAGCAGGTTCAGACGGCAACAGGCAGTGCGACGGCTACGGCGGTACAGAATCCGGGCATCGCATTGATCAAGTCGGTGGACAAGAAGGAATACAGCCAGGCAGGCGAGGTGTTGACCTATACGCTGACGGTGGAGAACACGGGCAATGAGACCCTGGACAACGTGACGGTAACCGATCCGTTGACGGGCCTCACCCAGAATGTGGGTACACTGAGCCCAGGCCAGAGCCAGACGTTGACGACGACCTACACGACCCTGCAGACCGATGTGGATGCGGGTCAGGTGCTGAACACGGGCAGCGTGACGGGTACGGATCCGAACCAGACGGTGCTGACCGCGGATGCGATTGCGGTAAGTTTTGCGTTGATTAACCCCGATGCCGAATTAGTAAAGACAGTTGATAAAACAGAATTTAAAAAGGTCGGCGATGTTCTTACGTATCAATTGACTCTTGGGAACACAGGAAATATTACACTTCAAGATATTATCCTAGAAGATCCTGTTACCGGATTGAGAGAGACTATCGACGAATTGAATGTGGGTGAATTGATCACCGTTGAGACAGCCTATACCATAACTCAGGAAGACATCGATAGAGGATTCTTTACGAATACAGCTATTGCTAAAGGTGTTTATTTAGGAACGGACCTGATAGAGGTAAATGGATTTGCTACCTCAAGGTATTTACGCACTGAAATTGTTGCCAATGACGATGATTTTGGAATATTCCCGTTGAGTTTCACTGGAAGTGTTGGGAATGTATTGGCAAATGATCTGGTAAATGGCATTATTCCTAATCCAACTGAGGTAATTCTTGAAATTCGTGATCCAGGTAATTTGATCGGTGCAAGTTTTGATAATGACGGGAACTTGATTTTAATTCCGGGCCTAAATGAACCGGGAACATACGAATTAGTCTATAGGCTTAGTGAGAAGGATTCTCCTGAGATTTGGGATGAGGCCATTATTTCTTTAGAGCTGGAAGATGACCGAGTTGATTTGGCCATTCAGAAGTCAACTTTGGTCACTGAGATCTATGAAGGGGATGAATTTGAATATGAAGTGTTGATCCAAAATATAGGTGATATTTCTGCTAGAAACGTCCTAGTGCGTGACGAGTTGCCAGGTGGAGTACAGCGAGTAAGCGAAGAAGTTGTACGGGTAAGTGATCCGCAAATAGTAGTGACTCCGAGTGTATCGGGCAGCACGCTTTCTTGGGAGATTCCTATCTTACCAGCTAAAGCAGAGGTTCTGATTCGTATCAAAGTTAGAGCTGGGAATCCTGGTTTGATAACAAATTCTGCTTCAGTTCTTTCTGATGGGGTAGATACTGATTCGGGTAATAATCAGTCTGCTGTTACGGATGAAATAAAAGCCTTTAGAGTGCCAAATGTCATTACGCCTAATTCTGATGGGCTAAATGACGAGTTTGAGATAAATGGATTGAATAAGTTTGTAGAGAACAAGCTGGTTATTTTCAATAGACTGGGCGATATTGTACTGTCAGTAGAAAACTACCAGAATGACTGGTCTGCAACAGGGCTTAATGCTGGGACATATTTCTATGTGTTTACTGCCAAGAACTCCGTAGGTGAGCGCTTTGTCTTCCAGGGATGGATTCAGGTAATCAAGGGGAATAACTAAAATCGTTATGAGAATAGTTTTTAAAATTACGGGAATTGCTTTGGTGCTGGCTTTTTTGACCGGTGCGGGTTCGACTTTTGGACAGCAACTTCCTCAGTTCAGCCAGTACATGTTTAATGGGCTGCACATCAATCCTGGATATGCTGGATATAAGGGGGAGCCCTATATCCAAAGTACCTACCGGAGCCAATGGATAAATTTCCCCGGGGCACCTGAGACGTTCACTGTAACTGCTGATTTTGCTGCCAATGAAGGAAAAATGGGTTTTGGCTTTTCCCTGTTAAGTGATAATCTGGGTCCTACACGTACGACAAGTGGATTATTGACTTATGCATACCGAATCCAGACGGGCAAGAAGAGTTGGCTAGGACTGGGTGTGAGTGCCGGTGTGAGTGAGTATTCGATCGACGGGGACCTGTTGGATCCAAATGATTTTCCGGATTCAGAGATACCGATGGGTACAATTAACCTGTTTACACCGAATCTGAATACGGGTTTGTTTTTCCATAACGATAGGTTTTATGCAGGATTCAGTGTATTCAATATGATCGGAAAAAAGTCATTGGAGAGAGAAGATGTTGCTTTGGCATACCATGATTTCCACTATTACCTTACGGCCGGCTATATGTTTGATTTAGCAAGCAATGTCAGGTTAAAGCCGAGCTTTCTGATCAGGGAGATGAAAGGATCACCTATAAATTATGATTTGAACGCAATGTTTTTGTTTTATGACCGAATCTGGCTGGGAGGGAGTTTCCGGTCGAATATGAAGCTGGGAAAAAATAACCTTCCCGAGAATCTAAACCAAAGGAATGCGGTTGCGGCAATTATAGAGATCTTTGTGACGGAAAGACTGAGACTGGGGTATGCATATGATCATAGTTTAAATGTCCTCAGTGATTATAAGAACAACTCCCATGAGTTATCTGTAGGCTTTTACATGATTCCAAGAAAAGCAATAATGAATAATCAAAGATGGTTCTAAAGACGAAAAACATATGGATGATTCTGAGCATTGCTTCCTTGTTGATCTTTGGAATGACTGGAACACTAAAGGCTCAAAAAAGCAAAATACGCTATGCAGATTCTCTTATTTTAGAACAGAATTATAAGACTGCGATAGAGCTCTATCAAGAGGCATACGAACAGAAGCCAGAATACCCAACTGCTAAAAAGACGGCTCAGACCTATGAGCTTCTCCGGGACTATGACAATACCTATTTATGGTGGAAGAAAGTAGTAGATTATGAAGAATCTACTCCAGGGGATTTTATACAATTTTTGCGCTATGCCCAATTAACCGACCAGCTATCTGAGGCTCGGGACATTTTAGGTGCCAAAGGAATAGGGGCTGATAGCATCCAAGTTGAGGAACTTTTAAAAATTCAAAGTCCGAGAAAAGTGAAGCTTACAGGAGTAGAAGGATTGAATTCTACCGAGTCTGATTTTGGAATTACCCTGGATTCTGAAGGAAACAAATATTTTGTCTCTGATAGGGGAGGAACTTACATAGATGAGATGCCGGCAATTAGGATAGATGGCAGGAATAAGATTTTTAGCGAAGAGAAACAAAATTATACGGGACGCGAATATCTAAGCGTATATCGACAAAATACGGATGGGGAAGTGAAGGAAGTAGCCTCTAACATTCCTAATACCTATAATTTTTCGGACCCGAACTATGCTAAGGAAGCTGGTATTTTGTTTTATTCTGTCACAAGAGGCATCAAAAAAGTTAAGAAAAACCGAAATATTACTGTTCAGCCTGAAATCTATTACAGCAGGGTTAATGAGGATGGAGAATTGGAGGGATTTACTCCCGTCCCTTTTAATGATTCTATTGGGTATGCAGTGATGAATCCTTATATAGATGAGGAATCCAAACGTTTATATTTTACCTCAAACATGCCCGGGGGTATTGGAGGCTATGATCTATATTATTCAGCATATGATGATAATATGAACTTTAGTAGCCCGGTGAATTTAGGCCCTGAAGTGAATACCGTAGGAAATGAATCACATGCATTTCGTGAGGACAGTAAGTTTTATTTTAGTTCGACAGGTCATAAGGGGATGGGCGGAATGGATATCTTCGTGGCAGACTATTCTGAAAACAGCATTGATAATGTGAGGAATATGGGTGCTCCTGTGAATTCTGTGGCTGATGACTTTGCTTATATAGAAGTGATAAAAGAAGGAATGAAACCAGAAGTTTATCTCTCTTCCAACAGAAAAGGTGGTATAGGGCTGGATGATATTTATAGTGTTGAAGAGATTTATAAGCGTTTTTTAGCTCGTGTAGTAGATTGTGAAGGAATCTTGATAAATGATCCTTATGAAACAACTTTAAGAAATAAATCTCAAGATATAGAAGTACAAACTTCTATAGGAGCTGAAGGAGTTCTGCTTGCTGATTTGGAACCTGAGAGTGACTTTGGAATCAAGATTTCCAAATCAGGATACTTTAGCATAACAGATGAGGAAATCACCACTAGAGGTTTTGTTGGAGATACCTTGAAAAAGGAATATAAACTAATTCCTATCCCATATAAATTACCGGTTTATGTAGATATTGTATACTATGATTTAGATAAATTTCTAATCAGAGAAGATGCTAAGCCAATATTAGATAAGCTAGCCGAACTGATGAATCGATATTCATTCTTAGACCTTCTTGTAAGTTCATATACTGACGCTCGTGCAAGCGATGAGTATAATATGACCTTGTCTAAAGATCGGGCTAAAGCGGTAACAGACTATATGGCAAAACATAGTGTTTCAGCCAGTAGAATAAGATTGGAATGGTTTGGGGAAAAGAACTTGGTAAATGATTGTGGAGATGGCGTAGCATGTGCAGATTCAGAGCAGCAATTAAACAGAAGATCAGAATTGATTTTGGAAGCATTCTCTGATACTACCAAACAATATGAGATTCCTGAGGAGATGAAAGGGTCAGATTTTTGTGATCCAGAGGAATTGTTTAAGCAGATTCAGGATGTAATTGCGCAAATACCCACTGTATATTTCGATTTTGATAAAAGTATGCTGAGAAGCATTCATAAAAAGGAATTGGAAAGAACTGCCATCATGTTAAAGCGTATGCCGAATCTGAGACTTTATATTGAAGGACATGCCGATCAACGAGGTGAAGATAATTACAACCAAAAGCTTTCAGAAAGAAGAGCAGAGGCAGTGAAATCATATCTTCTTCACCGAGGTATTGAAGAAAATAGAATAGAGGAAACTTGGTTTGGAGAGAGCCGCCCGATCCATAATTGCAATGAGATTACTTGTACCCCCGCCATGCACCAACTAAATAGAAGAACGGAATTAAGAATTGGGAAGACGAATTTCAAATAATAAGCCAATTAGGTTTAATTTGAAAAGTCGAAATAGTATTAAGAAAGAACCAACTACAAAAAAAGGTGAGCTTAGGAATGAGCTTGCCTTTTACGTATTAACTATTTAGAGTTTAAAACTTCGTGTTAATCCAACACTTATTCTATGATCATTTAATATTTGGTTACCATTTAGCTTTTGACTAATTGGATACTGGTAAACCAAATTAAAAGTAGTTTGAGTGATATTAAGGTCAAGCCCTATTTGGGCAAACAGTATTTTTCCACCCGTTAGATCTTGTTTTTCATTAACCCACAAATCTTTATCTGAACCTTCATAATAAAAGCCTGCATTTGGGGCTAAAAGTAAGTTTTCGGCCGCGTTGAACTGATGGAAATAAATTCCATATGCATTAAAGCTTTTTCCCATTTGGTAATTTTGGGCACCTTCTGTGCTGAGCTGGTAACTTGCCCCAGCATTTATTCCCTGGTTGGTCAAAAACCACTGATAATTTATTCTTGGAATAAATGCAAATGCACCCTTCCCCGGCTGAATTATAGGATCATAATAGGAATTTGCTTCGTTGGTTGATTTTACTAATGCTTGTCCAGTTGGCAAATTAATTGCGATACCAGGACGGATTGTATGTCGAGCCTTTTGTTTATAAATCAGCCAGATGTAGTCACCAGCTAGCTTTAGATCTCCCCAACCTTGTACAAATAAAGTTGTGTCCCGACTTGGCTTTGGAAGGTCAAGATACTCTTGATAATAAATCTTGTTAAACTCATAAGGTAAGACTGCAGTTAAATTCCACTTGTTTTTAATCGTGATATTACCTCTGACCTCTATTGTTTGATATGTTTCGAAATCTTCTTTTGACTTGCTGACATATAGATTATTTCCCTCAGGTTCATGCATAATTGTTGGGTAATCGACGGGGGTAAATCCTAATGAAAGCTGTTGAGGGTAATTAATAATTGATTGTCCGTTTGGCGAGACTGCTGTATAACTTTTATAATCATTAAATCCCCGGTATCTGTAGAAAAGCCCAAAATAACTTTTGTTTTGGAGCAAGCTATATTCGAAGAAATTACAGCTATCACAGGCATGGCTTTTCTGAATTCCTAGAAATGAAAAACAGGTAAAACTTAGAAAGAATAATTTTTTGTGTGTTGATTTCATCAGTTGATTTGGCGATGATGTTTTTGAATAAAAGAAGAATCTGTAAGTGTGCCTAAAAATGCAATTAGGGCTTTTCTTTCAGATTCATTGAAATGAATACCTTCTTTGAGTTGGGGATCCAATGATTCATTAATTTTGATTCCATATTGATAATGATCTAGGACTTCTTCCAAAGTTGCAAACCTTCCGTCGTGCATATAAGGTGCGCTTAATGCAATATTCCGTAGTGTAGGAGTTTTGTATGCTCCCAGATCTTCAGGGTTTGACGTGATTCTATACCTTCCAAGATATAATCCTTCCAGACCAGGTGGATCTGGGTAAGTTTGATCTAATCCATTGTTATGATACGCTTCATCTGTGAAAAGGCCTTCTTTGTGACAGTTTGAACAGTTTTGTTGAAAAAGCTGATAGCCTCTCAGTTCAAACTCCGTAAAGGAAGCTTCTTGCTTTTTCCAATGGTCGAATTTTGAATCCTGCGAAATAAGAGATCTTACATATTGACTAATAGCCCGAGAAAGGGTAGCGCTTTGAATCTGTTCTTCTTCGAAAACTAAATCAAACTGTTTCTTGTATTCAGGATCATTTTCTAGATAGGTTATTATTGAATTGAGATCTGCTCCCATTTCATCTGGATGTGTAAGAGGCCCAAAATTCAGAGATTCCAAATCATGTGCTCCTCCATCCCAAAACAGACCGTCTTCCTGCCATGCTATATTGAAAATAACAGGAGAATGGCGATGCAAAGTATTTCCAGAAACTCCTTGATTAGTTAAGCTAATTCCGTCAGAAAATGCTAATTCTGTCTTATGACAGCTTGCACAGGAAACTTTTCCATTGCCAGAAATATTTGGGTCAAAGAATAATTTTTTTCCTAATTCAACTCCTTCTACTGAGAGGATATTCCGCTCAGGCTGAGGAAATCCAGTAACCTGTAGTGTGGAAGATAACTCAGGTAAATAATAATGGATTTCTTGCTTGGGTATCACCAGATCTTCATCCTGTGTACAGGCCGAAACAAAGGTAATTCCTAGTAATAAAAGAAGTTTAGAAACAGTTTTCATAAGAAAAACCGGGAACAAAAGCTCCCGGGAATTTAGATTACTTTATGGTGATAAACCCTTCAGAATAGTTCTCAGCGACTTTATCCGCCATCTCTCCAAACATGATCGTAGTGCTTTCCAACTCACTCAATAAAAGTGAGTTTGGATCTACAAATAATTCATCCAAATTAGTAACAAGAGAGATCGTAGTAGCTTTTCCTGCTTTTAACCCATTCACTGATTGGGTTATGGTTTTATAATTTGCATTAGTTCCGATATGCATTACCAATCCCTGTCTTTCTTCCGTTTTAGCATTTGTGAACTCACCTTCCAGTATCAGAAATTTATAGCCCGTGTTCCAGTTCCAAGCCATATCAGAATTAGGGTCTAAATCTCCAGTTTGATCTGTTTTACCATTTGCTATCTCATCTACTCCGATGGAAAAGGTGATTTGGTCATAGTTTGAGGTAGGGATCATCCCTAGATCTATACTTTTGTTTCCATCCTCACTGATTAAATGATAGCTATCTGATTCAACATAAATTTCTCCAGTTTTGGAGTTGGTTAACTTCACATTGGAAATATAATATTTGAATTTTTTGGGGGTAAATGACTCTCCTGAAGGAAGTGTAAAAGACTTTCCATTCAATTCCAATGGTTGTCCGCTAATTATATGGTCCAAGGAAATATCCACAGCCATGGTAGCAGGAACTTCATCCTCATTGCAAGAAGAGAATAACAATAAGGAAGAAAATAGGGCGGTATAAATAAGATTTTTCATTGCTTAGTTTTATTTAAAGGGGTCTGAAAATTTTGGATTGGTAATAAATTGTTGGTCTGTCAATGTTTTTAGAAAAGCGATAATTGCCTTTTTTTCATTTTCACTTAGATGCAACTTGACAGTTTCGGAATTTTCTGGAATCTCATTACTGGCTTCCAAAATCAATACATCCAGCGTACTACTTATTTGAATGTGGTCATTATAGTGGTCTAGGACTTCTTCCAAAGTCTGGAATCTCCCGTCATGCATATAAGGCGCAGTCAGTTCAATATTCCGTAATCCTGGGGCTTTGAATTTTCCGCGATCAAAAGAGTTCCCAGTTACTTTCATTAAGCCTAAAGGCAAGTTTTCTTCTGTATCTAAGCCGTTATTGTGGAATCCTGTAAAACCATTTGGGTCTCCTGCAGTCAGGAATCCCAGATGACAATCACCGCAATTTCCGCCTCGTAGTTGGAGTTTGGGATCAGGATGAGTGAAGAAAAGCTCAAGCCCTAATTCTTCCTCGGGACTAAGTTCTACTTCATTTCTGATCCAGGCATCAAACTTTGAATTGGCAGAAATTAACGTTCTCTGAAACTGAGCCAAGGCTTTACCGATGAGTTTGGGAGTGATTTCTTCCGTGCCGAAAGCATTTTCGAACAAACTGGGATACGTTGCATCAGCTTTTAAACGTGCCACAGCTTCTTCAATAGGAAGATTCATTTCACGTTTATCTTCGATTGGCTGAATCGCCTGGGATTCTAGCGTAGTTTCCCGACCATCCCAAAAGAATCGATTTTGCCAATGAAGATTGGATAATGACATCGCATTTTTATCGCCAATAGCGTCATTGACTCCAAAGCTAAATTTATTGCCATCAGTAAAGGCTTTTTGCTGCTGATGGCAGGAAGCACAGGAAACAGTGCCATCTGATGAAAGCTTTTTTTCATAGAAAAGCATTCGACCAAGTCGCACTCCTTCCTCTGTCAGTAGGTTATCGGCAGGCATGGCTACATTTCCAGGAAAATAATCCGGGGCATCCAGTGAAATTAAATTAGGTCCGGATTTAGGAGCCTCATCAATTTTGTCACAAGAAACGAAACCACACACGCACACCAACCCCAGCCAGGCAGGGAATTGAAATCGCATGATTTGTATTTTTTTATTTAAGAAATCTTGAACTGATCAAAAAATCACACTTTCGGAGGATGTTCGATTTCTTTAGATACGGTTTGGCCAAACCAATAATGATAAAAAGCTTTGTGAGCCAAGGGCTCAATGGTATTAATCGGATGGTTGACGAAAAAGGAAGAGTTTGGAATATAAACCCCAAAATCGGAATTAAAAGTAAATGCTGGTGTTGATTCCTGTCTTTCCTTTTCGGCTTTAATTTGATCTGCTAAGTAGCATTTTCCATCACACTCCAATTCAGGCATATCCTTGTTAACACAAAAATTTTCGATGATGTATCTCTGGTTGATCGTAAAACTTACTTTGATCACCGAATACACCATGCTGTTCATTAATAAGACAGCAGAAAGCCATATGTAGAGAGTGCTTTTCAGCATTTGGGCGAAACTATGAAAAATAAACTCTATGGTTTGTGACAAATATCATTTAATTAAAAGATTGTTGAAAACCTGCTTTAATTCCCCATAAAAGGAAAAGAGGCCTTTTAGAGCCTCTCTTCATTTTATTTTTTTAATGAAATTTAATCCACTTTAGCTTTAATCGTTGCGGCATTTGGGTTTACCTCTTTATCTGCCAATAGTTTTTTGGCTTCTCCAGGGTAATTAATATTTGCCAGCACTTGAAGAGATTCATATTTTTTCGAATCAAAAGCAGCTCTATTTGCGGCTAATATGGGTTCGGATGGTGGGATTTTTTCTCGAAGCCAATCCACTTGTTTGCCATGTTTCCAAAATCTAAAACACAAATGTGGTCCAGTTGCCAAACCTGTACTACCTACATATCCAATTACTTGACCTTGTTTAACACTCTGACCGGGTTTCAATCCAGAAGCGATTTTTGACATGTGTAGATATTGGGTTGTATAAGTCCCATTATGTTTGATTTTCACATAATTTCCGTTGGCAGAGGTATATCTTGCGTCTGTGACCACTCCATCTCCGACAGATCTGATCTCTGTTCCTTTGGCCGCCGCATAATCTGTCCCCAAGTGAGCTTTATATCGCTTTTGCACAGGATGAAATCTTCTCAGGTTATAGCGGGAGCTAATTCTTGTATATTTTACCGGGTCTCTCAAGAAAGCTTTTTTTAAGCTGTTTCCCTCCTGGTCAAAGAAATTCATTTCACCGTTTTGAACAAAGGGAATTGCGTGAAAAGGTTCTCCTCTGTGCTCGAAATATGCAAGTTTAATATCTCCAGCTCCAATCACATTTCCATCAATCATTTTTTCTTCAAAAACTACTTTAAACTTGTCACCTTTTTGAAGTGCACCAAAATCTACTGACCATCCATATAGATCTGCAAACTGATCAACAATATCATAGCTTATATTTTGCTTGCCCATATCAGAAGACAAGTTACTTTCTATAATTCCTGAAACTTCTCTTTGAATATATTCCACAGGCTTTTCTGCCTTGTAGATATTCAAAGAATCTAAATTGAAAACTACATATTCAGCAGGGTTTGGCTCATAAATAAAAAATTGGGCTTGAGCAGAATCTGAAGGAGTCAAAACTGTAAACTTCTTATTTGTGGCTATTCCTCGTACATCAAATACTTCCTTTGACTTTTTAGCGATCTCATCTATAATCTGATAAGGGACATTGAAAGGTGCCAAAATAGAAGCTAAAGTCTGATTTTTACTTACAGTACCCTCTACAATATTAAGGTCTGTTACATTGATACCATAGAGGAAGACATCTTGAGAAACTTCTTCAACAGCCAATTCCTCAGAATTTTCTGTTTCAATTTCTGGTGTTTTTGGACCGGTGAAATATTGGAAAAAAGCTGCAGCTACAAGTGTGAGAAGAACTGAAGCGGCAACAATCCATCTTTTATTCATTAATCTGTGATCTAATGGGACAATTAAATAACCTGTTAAGCAAGGAAAAAAGAGGGTATTTTCCAAGTTTTGGAAACACTTACTTTTATCATTTTTTAGCCAACTATAATTCCAACGAATTCAAAACAACAAATATTTGAGGATGAACTCTAATTTATTTTTTAAAATGCTAGTCCAAAGCCCTATAATTTTTGAGATTCTTTCAATGAAAGGTGTTATTTAAAATGCTTTTTTTAGAGATTTGACCAAACTGATAAGGAATCCCAAAAAGATGGTGGTGTACTCGACCTCAATTCTTTATCTTTGACCTCCCAAAAAAACTAATGACATGCTGAGGACGCATACGTGTGGCGAATTACGCCTGGAAAATATCAATCAAGAAGTAACTTTAGCTGGCTGGGTTCAGCGCGTAAGAAATAAAGGCGGGTTGATATGGGTTGACTTGAGAGATAGGTACGGAATCACTCAATTAATTTTTGAAGAGGATTCTTCTGAAAAAGAGCTCTTAGAGAAAGCGGCTGACTTAGGTAGAGAATTTGTCGTTCGAGCTACTGGAATTGTCATAGAGCGAACCTCAAAAAATGACAAAATCCCGACGGGTTCAATCGAGATCAAGGTCAGCAGACTTGATGTACTTAATGCAGCTAAAGTACCTCCATTTATAATTGAAGATGAAACCGATGGTGGAGATGAACTGAGAATGAAATACCGTTATCTGGACTTGAGAAGAAATGTAGTTAGAGAAAAACTTCAACTGCGTCATAAAATGATGCAAGAGACTCGAAAATACATGGACGCACAAAATTTCATTGAAGTTGAAACTCCTGTTCTGATCAAATCTACTCCGGAGGGAGCAAGAGATTTTGTGGTTCCAAGTCGCGTTAATCCAGGAGAATTTTATGCTTTGCCGCAATCTCCTCAAACATTTAAGCAATTGCTGATGGTTTCGGGATTTGATAGATACTTCCAAATCGTGAAATGTTTCAGAGATGAAGACCTCAGGGCGGATCGTCAGCCAGAATTTACACAGATTGACTGTGAAATGGCTTTTGTGGAGCAAGAGGACATTTTATCCACATTTGAAGGTTTGACTAAACATCTTTTCGCCAATGTAAAAGGAGTGGAGCTGGAGGAAGTAAAGCGAATGACATTTGCGGATGCCATGAAATACTATGGCAACGATAAACCTGATCTTCGTTTTGACATGAGATTTGTCGAGTTAAATAATTTGGCAAAAGGTAAAGGTTTTGGGATTTTTGATAATGCTGAACTTGTAGTAGGGATTTGTGCCAAGGGGGCAGCAGAATATACTAGGAAGCAATTGGACGCGCTTACTGACTGGGTGAAAAGACCGCAGATTGGTGCAAAAGGAATGATATATGCCAAATACAATGCCGATGGTACTATTAAATCAACGGTAGATAAATTTTACTCTCAAGAGGATCTTCAGGGTTGGGCTAGTGCTTTCAATGCAGAACCAGGGGATTTGATGTTGATCCTAAGTGGAGATGCCGGAAAAGTTAGAAAGCAACTTTCGGAGCTTCGTCTAAAAATGGGTGAAGATCTTGGTCTTCGGGATAGAAATGTTTTTAAACCTCTATGGGTAGTAGACTTTCCATTGTTGGAATGGGATGAAGAAACTAATCGATTCCATGCCATGCACCATCCATTTACTTCGCCAAAAACCGAAGATATCGCCTTGTTGGATTCTGATCCAGGAGCTGTACGTGCTAATGCCTATGATTTAGTTATTAATGGTGTGGAAATAGGCGGTGGATCTATCCGTATCCACGATAGAACAACGCAACAATTGATGTTCAAGCATCTTGGATTTACAGAAGAAGAAGCCCAAAATCAGTTTGGGTTTTTGATGGAAGCATTCGAGTATGGAGCTCCTCCACATGGTGGTATTGCATTTGGTTTTGATCGACTTTGTGCGATTTTTGGAGGATCTGATTCCATTAGAGATTATATAGCATTCCCAAAAAATAATTCAGGAAGAGATGTCATGATAGACTCACCAAGTAGCATCGCAGATGAGCAACTCAAAGAGTTATCGATTTTGGTAAACTTGAAATAAAAAGGAAAGAGGCTTCGGCCTTTTTTTTGTTTTGAGTTTAATTTCTAAGCGTTCAAATGGTTTTGTCAGAAATGGATCAATACCAGATTAATAATGCTCAATCAATAGCTGATTTTGAAAAAGGAACTGATAGAGGGCAAAATATCAATCGCCCAATGGACAAGTATAAACAAAGGTAAATTACGGTAGCGCATCCAATGCCAACCAAAGAATGTTCCCACAATAAGGACCGGAATTCCAGTACCCATTAAAACTGAAGATAGATCGCCAGCTGTTCCATCTACCCCATCAGCAAGAAAAAATCTACTGGGAATATACCAAGCGGTAAATAATATGCCCGAAATAAAAATGGCTGCGAGTGGATGAATCAATTTTTCTAATCTGGTTTGGAGAAATCCTCTAAAAAATAATTCCTCCGGAATACCTGCTATGAAGAGAGGCAGCTAAAAGTTACAACAAAAAGAAATTATCTATCAAAATCAGATAGGGTTGAAATTCTTCCGTAGCTCCCTTAAGATGCCTTCGAGTCCGTTTAAGCGGATTTCATAAAGCGTGTGAAGCCACATTCCGAGCTTTCCTTCAGGAAACCCTTGGCCATGCATCCAAACCAAATAATGTTCTGGAATATCACAAAGAAGTCGGCCTTTGTATTTGCCATAAGGCATTCTCTTGGTTACTAAATCGATTAGGATTTGTTTGTCCATTTTAATGATAATAGGAGCTTTTTAAAATTATCTTCAGAGAATGATTATTGAGGTTGAATTAAATGACTCCGAATTCCCATCACAATTAATAACTGTGCAACAGCATAAGTTCCCATGATTAAAATTCCTGCTTCAGGAAACCCAAGATAGAACCGATCAATGGCTAGAATTCCATCAGAAATAAAAAATAGGATGGCACCAATCATCACCTGCCAAAAACTGGAGGGATGAGATTTTCCAAATCGTTCTCTGGCCGTAGTGACCATCGAAACGATGACAATCACATAAATAATTACGGGAGCCTTTAAGACTCCCAAATTAGGCTGGATCAGATAATAGACAAATGCCGCAAGGATGTAAAAAGGGAGATTATAAAAGAAGGTTTTGATAAAATTCACCTGACCAATATGTCCTGGGTTTTTCTGAGCGACTTTAAAAGCTATGATATAGCAAACATGAGCGATTAAGAATGCTCCCAAACCAAAAGCAAATAGTTGGGACCATAACAAAAGAATATCTCCAATCCACGAAAATACTAAAGCCCCTAAAACAGATTTGGTTAGCAAAGTGCTGGCGATTGGTTTGGTGATCATGTAGAAATAAAGGATCAATCCCAATAAAATCAATGGTTTAGAGTAAAATCTAAGCTCAGAATTTGATTCCAATAAAAAGACTAAATCTGCTAGAGTTGCTAGTAAAAACAGATAAAGCCAAGCAAAGTTCTTATTTCTCAACGTGTATGATATTTTGATTTTTTTTAAAAGAGCAAAGTAAGGAATCGTTAAATCGTCAAAAAACAAAATCCAATTGAGGTTTTTGAACAAACGATGAATTCCAGAGTTTACCCATAAAATAGAAAATATTGTAAAATTCAGTTTTAAAATTTGACTATTTTATAATGGAATGAAAGTTTTTTTGCCGTTTAAAGAATTTTATTTGCGCTTATATATTATTTTTTTTGTTAAAAATTGTGAAATTCGCGTGTCAAAAAATAACAGTAACTACCCAAGATTGCCAAAAGGTCATTTTACTTTTGCAAGGAAAAATTTTAAAACCAACTTAAACAAAAAACCAATTTATTATGAGGCAAAATTTACTTAAAAATTTATTGTCTTTGATATTCATGGTGATGAGCACAGGGTTAGCCTTTTCTCAAGGCGTGACAACAGCTAATATCCAAGGGAATGTTATTGACGAAACGGGAGAGTCGCTTCCAGGAGCAAATATTGTGGCTACTCATGAGCCATCAGGTACCCGATATGGGGCTGTAAGTAATTTAGAAGGTCGATTTGTTCTTCCAAACATGCGTGTTGGTGGGCCTTATACAGTAGTAGTATCTTTTGTTGGGTTTGAAGAAAGAACGTTTGACGGGATTGTTTTGGGATTGGGTTCTACTTACACATTAAACGTTCAGCTATCTGATGGGATGGAATTGGATCTTGTGGAAGTTATAGCAAGTAAAGATGCTATTATGAATTCAGACAGAACCGGAGCGGCATTAAACTTAAATAATGATAAGATTAATTCACTTCCGACTGTCAATAGAAGTATCAATGATTTCACAAGATTGACACCTCAATCAAATGGGACTTCATTTGCAGGTACTTCCAGCAGATTCAACAATTATACAATTGACGGAAACATCTACAACAATAACTTCGGTCTTGGTTCAGGACAATTTGCAGGTGCTAATCCTATTTCATTAGATGCAATCGAAGAAGTTCAGGTAAACCTTGCACCATTTGATGTGCGTCAAGCTGGTTTCACAGGAGCTTCAGTAAATGCAATCACAAAGTCAGGAACAAATGATTTCTCTGGATCAGCTTATTATTTTCTGAGAAATGATCAAATGATTGGAGATAAGGTAGGAGATACTCGTCTTAATGTTGGTGATTCCAAAAATGAGATTTCTGGTTTTAGATTGGGAGGCCCAATTATAAAAAATAAAGTGTTCTTCTTTGTTTCTTATGAGAAAGAGACTGAAGCAGTTCCAAGTTTTACAAAAGTTGCTTCTAGACCTGGTCTAGAACCTGATGGGTTGACGGTATCTAGAGTTCCCTCTTCACAGTTGGATTTTGTTCGCGATAGACTTTCTGAATTATATGGATACGAGGCTGGACCTTATGAAAATTATGCCTTTGCATCTGAGCAAGAAAGATTCAATGCCAGATTAGACTGGAACCTCAATGATAACCACAAAGTATCTATCCGATATAATAATTATACAGCGTTTACGGATGTGCCAACAAATGGCAACTCGGTAAGATATATTTCAACTAGATATAGAAATACAAGAAGAACAGGCATTGAAGCCATGAACTTCAGAAATGCCAACTATACCAATGATAGGAAAGTACAATCTTGGGTTGCAGAAGTGAATTCAAGAATAGGCGCTAATATGTCGAATCAGATTAACATTGGATACACTTCTATAACAGACCCCAAAAGAGGTATTCCTGGCGGACAAGATTTCCCATTTATTGAAGTAATGGAGCCTGATGCATCTGGTAACTTACTTTACTATATGTCTATGGGTAATGAATTGTATACTGTCGGGAATCTATTGGAAAATAATATTTTTAATTTCACTGATAATTTCTCCATCTACAAAGGAAATCATACTTATACTTTTGGGGTTAATTTTGAATACATGACATTCAAAAATGCATTTAACCCTGTCTTTAACGGGTTCTATAGATTTAACTCCTATGATGACTTTGTTGCGACTGTAATTGATAGAACTCCTGGTACTTATCCTGAAGCATTTGCCAAAGGCTATGCTTTGGATGGTTCAACCACACCACCTGTTGACAATACTAATTTTGGTCAGTTTGGTGTTTATGTTCAGGATGAGTTTCAGATTACTCAAAATTTGAAAGTTACTGGTGGATTGAGAATCGATTTTCCTTTCTATCCAATTGATATTCCATCAAACGACTTATTGGATGATTTGAATAAGACTTTTGAAACTCCTGATGGAACAATCACTCCAGACGTGAGCCAGTTTCCAAAGGTAAACCCACTTTGGTCTCCAAGAGTAGGCTTTAACTGGGATGCTAAAGGTGACAGAACGACCCAAGTAAGAGGTGGAACAGGTGTATTTTCAGGAAGAATTCCTTTTGTTTGGTTGTCTAATCAAGTAAATGGATCGGGCGTAGTAAGAGGTGGATTAGGTTATGAAGGTCAAGATGTAGTAGATGCTTTGGGTCCAAATTATGTATTTAATCCTGATGTGACTTTTGGAAATCCTGAAAACCCAGGTCAATCGCTTTCCAATGAATTGAACCTAACTGACAGAAACTTTAAGCTTCCACAAGTTTGGAGATCTAATTTAGCTGTTGATCAAGTATTACCTTTTGGTATTATTGGAACCTTGGAATTCATTTACTCGAAGGATGTTTCAACGCCTATCGCGTATAACCCAGTCGTAAGAACTCCTGATGGAACTCTTTCAGGTCCTGATCAGAGACCTTATTGGAATAATACAAACTATTCTAGTGATTCAGATTTTAGAAATGTTTTCTATCTGACGAATGCCCAAAGAAGAGCTGATTACTATTCACTTACTGCACAATTGCAAAAGCAGTTTGAAAATGGATTTTCTGTAATGGCTGCATATACCAGATCTAGATCAAGAGATTTAGATGCTTCAAGCGGATCTCAAGCTATTTCATTGTGGCCTGCGACAGTTGCTTCTGATAGAAATGATCCGGAATTAAGTTTTGCAGGTTTTGATATTCCTAATAGAGTTATTGCTAATCTTTCTTATCAGACTGATAACACAACGATATCTTTATTCTATGAGGGATCTGATGCTGGAAGATTCTCGTATGCCTATTCTGGAAATTTCGGAGATGCTTCAAATAGGTTAATGTACATCCCTAATAACGCGAATGAATTGGCTTTCGAAGAATTTACGATTGATGGAAGAACAATTACAGCAGCTGAGCAAGCTCAATTATTAGATGCCTATATAGATCAAGATGATTATTTAAGTGAAAATAGAGGTAGGATTGCAGAGAGAAACGGAGCATTAAGACCGTTTGTAAACCGTTTTGATTTCAGAATAACTGAGGACCTTGTGCTTTCTAAAGATAAGAAGAACAGACTTCAGCTTTCGGTTGATATCTTGAATATTGGAAACATGTTCAACTCCTCATGGGGTATCCAGAAATTTGCATTTCAGGACAACTTGTTAAACTTCAGAGGTGTAAATGCCGCTGGACAGCCTGAGTATAGATTGAACACGATTCCTGGAACTAGTAATTTCCCAACTGAAACGTTCAGAACCACAACTTCAATAGGTGATACTTGGAGAATGCAGGTTGGCGTTCGATATATATTCAATTAATTAACACATCTTACTTTTCGAAAAAGCATCCTTTTAAGGATGCTTTTTTTATTTTGCAGGGAATTTTAAATCGTCAAAGCAATGAATGTTAATCTACTAAAGAGAAGTTTTTACTTGATTTTACTTTTTGGTATGGGAACTTTTTTCTCTGTAAATGGTCAAACAGATACTTTGATTCTAAATAATAAGGATCTTATTATCGGAGAAATAAAAACTATGGATAAGGGGGTATTAACCATTGAAACGGACTACAGTGATTCGGATTTTAAGATTACTTGGACGGGAATTTCACAGGTTTTCTCAAAAGCCAAATACCTGATCACACTTTCTAATGGTAAGCGTTATAACGGGACCATTAATAGTATAGATAACGAAACAATCGAAATAGACACGTATGATCCAGACTATATTCTCTCTCTTCGTAAAAAGAAATCCAATACAGAAGATATTGGTGGAGGAAAGATTTCTGTTGCAATAGCAGATATAGTTTACCTCAATGCCCTTGATGATGGCTTTTGGAGTAGGCTTTCCGCTAATATTGACTTGGGTTGGAGTCTAACTCGAGCTAATAATCTGAGGCAGTATAACGTGAGAAGTGGGTTAGGTTATTTGGCTGACCGTTGGAAGGTAAATGCCACATATAATACTCTGAGATCTAATCAAGACAATGTCGATCCGGTAAAAAGAACTGATGCAGATTTTACCTATAATTACTTTCTTCCGAAGGACTGGTTCTTACTTTATGATATTACTTTCTTGTCGAATACGGAACAGTTGATAAAGTTGAGAACAGGTAATAAAGTCGGTTTTGGTAAATATGTGATCCATACAAATAGGACTTATTTTGGTTTCCAGACTGGACTCAACTTTAACAATGAAGTTTATTTAGACGATAGTCCATCTAGAAAAACAGGGGAAGCATTTATAGGTTCTGAACTTAACTTGTATGACATCGGTGATTTAAGTCTTTATAGTCAAGTAGTAGCCTATCCCAGTATTTCAGACTGGGGAAGATTTAGAACTGATTTTCGGCTTGATGTGAAATATGAGTTCTTTTCAGACTTTTATGTGAAAATGGGTACTACACTGAATTACGATAATAGGCCAGTTGAAGGAGCAACAACAACGGATTATATTTTCCAGACCACTGTTGGATGGAGTTTGTAGCAAAGAAGATTCGATTTTTCCTAGTAATTCTTCTTTTACATGGTTTTTGTTTGACTCTAAATGCACAAAATGATACGCTGAGACTATCAAACGAGGATCTAATTGTAGGTAAAATTTCTTATTTGGATAAAGGAATTCTCTATATAAAGACTGTTTACTCCAATGTAGATATTCAGGTAAAATGGAAAGAAGTTAGTTCTCTTCAGACCACAAATCAGTTTTTTATCACGTTGGAAAATGGTGAAAGACTTGTGGGTAATATTAATTCGATTTCAAAGGATTCCATCCAAATTTCAGTAGTGAATCCGAGTGCAAGAATTCTAAAAGTGATTTCACTTGACGAGAAAAATCGATTTTTGATAGAAAAGGAGGAATTGGTTTTACTTAATGAAATCAATGAATCATTTGCAAGTAGGTTTAATGGAGATATTAGTCTCGGATTTAATATTGCTAGATCCAATAGACTTAGGCAGTTTTCTGTATTAAGTCATTTAAATTATAATGGGAGTAAATGGGGGTTTTATTTAACTTTTAATGCAATCCGCTCTATTCAGGAATCGACCAATGCCATTAAAAGGTACCAAGCAAGTGGGGCATTCGTTTTATTTCTTCCAAATGATTGGTTTTTAATTGGTTCAGAAAACTTACTAAGTAATACGCAGCAATTAATCAGGCTGAGGGCAAATACAATTGTCGGTTTCGGAAAATATCTCATTCATACCAATCACTCTTATTGGAATATCCAGGCTGGAATCAACAATAATAACGAAGATTTTTTGAGTGATCTACCTTCAAATCAGAGCTTTGAAGCTATTTTGGGAACGGATTTCAATTTCTTCGATGTTGGTGTTTTTAACTTTACCGGTTCTTGGGTTTACTATAAAAGCTTTTCTGAGAAAGGCCGTAACAGATCTGATGCAAGTTTTAATGTTAGATATAATTTTGTTGAGGATTTCTTTTTGAAAGTAGGTATATCCATGAACTATGATAATATGCCTACTTTTGGTGCTAGTGATTTTGATTATGTTATTCAAAGTACCTTAGGTTGGAAATTTTAAGTTTTTTAACTATTCGCAAAATAAAACATCACCTTTTTTCTCCATTGATGGGGAAGATTTGCCTCCAGTATCTTTTATCTCATTAAACTTAAAAATCTGATTTAAATTAGGCATTCGACAACCTTTGAACAAACTTGGTGTTTTAACTTTATGCTATATAGTAAAAGGTATATTCATCCAAGCAGCAAAGAATGGGTAGTCTTCATTCATGGCGCTGGTGGATCTTCAGTAGTATGGTTCAAGCAGCTGAAGGATTTTCGTGAGCATTTTAATATAATGCTTATTGATTTGCGAGGGCATGGTAAGTCTGCAGATGTTCATCAAGCTATTTGGGAAGAAGAATATACGTTTGAGGAGATCACAAAGGATATTATTGAAGTCTTGGACTATTGGAAAATCCCTCCAGCACATTTTGCAGGGGTTTCTTTGGGGACAATTCTAGCAAGAAATCTTGCTGAAATTGAGCCGCAACGAGTGAAGTCGTTGGTATTAGCAGGAGCTATTACCCGTTTAAATATCCAATCCAGGTTTTTGGTTTTCTTGGGGAACACATTTAAAAAGGTAATTCCTTATATGTGGTTATACAGTTTGTTCGCATTCATAATTATGCCTAGAAAGCAACATTCTGAGTCAAGAAATCTGTTTATCAATGAAGCCAAAAAGCTTTGCCAAAAAGAGTTTATTCGTTGGTTTAAACTGACTAAAGATATAAACCCTCTTTTGAAATATTTTAAAGAAAAATCAATTGATATACCAACACTGTATGTGATGGGAGATCAAGACATAATGTTTCTAGAACCAGTAAAAAAAATAGTTCAAGAACATAAATATTCGATGTTAAAAATCGTGGAGAAATGTGGTCATGTAGTTAACGTGGAGCAACCAAAACGATTCAATAAATATGCTTTAGCATTTATTCAAGGAGAAAACTAAAAAGGAGTACTTTCATTATTTATGAAAAACCAGACTAAGATTATCCTGATTGTCGGGATTATCGTTATCATTATCGCTGCTTTCTTATATCCTAGATTGGATAAAAGAAATTCTAATGAATCCAGTGTAGCATCATCTGGGGCTGGTCCTGGCGCCCCCTCAGCTTTGCCAGTAAAAGTTGTAAAACTCCAAAAGGAAACACTTAGAAATCAACTTTCAGTCACTGGTACTATTCTTCCAAATGAATCCGTAGACTTAAGAACAGAGGTTTCAGGTTTGGTTACCAAGATAGCCTTTAAAGAAGGTCAATATGTTACCAAAGGCACTCCACTGGTTTACTTAAATGACGATGAATTACAAGCTCAATTTCAGAGGTTGGAGTACACACAAAAGCTTTTTGAGAGTCAGGAAAACAGGCAGAAACAATTATTGGCAAGAGAAGCTATCAGCCAAGAAGAGTATGATATTGTTTTAAACCAATACAATACAACACTTTCAGATTTGAAATTAGTGGAGGCTCAATTGTCAAAAACAGTAGTTAGAGCTCCTTTTAATGGTATTTTGGGATTAAGACAAGTTAGTGAAGGAAGTGTGATTGGCACAAACGATGTGATTGCCAATTTTGTAAATATAGATCCAATAAAAATTGAGTTTTCTATTCCTGAAAGGTATGCCAACCAAGTTTCTGTAGGTTCTGAGATTTATTTTACAAACGAATCATCTCCTGAAGAGGTGAAGGGAAAAGTTTATGCATTTGAACCACAAGTTGATGCAGCGACAAGAACCTTGAAGCTAAGAGCAGAAAGCCCAAACAAAGAGAAAAAATTCTTGCCTGGAATGTTCGTCAGAATTCGATTTGTTTTAGGTCAAATAGAGAATGCATTGATGGTACCTTCAGAGTCCGTTATTCCGGAATTACAAGGTTACAAAGTTTTTGTAGTTGGTGCCGGTAATAAAGCTGAAGAAAGAACAGTTGAAATTGGTACACGGACAGATACCCATGTTCAGATATTGAGTGGTCTGGATGAGGGAGATCTGGTATTTACCACTGGTGTCTTACAAGCTAGACAGGGATCCCCTGTAGAGTATACTCAAATCAACTAATATGTCGAGCTTATCAAATATAAGTATCAATCGGCCAGTTTTGGCCATCGTGATGTCTCTAGTCATCATACTTTTTGGTGCGATAGGGATTTCATTGCTTGGTATCCGTGAATTCCCTAGTGTGGATCCACCTGTCATTAATGTTCGTACCACCTACGTTGGTGCCAATGCTGACGTAATCGAAGCCCAAATTACGGAACCCTTAGAGGAGGCAATCAACGGTATCCAAGGGATAAAATCTCTTACATCTACTAGTAATGATGGTGGAAGTAGCATTACAGTAGAATTTGATGTTGGAGCAGACTTAGAAGCTGCCGCAAACGATGTTCGGGATAAAGTATCTGGGGCACAAAGAAACCTGCCTCCAGATGCAGAACCACCAGTCGTTTCCAAGGCTGATGCGGATTCTCAGCCAATAGTATTTTTGAATGTAAAAAGTGATGAGCGAAGCTTACTGGACTTATCCGATATTGCTGAAAATATTTTTAAAGAAAGGCTTCAAACGATTCCTGGTGTAAGTAGAGTTCAAATCTGGGGAGAAAAGGAGTATGCAATCCGCTTGAGAATGGATCCGCTTAAGATGGCTTCTTACGGTGTCACTCCTTTGGATGTTCTTTCAAAAGTTCAAAGTGAAAATGTCGAACTTCCTTCTGGTAGAATAGAAGGGGAGGCCATTGAGTTATCCGTGAGAACTAAAAGTAGACTTAGCACTCCACAGGAGTTCAATAGTCTTATTATCAAAGAAGATCAAAATAATATTGTCCGTTTTCAAGATATTGGAAAAGCAGAGCTTGCTGCTTTAAATGAAAGAACTGTTCTGAAGCGAGATGGAGTCCCAATGGTTGGGGTAGTTTTGGTCCCTTTGCCAGGTTCAAATAATATTGAAATCGTAGATGAGTTCTACAGAAGATTAGAATTTATTAAAAAAGATCTTCCAGCGGATGTTGGACTTGAAATCGGTTTCGATTCAACAGATTATATTAGAAGTTCTATTGCAGAAGTTCAAGAAACTATCATTACCGCCTTTATTTTGGTGGTAGCAATTATCTTCCTGTTTTTACGAGATTGGAGAACCACCTTTATTCCTGTTTTGACAATCCCCATTTCATTGATTGGAGTTTTCTTTATCATGTACGTGATGGATTTCTCCATAAATGTTCTAACCCTTCTTGGAATAGTTCTCTCTATTGGTCTTGTGGTCGATGATGCAATTGTAGTTCTGGAGAATATTTATACCAGGATAGAAAAAGGAGAGAAGCCTTTGGATGCTGCTGAAAAAGGTGCTGAAGAAATTTTCTTTGCGGTAATTGCTACTACTGTTGCTTTGGCAGCGGTATTCCTTCCGGTAATTTTCTTAACAGGGACAACTGGTAGACTTTTTAGAGAGTTTGGTATTGTCGTAGCTGGAGCCGTTATTATTTCCTCTTTTGTTGCATTGACTATGACTCCAATGTTGAGTTCCAGATTGCTGAAAAGAAGGGAAAAGCATAATAGATTTTACAATGCTACGGAGCCGATCTTTGTTTGGTTAAATGATGGTTACGACCGCATGCTAGGTGGATTTATGAAATTCCGTTGGGTTTCATTTATTCTTGTTGCCTTTATGGGTTTTGGGATTTATTGGCTATTTAACCAGATTCCAAGTGAATTGGCTCCAGTGGAGGATAGAGGTGAAATCAGAATCCAGTTGGGTGGTCCGGAAGGCGCTACTTTCGGTTACATGGATCGGGTCATCGACCAAATGGTCGCTGACTTCAAGGCAAAATTTCCTCCTGAAGAAGTAACTGGTTTGATTTCAGTTACCTCTCCAGGTTTTGGTACATCAAGCACTAACTCTGGATTTGTCAGATTTATTTTGACTGATGCAGAAAATAGAGAGCGGTCCCAAAATGATTATTTCAATGAAATCAATGGCATGCTAAAGAACTACACGGAAGTTAGGGCATTTGCCTCAGAGCCTCAATCAATAGGAAATAGAAGAGGGGGGCTACCAATTCAGTATGTTTTGCAGGCTCCCAATATGGATAAGCTTAAAGAAGCAATTCCAACTTTCATGGAAGAAGTAGGGAAAAGTCCCATTTTTATTTTCTCGGATATCAACCTAAAGTTTACCAAGCCTGAATTGGAGATTGAAATTGATAGAGCAAAAGCCAGAAATATTGGAGTATCCGTTCAAGAGATTGCGAGAACGCTTCAACTTTCTTATTCCGGACAGCGATTTGCATATTTTATTAAAAATGGAAAGCAATATCAGGTAGTTGGAGAAATGAGGCTTGAAGATAGAAATGAGCCTGTTAATCTTCGAATGCTTTATGTACGTGCGGAAAATGGAAGTTTAGTACAATTAGATAATTTAGTTAGGGTAACCGAGAGGAGTACTCCTCCACAACTTTATAGATTTAATAGATTTGTGAGTGGTACTGTTTCTGCCAACTTGGCCCCAGGGTATACCATTGGTGACGGTTTGGAAGAGATGGATAGAATTGCAGCAGAAGTTTTGGATGAATCCTTTGCAACAGATGTATCAGGCCCTTCAAAAGAGTTTAGAGAAAGTTCTAATAGTTTACTTTTTGCCTTCCTCTTTGCCCTCGTATTGATTTATCTTGTACTTTCTGCCCAATTTGAAAGTTTCTTAGATCCGCTGACAATTATGTTTACTGTTCCTTTAGCAATTTTCGGAGCACTATTCACTCTTTGGGCTTTAGGTTTTACATTGAATATATTCAGCCAAATTGGAATAATTATGCTGATTGGTTTGGTAACAAAGAATGGTATTCTTATTGTCGAATTTGCCAATCAAAGAAAAGCCAATGGTATGTCAGTCCATGAAGCAATTTATGGTGCGGCTGTTGCAAGGTTCCGACCAATTTTAATGACTAGTTTATCCACGATCCTTGGTATTTTGCCAATCGCATTGGGTCTTGGAGCTGGAGCAGAAAGCCGTGTTCCGATGGGTGCAGCAGTGATTGGAGGTTTAATGTTTGCTACAATCCTCACCCTTTTTGTCATCCCAGCTATTTATACTTATCTCACTTCCAAAGAAGGAAGGTTAGCCAGAATTTAATGAAGAAGTTGATTGCCATGCTCTTAGTGAGCAGCATAAGTTCAGTATTATTTGCTCAAAGTCAGGAGGCCTTAGACCTTGAAAAAGCAATCCAAATAGGTCTGGAGAAAAATCTGGATATTAAAATTGCTGTTGAAAACATTACTATTAATGAAGTCAACCAAAAAATTGGCGTCGGAGATTTTTTCTTACCTCAATTGGATGCAACCTATGCCAGAAACTTTAGTAATGAAGATGTAGAGCAGAGATTTGTCAATGATCCGGAACCTAGAACCATTGATGGGGCAAAGTCCAGAACCGAAAATTTCTCGATTGTTGGAATTTATGGTTTTCAGCCCGAGAATATCGTAGTGATGAAGCGACTGGGACAATTAACTGAAATTTCAGAATTAGATGCTAAAATTGCAGTTGAAAACACCGTAGCTTCCATCTCTTCTGCTTACTATCGTCTCGTTTTAGAATTACAGCGCTATGAAGTATTAAAGAGAACTCTTGAATTAAGCCAATCCAGATTGGATATTGCGGAAGCTCAATATGAATTAGGAGGAGCTGGTAAAAGGGACTTTTTAACCGCTGAAGTAGACTATAATTCGGATTTGACCCTTTTGGTAAATCAAGAACAGATCATCAATGCAGCTCGAATTAATTTGAATGAGCTCATGGCTTTAAGTCCAGATACGCAATTTGCCGTAAACGATACCATTACCATTGGGGAGCCTTTGATGTTGATGGATTTGGAAGAGAATTCCCTCATTGATAATAAACAACTGCTTATAGCGCAACGTCAGGAAAATGTAGCATTTCTTCAAATGAAGGAATTACAGGCACAGCGACTGCCCCAGATTAATCTAAATGGAAGTTATGTGAACAACACATCCAATTCAGATGCAGGTTTCTTGCTGCAAAATCAAAGACAGGGTTTAAATTTTGGAGGAAATATTACCTTGAATTTATTCAGTGGATTGACATTAAATCGAAGAATCCAAAATGCCAAAGTTCAACAAAAAGTTCAGGGTTATGCTTTGGATCAATTCGAGATTCAATTGAGGGCAGATATTCATAGAGCATATAATACCTATCAAACCAATCGAAATCTTTTGGAGATAGAAAAGAAAAATTATGAAGTCGCTAAAGAGAATACTGAAATTGCATTAGAGAGATTTAGACTTGGAATATCTTCTTATTTAGAATTCAGAGATGCACAAGTAAACTTATTGACTGCTGAGAATAGATTGATCACTTCAATATTCAATATTAAGGAAAGAGAAATTGAATTAATGAGGCTTTCAGGAAGGATATTTTTTCAAAATAGCTACGAGGAACTGGATCTTCCAATTGAAGAATAAAATATCCTGAGCCTGATTTTACCAGGCTCATTTTTTTATTTGCTTTTTTTAAGAAATTATTAATATTTCTTTTGGCATGGCATTTGTCAAATCCTGCAATCGAGAATCATATGGACTTTTAGTCCTTTTATATGAAGAAAGCAGTTGTTCTATTATTTTCAGTAATAATCCTTCTGGTATTTGGCGTTCAATGCACATTCTTTGAAAGAAAATTTGGTAATACTGAAAAAGAGGATGTTTATATTTTAGACCTATCAGGAATTGAAACACGAGGATTTATTCGGGCTGCTGTAGATAACAGTTCCACAGGATATTACATCTACCGTGGTAGAAGAATGGGTTATGAGTATGAACTCCTACGTGACCTAGCTAAAAGGCTAGACGTTCAGCTTCGTTTGGTATTGATTTCTGATATAGATAAAGCTTTTGATTACCTAGAGAAAGGGAAGGTTGATCTTATTGCGATGAATCTTGAAGAAACAATAGAGAGAAGTGAAAGGGCTAACTTTTCTATTCCTCTTGGGAAAATGAGTTCTGTTTTAATTGGAAGAAAAACTTCAGAAAAGGTTAATTCATGGGAGGATATTTCTGGTGATACAATTGTTGTGAGACAAGGTTCAATTTATAAATCCCAATTGTGTGCTGTAAAGGATTCTTTACAAGTTCAATTTACTGTAATAGAAACGCCAGATCATGAGGAATCACTAATTGATCAAGTAGTTAAGAACGAGATTAAGTGGACAGTTGCCGATCAAAATATTGCACAAGCAAATGCAACTTATTATGATGGCCTTGATATTTCATGGGAGGTTCAAAAAGAAGGAGAAGTATCTTGGGTGGTAAGGAAGAATTCTCCAAAATTACTTTCTTCTTTAAATAATTGGTTAGAGGACAAACAAGAGCGGTTTATTCCAGATTTGTATGCCAGATACTTTTTAAATTCAAAAAACAGTTACTTTCGATCAAACAGTCCTTTTTCCTCCTTGGCAGGAAATCGTATTTCTCAATTTGATGAGATAATTAAAACAGGTGCTGAGCAACTTGGATGGGATTGGAGGTTATTAGCTTCATTAGTTTACAAGGAATCCCGATTTGACACAACAGCTATTTCTTATGCGGGGGCTACGGGGCTACTACAGTTAATGCCAGTCACCTTGGAGAGGTTTGGGGTAGAAAACCCACATGACCCAATTGAATCTTTGACCGGAGGGGTTAGATATTTACGTTACTTGGATAAGTTTTGGTTGGAAAGAGTACCTGAGACCAATGAGAGGATTAAATATATTCTTGCTTCTTATAATATTGGACATGGTCATGTGGAGGATGCTTGGAGGTTAGCTATGAAATATGGTAGAAATACGCAAAGCTGGACGGATGTTTCTGAATTTTTGGAGTTAAAAACCGATCCAAAATATTACAATGATCCTGTCGTAAAAAGTGGATTTGCAAAAGGGCATTTGGCCGTAAACTACGTCAAAGATATCATGAGTATTTTTGACTCTTATAAGGCATTAGTCGAGCCTTAAGCTCCTTCATGGAGTTCAAACAGAGCTTCAACTTCTACAGGTATATTATCCGGGAGAGAGCCCATTCCAACTGCCGATCGAACTCCGATTCCATATTCATTCCCCCAAACCTGAGCAAAAAGTTCACTGCATCCGTTTATGACATAAGGGTGTTTTTTGAAATCTTCAGTACAATTAACCATTCCCAAAACCTTAATAACTCGTTTTACTCGGTTAAGGGAACCAAGGTTTGCCTTGATTGTGGAAAGCATCGCTAAGCCAACTTGTCTTGCAGCAAGTTTGCCTGACTCCATATCAAGGTCTAATCCAATCCTACCAATAATCAGGCTTCCATCTTCTTTGACAGTTCCATGTCCAGATAGGTAAAGATACTTTCCATCTATTAGGCAAGGTTTATAGACTCCTAATGGCTTAGGAGCAGGAGGTAAAGTAAGACCGAGTTTTGAAAAATTACTTTCTGGTGTTTCCATGATTTCAATTTAGACAAAAATATCTAGAATCAAGACTCCTGCAAGTCCAATCACAGCCACTAAAGTTTCCATTAATGACCAAGTCTTGATGGTATCTTTAATACTGACATTAAAGAACTCTTTATACATCCAGAATCCGCCATCATTGAAATGAGAAAACATTAAACTTCCTGCCCCAATAGAAAGGACAAGAAGATTAGGGTCTACATTCATTGTTGTAACCAGCGGGGCGATGATTCCAGCGGTTGTTAACCCAGCAACTGTTGCAGAACCCACGCAAACTCGAATAATAGCAGTGATAATCCAAGCCAAGATAAGAGGGGGTATATCCCAAGTGCTTAATCCATCTGCAATAACCTGGCTTACCCCAGTATCTGTAAAAATCTGTTTCAAAGCTCCAGCTCCGGCTACTATCAATAGAATCATCGCAATATCCTTTGCGGCGATTGTATAAATGTCCATTAACTGGGTCATCTTATATTTTCTCCTCAACCCAAGCGTATAAGTTGCAACCAATACGGAGATCAACATTACAATTCCCGGATTCGAAATAAATTGAATGATGGGGGAGAGGATATTTTGAGAGTCAATATTTAGGTTAAGAGCTGTTGTGCCAACCAATAAAAAAACAGGTAACAAAGCAGTAAAAAAACTATTGAATGCACCTGGTAATTCGGATTCTGTTCGAGTTTCTGCTTGGAATGTCTTTAAAGGATTGGCATGGACATTTTTCAATGTTTTTGCAAATATGGGGCCTGCAATAATAATAGTTGGTATCGCTATCAGAAATCCATAAAATAATGTCAATCCCATATTAGCATCAAATTGAGCAACCAATGCTGCAGGAGAAGGATGGGGTGGCAGAAATCCATGAGTTACTGATAAAGCTGCCAATAAGGGGATTCCAACATATACAGCAGATATTTTGTACTGATAGGCTACTGTAAAAGCCAAAGGTACCAGCAGGACAAAGCCTACGTTATAAAAAAGAGGAATTCCTACAACCAAGCCAGTAATGGACATAGCCCAGGTAATATTTTTTTCACCAAAGATATTCATCAGGAATCCTGCTATTCGCTGAGCAGCACCACTTTCTGCAACTAATTTTCCGAGCATGGCACCCATCACAATGACTATGACCAAATCACCTAACAAATTCCCCATTCCAGTCTGAATGGAGCCCGCAATTTTATCCGCAGGTAACCCCAAAAGTAAGCCTGCGGCAATAGCTGAGATGATAAAAGCCAGGAAAGGATTGAGCTTAGCCCAAACAATCAATAAAACTAGGATTGCAATACTGAGCAGGACAAGAAATATGGTCATGAGGAGAAATTGGGTTTACCGAACAAGATAAAAAAAATGAGGGAAAGACCATTTTCAATAATAAAAACAAAATGACTACGTCAGTTTTTAATCAATTTGAAAGTATAAACTTGATTCTTACCGAAAACCCTAATGACATAATGGCCAACTGGTAAAGGGTGGATCAGATTAGATATATTATTTTCAACATAATTTCCTTCATAGAATAAATTTCCACCCAACCCTATGATCTGAATAATTGAATTAAATTCTGACAAGGGTAATTTTAGATAAACATTTTCTGAATTTTTACTAGGGTTGGGGAAGAGCTTTGCTTCTTTGTCTTTAGATCGAATTAACCGAAAAGCCTTACTCCAATTTTCTTCCCCAAAGGAATTTACATGTTTCAATTGATAATAGATTTCTCCCAATGGAAGAGGTAATGAATCTATAAACTCATTTGTTCTTAGAAGCTGGGGTTCTTCAATTTTGACAATTTTTTTCTTTGAATTGATCTGGGTAAATCTGAAGATTTCTAGGTATGAATTATTTAAATCAGTTGCCATTTCCCATTCAATTTTCGGTAGTCCTGATTCGTTTGTGGCAGAAGTCTTCACCCAAAAAAGGGGCAAAATTGTTAATGTTCTGAAGCTTCCAACAGTAAAATTTGGACCTTTTAAATCATCAAAAGTAAGATCACGTCTTGCCCAAAGGTCTGGATCTAAACCCGCCACATGATTACCAGGAGCTGCATATCCCGTACTAACAATCCTTAAATCATCTACTTGATCAACAATTAATTGATCGGCTGAGATCCTCAACTCAAGCGGGTTTGAGGATGGGTTTAATCCATCAAACTGAAAGTAACTAAATAGTCGATAAAGGATGAGTGTGCCATCTGAATCCGAAAAAGAAGCAGAATAATCTACCCCTTTATATTCTGTAAAAGAAATTTGAAGATTTCCTCCTGCGGAAGTTCCAAGCAACTGCACTTTTCGTATTCCGCCTTGATATTTATCTGCAAAAGGAAAAGTTCCGTTGACTGCATCAAAAGTGACGGGTACTCCAAAGTAAGTGAACTGATTTATGTTTTTCCATGAGCCAGCAGAATACTCCAATTCACCGGTAAAAGAAGTGTTTATGGAGATATCATTTCCCTGAAGATCTAGCACTCCAGAATTCATTTTTAGATTATTAAGAACAGCCAGATTCTCCGCAAAAGATACTGCCCCCAACGATTTATTGAGATACAAATCTCCAACTTGCATGCTAAACCCTGAGATTGACTGTTCGTCCATTCCAGAGAATTCCAATTCTGTATTAGTCAACAGAAATGTACCGGTACCGGTTTGTTCCATATTTCCTGTCAAATTTAGATATGGTGGCATAAGTAAATCCTGTGTTCCTTCAATTTCTAGGTCATGAAAGGTATTTGGTGTTCCTGAGCCTGAATATGAGGTAGTAATGAAATTTTGTGGGTTGGAATTATTTCTAAAAATTACTTTTCCATTTAGTTGGAAAGTAGAAGCCTCAATTGTTGGAGAAGTTCCTTCTAAGACCAATTCTCCTCCATCTTGAAGGTCAATCAAGGATGCACTCTGTGACGTGGATCTAAAAAGAATATTACTATCACAGTCAGAAATTAGTTTAGCTCCAGATTCTATTACAAAATCCCCAAAAGAACCTGACCCATAAATCGCTTCATTATTAAAGGAAAATGTAGGACAAGTGTTAGGTAATATAGATTTGTCTAAAACTTGGATAACGGTTCCTGATTTTAAAATGAACCCTAAAGATTTGAAAGGTTCTTCAATCCTAAGAATTACTCCCGGTCCAGGATCGAATTCCACAGAGTAACGGCTATTAGTTGTAAATCCACTCCAGGATCCTTTGGAAATTATAGTTCGTGAAGTTCCTTTAAAGACTATTTTACTTGATATAGAGTTCCCTATCCAATTTTGACTGTTCCAAGTTCCAGTGGGCGTGCCGGGGACTACTCCTGAAAAGCTATTAAGACTTCCATAAACTTCTAGCTGATTTCCATTTAAATTCAATTTTTCGCCAGCGCCCGTTTCTGCATTAATAAATATATTTTTTGCGGATTCATTTCCGACTAATCGTAAGGTATGGGTTTGGTCTATATAGATATCGTTCGTGGAATTTGGTATGGTTGAGGGAGCAAACCAACTTGTTCCGTCAAATATATTCCATATACTTAGATTCGAGTAATCTCCGGATTGTATTGTTTTATAAGAGCCTACTTCTTGGGAAAAGAGCTTTACCCATGAGACAAAAACAAGTACAACTGCCAGAAGAAACCTGTATATTCGGCAGTTAAAAAAAATCCACTGAGGAGAAAATGTAGCCTTTGCTAACATAGTTTCAACTATTAAAAAAGTGTAACTAATATAATAAAATGAAATTGAAAAAGAAGAGGTTAATCTATTTAATTTTAAGTTTTGTATTGATTTATTTTAGTTTACCTAACTCTTTTGCTCAGCAATACAGAATCAGCCTATTGACTTGTGACCCTGGAGAAGAGATCTACAGCTCTTTTGGTCATAGTGCGATTAGGATATTGAGTCAGGAGACAGGTATTGACCGGGTCTATAATTATGGAACCTTTGATTTTAGAGCTCCAAATTTTGTCCTCAATTTTGCAGGAGGTAGGTTAGACTATTTTCTTTCAGTTTCGACTTTCGAGCGATTTATTGCCGAGTATAATTATTTCAACCGAAGCGTTAGAGAGCAAGAACTCAGCTTGAATCAGGAGCAAAAAATTGCATTGGTTGAATTTTTGGAAACCAACTATCTTCCCGAGAATAGATACTATCGCTATGATTTTTTCTATGACAATTGCTCAACTAGGATCCGAGACGTGATGGAGGAGATTTTAGGAGAAAAATTAATCTGGAAAGATGAAGAACAGGATCCTGTGGATAAAACTTTCCGGCAGTTAATTGATGAAAAGGTATTTTATATGCCTTGGTCTGATTTGGGAATTGATCTTGCTTTGGGTTCTAAACTGGATCGTGATGCTACTCCCAGAGAGGAACAGTTTCTTCCCGAATACATGGAACAAGCTTTTGGAAGAGCAGAGATTCAGGGTGATGGGCCTACACGCCCTTTGGTTAAGAATGAACGGGTGATTTTAGATTTTCCCCAAAAAGAAGGTTCTTTGGGCCTATTAAATCCCTATTTGATTTTTTGGATAATTGCTGTGGTTTTTACTGCGATAACTTTTATAGGGTTTAAGAAGAAAAAATTATTTATTGGTTTTGATCTTGTGTTATTCGGGATTTTAGGAATCTTAGGATTGGTAATGTCTGCACTTTGGATAGGGTCTGACATACCATCTACCAAATGGAATTGGAATATTTTGTGGGCATTTCCCGGTCATTTAGTTTTAATTCCTGGCTTAATCTCAAAAACGTTAAAGCCTTGGCTAAGGAAATACTTATTAGGAGCATTGATTTTAGCTGATGCAGCTATTGTCTTTTGGATTTTAGGGTGGCAATCATTTCACCCCAGTTTGATACCACTGATGCTAGTCATTATTTTAAGGTCTAATTATCTTTATTACAATATCTCCCGATATAAGACATCAATTGCCTAAATAAATTCTTAAAGTAAACTAATAGGGTGCTTTTAAGTGTTAGGTCATTTAAGATTGTGCTATGGAATTCAAACTAACTTCAGACTATCAGCCGACAGGCGATCAACCAAAGGCGATTGAAAAGCTGACCGAAGGAATTAATGCCGGCGAAGAAGCCCAGGTTCTTTTGGGGGTGACCGGTTCTGGAAAGACCTTTACCATTGCTAATCTGATTCAAGAAGTTCAAAAGCCAACTTTGATTCTGAGTCATAATAAGACTTTGGCGGCACAGCTTTATGGGGAATTCAAGCAATTTTTCCCTGATAATGCGGTAGAATACTTCATTTCCTATTATGATTATTACCAACCTGAGGCTTTTATTCCCAGCTCAGGCACTTACATAGAGAAGGATCTTTCTATTAATGAAGAGATAGAAAAGTTAAGATTAAGTGCAAGCTCCAGTTTACTTTCAGGTAGAAGAGATGTGATTGTAGTAGCCTCAGTTTCTTGTATTTATGGTATTGGAAATCCAGAGGAGTTCAGTAAGAATATTATTCGCCTTCAGGAGGGAGACCGGATTCCAAGAAATCAGTTATTGTTTAAATTGGTGGATATTCTTTATAGTCGTACGCATCAAGACTTAACTCACGGAACTTTTAGGGTAAAGGGAGATACAGTAGATATTTTTGTAGCCTATGCAGATTTTGGGTATAGGATTTTCTTCTGGGGAGATGAAATTGAAGCAATTCAGAGAATTGACCCTATTTCTGGAAAAAAGCTTTCAGACGAAAAAATTATATCAATTTTCCCTGCTAACCTTTTTGTGACAGGAAAAGATACCATCAATACTGCCATTCATGAGATTCAGAATGATATGGTAGCTCAGGTAAATTTCTTTGAAAAAGAAGGCAAATTTCTGGAAGCCAAACGTCTTCAGGAAAGGACCGAGTTTGATTTAGAGATGATTCGGGAACTTGGCTATTGCTCGGGAGTAGAAAATTATTCCAGATATTTTGACAGAAGACATCCTGGGACAAGGCCTTTCTGTTTAATCGATTATTTCCCAGATGATTTCTTAATGGTAATCGATGAAAGCCATGTCACTGTTCCTCAGGTAAGAGCGATGTGGGGAGGAGATAGATCTAGGAAAGTGAATTTGGTAGATTTTGGATTTCGTTTGCCTTCAGCGATGGATAATAGACCTCTCAAATTTGATGAGTTTGAGACGTTGATCAAGCAGGTAGTTTATGTTTCTGCGACACCAGCTGATTATGAATTGGCAAAAACCGAAGGAGTCGTAGTGGAGCAGATCATTCGTCCAACAGGTCTTTTGGATCCTACAATTGATGTTAGACCCAGTCAAAATCAAATCGATGATCTTTTAGAAGAGATCGATCAAACGATCAAAACGGATGCACGAGTTTTGGTAACTACTTTGACTAAACGCATGGCCGAAGAACTGCAGAAATATTTGGAAAGAGCTGGAGTAAAATCAAGATATATTCATTCCGAGGTAAAAACGTTGGATCGAGTTGAGATTTTGAGAGAACTACGATTGGGGATTTTCGACGTCTTGGTTGGAGTGAATTTGTTGAGGGAAGGATTAGACTTACCAGAAGTTTCTCTAGTAGCGATTTTGGATGCCGATAAAGAAGGGTTTTTGAGGAATGAAAGAAGTTTGGTACAGACAATCGGTAGAGCAGCAAGAAATCAGGAAGGACGTGTGATCATGTATGCGGATAAAATAACGCCTTCTATGAAAATGGCGATAGACGAGACAAAAAGAAGGAGAGCTATCCAAATTGAATACAATAAGGAAAATGGAATTACTCCAATGACCGTGATTAAATCCAGAGATAAGATCATGGGTCAAACTAAAGTGGCGGATTCGAAACGTAATGCTAAAATCTACGCCGAACCTATGCCGGGTGACGGAATAATGGCCGCTGATCCGGTAATTCAATATTTAAGCAAGGACAAACTCGAAAAACTAATTCTCCAAACTCAGAAACAAATGGAGAAAGCCGCGAAAGAATTGAACTTCATGGAAGCCGCAAGGTTAAGAGATGAGTGGCAATCTCAGAAAAAAAGATTGGAGGAATTATCCAGAGCTCCTGGGAATTGAAATAAACTAATTTAAGTCATGACCCTTCAAGAAGTAAGAAACCTTGCCTCAAAAGGGGAGGGTTTGAGAATTGAATTCAAAAAGAAAGCTGCCTATCCAGAAAAGATAGTCAAGGAATTTATAGCCTTAGCTAACACAGCCGGAGGAGTTGTCATGATTGGGGTAGATGATGATGGGACTGTTTCCGGTCAAAGATTCATTGAAGAGGAGATTTATGTAATGGAAAAGGCCATCAGAGAACTTATTTTTCCATCGCTTTCATATGAACTTATTTCTGTTCCAATAAATGCCAAAAAAGGTATAGCAATTTTCAAATTGGAGCAAAGCCCCAATCGACCACATTATTTAAAGATTAATAATAAAAGGCACTCTTTTATTAGAGTTGAGGATAGAAGTGTACAAGCTAGTATTGAAGTTTGGGAAATACTTAAGAGAAGTAAATCCATTAAGGATATGGTTTTTACTTATGGTCGAAAGGAAGAAATTCTCTTAAAAGCCATAGAACAAAAGGGCAAAATCACCTTAAAGGAATTTTCGAAGTTAGCCAGAATTCCAAAGTTTTTAGCATCCAAGACTTTGGTTAGACTCGTTTTGGCAAATGTATTAAGGATTCATCCACAGGAATCTGAGGACTATTTTACATTGAAAGAGGTGGGAGCTTAATTCCTGTTCTTTCAGTGAATCCAATATTGCCTTGCAATCCCCCTGAGTGAATTATCAATAAGGAGGAACCTTTAGGAATCTTATTTTTTGAAATCATATCCCAAACACCGAAAATTAATTTTCCAGTATAAATCGGATCTAACGCGATTTTATAATCTTCATAGAATTTCCAAATAAAATCTATCAATTCCTTATTGAATTTTGCATATCCTCCAAAGTGGAAATTATCCATAATTTTTGTTTCTCCTTTTGGAGTGATTTTGTGAATATCTAAGAGGTCTTTAATTTCCTGATGTATAAAATCACCCTTAAGGGCCGAGATTCCAATTAAAGTCTGGTGATTTAATAAAGATTTTGCTAAGCCTGCAAAAGTGCCGCCTGTTCCAATGGCAGTAATTATGTGAGAAAAGGCTTTGTCTTCTTTGTTCAATATTTCACTGGTTCCAAAAATGGCTAATTCATTGGTACCACCTTCCGGAATCACGAAAAAATCTCCAAATCTTGATTTCAAGTCATTCAAAAAAGTAAGCTCCTTTTTTTTTCTATATAATTCTCTTGAAATAAAGAACAACTTCATTCCATTCGATTGAGCTGTTTTTAAGGTATGGTTTAAGGGAGAGGTCTCCTCGCCTCTGATTACGCCTATTGATTTTAGCCCTTCTGCTTTAGCTGCAAATGCAACTGCAGCTATATGATTTGAAAATGCCCCTCCAAAAGTTAAGACAGTGTTTTGCCTTTCCGATTTGGCTTTTTCAAGGTTGTATTTTAGTTTAAAAAATTTGTTTCCAGAAACCTGTGGATGAATTAAATCAAGCCTTTTTATAGTCACTTTTATCTCTTTTTCTTCAAAAAGAGGATTCTTCAATACTTGATTAAAAACAGGATTAGCATTTATCATTTGCTTGATTTCGGTGATTTTGACAAAGTTAACCCTGATCCTTCTATTTTTGTATTATGAATATGAATCCAGAGGAAGACTTTGAAGAGGAAGAAGTCGAATTGTTTGAGCATTTTAGAATTGTAATCGATAAAGGGCAGACCCCTATCAGAATAGATAAATTTTTGAGTGAGAAAATAGCTAATGCCACTCGCAATAAAGTTCAACAAGCAATTGATGCTGGTTCAATCATGGTGAATGGAAATCCAACCAAGGCAAATTATAAAATTAAGCCTCTTGATGATATTAAAGTGATGTTAGCTAAACCCCCTAAAGAAACGGAGGTTTACTCTGAAAATATTCCATTGGATATAATTTATGAAGATCAATTTTTAATGATTGTTAATAAACCTCCAGGAATGGTGGTTCACCCTGCCCATGGGAACTGGTCTGGCACTTTGGTCAATGGATTGGTTTACTATTTTGAAAATTTACCTGAAATGAAGGGAAATTCGGGGAGGCCGGGACTAGTTCATAGAATAGACAAAGACACTTCTGGGTTATTGGTAATAGCAAAAACAGAGGAAGCTATGACAGATTTAGCTAGTCAATTTTTTCATCATACCATTGACCGCACTTATTTAGCATTGATTTGGGGAGAGCCGGAAACTGACGAAGGGACAATAATAGGAAATGTAGGGAGGAGTGTGAAAAACAGAAAGGTTATGGATGTGTATCCTGAGGGTGATCAGGGAAAGCATGCTGTAACCCATTGGAAAGTCTTAAAAAGACTTCGCTATGTTTCTCTGATTCAATGCAATTTGGAGACAGGAAGAACCCATCAGATTAGAGCTCATATGAAATATTTAGGGCATCCCTTATTTAATGATGCAATGTATGGAGGAGATAAGATTAGGAAAGGGACTCAATTTTCAAAGTATAAAACTTTTGTACAAAACTGTTTTGATCTCATGCCGAGGCAAGCTTTGCATGCTATGTCTTTAGGTTTTGTACATCCTGTTACCAAAGAAAGGGTCTATTTTGAGGTTCCTTTGCCTAAGGATTTTCAATCTGTATTAGAAAAATGGGAGTCTTATGTGAATTTTGAATAAGAACAACTGCCATTTGTTTAAAAAAACAATACAAATGTTAATAATTACGTAAATACCATACTCTTTTTGTATAAATAATGTAATAGTAATTTTTATTATTGAAAATATGGCAAAATAATCTTGATAATCATTACTCTAAATTTAAAATCTATATTAATCAATCGGTTTCATTAAAAATACTGTAAAAATTTAGAATATTTTTTAGATTATTTGTAAAAATAAGTTTCATGTGCCTATATTTGAATCATCAACAAAGACAAATGGTCTTTAAAGATTTATACTGTAGGATGTTGAAATTGGCAGACAAGCCCTCCTGTCTCGAGGGTGAGGAATCCAGAATAAAGCGTAATTCAAACCGGACTATTGCCTAACTGCCTCGTGGAGGTTCGAATCCTTCTCCTACAGCAGGTTATTTTGGGTTTATTGTTAATTGACTAAAACCATGAAATTTTGTTTCATGGTTTTTTTTATATCCATACTTTTTAATGGATTAATACTATTTGGGATATAGTGCATTTAGCCATATATAATATGGCATTTTTAAGAGTAAAAGAAATATTAACAAATCCGTAAAAATTAAACATTTTACACAAGCATAATTTGAAAATATATAATAATTATACCTATATTATAAATAAAATGTAAAAAAGGAAATAAATTATTATCAAAATTTTAATAAACCAATGGTATTTCTAATTTTGAGCTATCAATTTAAAGTAGTTGATAAAAAAGGCACCATATATTAATAGTTAGAATTGAAGTTCATTTCTTTCTTTAAGAATGAAGTGCCTCTATTTCCAAAAAGTAAATTTTCAACTAATACTCTCAAACCTATTTTACTTAATAAATTATTATTGTAGGATGTTGAAATTGGCAGACAAGCCCTCCTGTCTCGAGGGTGAGGAATCCAGAATAAAGCGTAATTCAAACCGGACTATTGCCTAACTGCCTCGTGGAGGTTCGAATCCTTCTCCTACAGCAAAAAAAGCAACACGAAAGTGTTGCTTTTTAAATTTCAGCTCATTTTTTCTTCAAGTAAATTTCCACTCATAATAATTATTTTAGTTTAAATTTATGGAGCATGTCAGAAAAAGTACATCATAAAAAATCGGCCCACCCTTTCCGTAAGAAACTACTGAGATGGGTTATGATAGCCTTTTTATTCCTGCTTTTTCTTGAATTCATTATTTATTTTGGTTCAAATATCTTTTTATCTAATTGGGCAAGAAATAAAATAAATGATGCTACAGAAGATATTTATAATATTGAATTTAATAGGATCAACATCTCTCTATTAAGAAGAGGGATATTTTTAGATGGAATAATAATGAAACCTGCTAACGGTGTCGTTGCAAAACCTGGGCAGACATTGTTTGACTTTTCTCTTGATGAATTGGTCTTCAAAGGACTTTGGTACAGCTTTTCTGAGAATATTTTTTATATAGGAAGGTTAGAATTTGATAACCCCAACATCAATATGAACTTGCCTTTAAATTCAAAAGGTAATCCTGCTAATGAAGATTCGGTTCAACTTAAAAAAGAATCTCCAATAAGTAGGTTGGAAGATGAGGTAAGGAAGAGTATTGCGGAAATGAAACTAAATGGATTGGTTATCCGGACCTTGGATATTAACCATGCGGACCTATTTTTTCTTAATTTCTTAAGTGAGAATGCATTAAAAGCCCAAAACACTAAATTATTGGTTAAAGATATTAATCTGACTACCAATGAAATATGGGATACTCCTTTCAATGCGAAGGGGTTTGAATTTGACCTGGAGAAAGTAAGTTTTTCACTGCCGGATAATGTCCACAGCATTATAGCAGATAAAGTCTTTGTCAGCTCCCTAGAAAACCGATTAGACCTCGTAAACTTTGCCTTGTTGCCTGATAAGGCGAAAGAGAGTAAATCTTATTATTCAGTAAAGCTGGATCAATTGAGGGTAGGAAATGTGGACTTGAATAGGGCCTTCATGACTTCGGCTCTTCAAATTGATGAAATTGTATTGGACGATCCACAATTCAAAGTCGAAAAATTAATTATTTCAGAAAAGGATAGTGTTGGAACGGGTGATTTGAATGAATTGATTGAGGGTTTATTAGAATCTGTTTCTATCAAAGAGCTATCTGTAAATAATGGTAATTTCGTCACCTCAAATGCTAAAGATACATTAAGGAACAGGATCGAAATAGGTGAATTTGATTTTAAAATGATCATGTTTTATCTGGGGAATGATGAATCGAAGCAATTGAACCAATTCTTTTATGGTGAAGATGCATCGATGGAAATACAAGATGCAAGTCTTTATTTATCTGACGAAATCCATGTACTTAAGGGAGAGAGAATTTCAGTTTCTTCTTTTAAAGATGAAATAGACATCGAAAATTTCAGTTTCCAACCAAGAGATGAGTTTATAAATGAGAAAGATCCGGATCAAATCATAAAAATTACTCTTCCTAAATTAGCTCTGACCCGGGCAAATCTTAAACTTCTTTATAATGAAGGGAAATTTGAGATGAATGAAATGACTTTGAATTCACCTAAAGTTGAAATCATTGAGTTGAAAAAAAAGGGAGAGGGTTCAGATCAAAATGTATCTGTAAAAGAATTGCTTGAGGGATTTCTAACAGATGTTAAAATTCAGCGATTTAAATTAGATGATGGGGAAATACAATTTAAGAATGAAGCCGGGGAGAGAAGTAATGATATTGGCTTTGAAAGTTTTGACCTAGAATTAGATGAAGTTTTCATCCAGCCGAATTCCTCTCAGTCTCTTAGTGATTTGCTATATGCAAAAGATTTGGTATTGAGCCTGGATAAATACCGCCTGAAACTAAGGGATAATTTACACGAGTTTATGGCAGATAATGTCACAATTGATTCGAAGAATTCCTTATTATCCATCCGAGGTTTAATTATCAGACCTGAAAACTCAAATCAGGTTCAACAGATTCTTGATACGTATGGGAAAAGCGTAACCTTAGATTTTCAAATACCGGAATTTAGGGCCGAAGGATTTAATGTAAGAGCAGCTTTTGAAGAAGAAAGATTAGAAATTCAGCAGATTTTGATACCAAAACCTGAGTTGTCTATGATTCGGTTTCGGAAAAAGCAAAATTCAAAAACAACATCTTCAATTGAGTCGAGTAGCGAAATTGGAGATTTAATTACCTCTTATTTCAATGAAATTGATATTGATTCACTGAGTTTTTCTCAAGGAAAAATCAAGTATGAAAATTATTCAGGGCAAAAAGATATCATGTTTCAAGAAGAAAACTTATCTCTTAAATTAAAAGGGTTTTATGTTGATAATAAAGGTACAGTAAGAGATAACAAGACATTATTTTCTGAAGAGATTGATTTGAGGTTAGAAAATTATGCCTTTGATCTTGCGGGAGGTAATTATGTCGCGTCAACAAGTGGGTTAAATTATAATTCCATGGATCAATCAATTATAATCGAGAACCTAGAATTAGTACCTGGACCCGACCTTGAAAACAAAATTGCTTTGTCACTTGATTTGCCTCAAGTTGCATTCAAAGGTGTTGATATAGAGTCCTTCTTATTTGATAATAAACTGGAACTTAATAATCTTAAAGTAACTGGGGGTAAAATCAATCTTGAGATTGATAAGGATTATGAAAAAGATGAAACCCCTAATAATTCTGAAAGGAGAAGATCTTTACCAAAATCAGTTGAATTAGTGAAAATTGATTCAATTGAAGCGGTGAGTTCTACTTTAGGCATTAATTTCAGGTCTGGAACCAGAGAAGCTCAATCCATTCTGACAAATTTTGATCTTGGAATAAATGGTTTCAATTTTGATTCCACAACAAATACGAAAGAAGATCTTTCGGGGCTTTTTTCGGAAATTAATTTATCTCTTCAGGACTTTTCATTTGCCCTTCCGGATAGTATACATACTCTCATGTTTTCCAGTGTGAATGTTGATAATTCGGTAGATGCGACGGTATTTTCTAATTTTCAGATAGTTCCAAAAAGTACGAACATGGCACCGGGGGTTCCTATAATTTCAGCCAATATTGGGGAACTTTCAATCCAGAATAATACCCTTAAAGAGATTCAGGAAACTGGAATTTTCAATCTTGAAAAAGTCACTCTGACAAATCCTCAGGTAGATATTTATCTCGACTCTGCTGAAAAAAAGAAAACTGAAAAGAAAACCTCAGTAAAGAAAAAGGATGGTTTGATTCAATCTATTCTTCTTCAGGATGTTCTTATCCAAAATGGTGGGTTCACATTACATAATAAAGAAACAGGTCCAATCGATCGGTTAGCTTTTGCAAGGGTGAATTTCGAATTGGGTAACCTGAATCTAGACCTTATCGGGAATAATCAAAAAATAAGTCCTCAATTTTTTCTTGAAAAAGATTTGAGTGTTTCAATTTCAAATTATCATTTATTGAGTGATGACGGTTTAAACGGAATTGATATAGGTAAGATTAGTCTTAATGAAGACGATTTGATTATTGAAAATATTGATTTTGGTCCCACCATTGGCCGATATGATTATTTAAATAAGCAGAAATACCAAGCCGATGCGATTGACGGAAGAGTGAAAAGAATAACCTTACAAAACATTGATTTTAACCAGTATTTTCTGGATAATAAATTAAAAGCTCAGGGACTGATTTTAGATAGCTTGGAATTAGATGTTTTTCGGGATAAAAGATTGCCCTTGAAAGAAGGAGTTTACAAGCCAATGCCACAAGCTTTGATGCGAAGTGCTCCCTTTGATTTGATAATTGATTCAGTTATGATTCATGATGGAATAATTAGATATCAAGAGTTTGGTCCAAAATCTATGTTACCAGGAACCATTTATTTTGATCAGGTAAATCTGAAAATGGAACCATTTATTTTGTCAAAAGAAGGGGAGGAGTTTCCATTGAAATCAACCAGGTTAGAAGCAACTTCAAAATTAATGGGCCAGGGTGATGTGAAGTTAGAAGCTAAACTATTTTATAAGGAACCTTACCCGATGGAAGTTGATGTAGAAATGGGGGAATTTGATTTAACTTCAATCAATGAAATGTTATCTAGAGGGGTTTTTGTAAAAGTTTTAGATGGGAAAGTCACAGATGGGAAATGGAACTTCAAAGTAAATGATGATGTGGCAAGGGGAAAAATGAATTTTCACTATGAGGATTTAAAGATTGAATTTTTGGATAGTCTTACGTTGAATAGAGGTACTGGTAAGCTAAATATGATGACATTTTTAGCCAATATTTTTGTTAAAAATGATAATCCAAGAAAGTTTCTAAACAAACGGGTTAAGTCAAGGATCTATTTTGAAAGAGATAAATCAAAATTCATTTTTGGAGGTTGGTGGCGAGCTACTTTTAGTGGGTTAAAAGGTAGCTTAGGACTTGGTCAACCAAAAGATCCGAGGAGAAAGGAAGAGGAAGAATACTAGAGAATTTGTAAGTATTATCAAAAAGAAAGTCTTTTGGAATAGTTCCAAAAGACTTTCTTTTTGATTTAATATCGAATTATTTTCTTATCACTTTTAATTGCTCACTTTGATCTCCCCAAATCAATTGGACGATGTACATTCCGGAAATAGCATTTTCCAAATAGGAATTAACAGCGGCGTTAACTTCTTCAACGGAAGATGTCGAATAGGTTTGTAGAACACCTTTCACATCTGAAATTCTAACCAAAATAGGCTCATCATTATAAACTGAAACATTCAATAGACCAACAGTCACATAAGATCTATTTTCACTTGGATTCGGATAAATGATCCAATTCGACTTACCCTTTAAACTTGGTACTTGGATAGATCGGGTTACGCTGTAAGTAAATGAGCCGTCGATATCTAACTGTTTCAAACGATAGAATACATTCCCACCCGAAGCAGGCAAGTTTGAGTCAACAAATGAATAAGCAGTCTCAGAGTCGGAATACCCTTGACCAGAAACTTCTCCTATTTTTTCCCAGCTGTTGGCGTTATTGAAAGATCTCTCTATTTCAAATCGATCATTTTCCCATTCTTTGGCAGTAGCCCAATTTAATTCTCCTGAACGGTTATCTGCATTATATTTAGTTTCGAAATAAAGATATTCTACTTCGAGGATACTAAAGTTGAAATAAGTAATAAAGACTACACCTGAGCCTCCCTTACCACCACCTAAATTTCCAGCTCCACCACCTGATCCACTATAGTCAGTGCCTTGACCACCTACTGAGTTTGGACCTGCATTGCCTCCCAAAATTACCCCGTTCACTTCTCCTCCTGGCCCTTCAATTTTGCCATTACTGTCATTGCTGTTTTCATTAAACCCAATACCACCGCCTCCTGCGCCATACCCATAGGAAGTGCCACCTAATTCGAAAGATAAACCAGGCCCTCCTTCTCCACCTTGTGAATTACCCACACCAGCTCCAGTTCCAACTGTCCCAGGTTCTCCGGCTCCGCCACCTCCACCTCCACTGTTGGCTCCGCCACCTTGCTTTTGGGCAGTACCACCATTACCCCCTACATTTCCTTGGCCTGCTATTCCTAAACCTCCTGCCCCCGCATTATCCGCACTACCATATGCTCCACCACCGCCGGATGCACCATCTCGACCATCTACATTATTATATGAACCACCACCACCGCCACCTTGGGAATTGAGGTTTATTGCTATATCACCATTAATATCCGGTATATCTGATATTACTGTAGTAGGATTTCCATTATCACCTTTTTCATTTACAGTTTCAGCGCCATCACCTCCATCTCCTATTACAATATCTATAAAAACACCTTCTGGTATTCCATATGGGTTGTTGCTTATTACTGTTGTAGAGGTTAAACCTCCGCCGCCACCTCCGCCGCCGGTATCGCCCATTCCTCCTCCTCCTCCTGCACCTATTGCAAATACTGAAAATTCAGTTAATCCCTCCGGAATTGGCCAGGTGTAATCACATGTAAACCTAATAACAGTAGTTCCAGATTTTGCACCATCATCGATTATATCAATGCAGTCATCCTTATCCGGGTCAGGGCAGGAGTAAGAAATTAATACAGAGCCATCAGAACCTCCTCCTCCGCTTCCAACAGAATAAACTAAACTTGTGTTTTGTGGATCTGGTGAAGAGGAATCTCTAGTAACATAGGTGTCTTTGGCAACACCACTCCCATTACTTTCACCAACAAATACTCCTAATGGTTCTCCAGGAGTAACAGGTATTGTGATTAACTCAGTAGTCGCACTACTACCTGCCCCTGTTGCCTGAATTGTTACTTCAAAGATTCCAGCAGGAACTGTGAAAGTACCATCCTGATCGAAAGTTGCTCCGCAAACGCTGAAAAAGGCAATGTTGTTGTCTGTTATATTTACCTCACAAACATCAGTTACCTTTTTGATAGTTCTTATAGTAATTTCATATACTTCTACATTGAGATCCGTCAAAGGAATGGTGGGAAATACTCCACTGCCATTTGAAACTGAGAAGGGGGCAGATGTATACTCTTGTGGTGGAGGTGTACCATCATTCAGTTGATAGCTAACAATGTATTGGCCATTAGGTAAAGTGGCTGGGTCACCAGTTATTCTGACCCTTGCTGAGCCTCCTGATACAGTTGCAGATGCGGCGCTGATGGAGGTTAATTGATAGTTAGGAGTGACATCGATGGTTCCTGTGGCTTCTAGACTATTGGTACAATTCCCGAACAATGGAATGGTATAACTATACAATCCTGGTGTAGCACCAGCCGCATTACCAGAGAATGTTATTTCGCCTATAGAAGAATCAAAGGTAGCTGAAACTCCAGGCGGAAGACCTGTCGGAGTACCAATGCTAGTAACTCCAGTTGTGGACTGTGTAAATGGCTGAAGTGAAGGGCTACTGATACAAACCGAAGGAAATGCTACTGATGTAGGTCCAACAGTTGCTAAAGCTTCAACTTCAGTGGTGGATGTAGCAGAAGTAGGTGCTAGACAGCCTGTATTGCTGTCAGTATAACTTACAGTTACGGTTTTCTCTCCACTCGATATCCAAATAATACTTACTGAAGAATCTGTAGTTCCAATTCCACCAGCAGTAATTTCATAATCTGTTCCCTCTACTCCTGGAATACTCCATTGATAATTTGATTGTCCTGATTGAGTAGTATAAGTAACCTCTTCTATCTCCGCGCAAATATCGGAGCCAGGGGCACTAGTAAAGGTAGGGATTGGTAAGGGATCTACTTTGATTACATAGTTTACTGAAGGGCCGGAGCATCCAGTGGCAATTGGTGTAATAGTGTAAGTAACTGCACCTTGAGAAGTTCCAGAATTAGAGAGGGTTTCAACTGGAATTGGTCCGGATCCAGTTGTTATAAATCCGGTAATATCAAGAGAGGATGAGCTCGCAGTCCAATTGAAAATAACTCCAGGGACATCTGAAGTAAGATCAACCTGAGAGGTGCTTTCACCTGAACAAATGGTTTGTTCCAATACCGTATTTGTTACTGTCGGAACAGGATTCACAAAGATGGTGTAATTTTCGGGGGGACCTAGACATCCATTTGCTGTAGGAGTTACTTCATAGGTAACTGATCCTTGCGTAGGCCCCGTAGTCGAAATGGTTTGAGAAGGAAGTGAACCTGATCCATTTGAGGTAAAACCACTCACCCCACTTGAAGAAACAACTGTCCAATTAAACGTAGTTCCACCTACTGCAGAAGTGAAATCGACCTGAGAACTTGGCGCTCCAGAACAAATAGTTTGCTCTAGAAGGGTATTTGTTACCGTAGGAATTGGATTGATCTGTACGGTGTAGGTTGCAATAGGTCCATTGCAGGAATTAGCTGTAGGAGTAATCTCAAATGTGACTGTTCCAATAGTATTTTCTGTAGTTGTAATATTTTGAGTAGGGATAGGCCCAGTTCCGCTAGATATAAATCCAGAAATTCCCGGAGTGGCTGTTGCAGTCCAAGAGAAATTCGTACTAGCTACATCAGATGTAAGATCAACTTGAGTTGTATTTCCCCCTGAGCAAATCGTTTGGGTCAATGTACTATTAGTTACTGTAGGTAGTGGGTCAATATAAACGATGTAGTCAACAGTTGGCCCCACACAACTGTTAGCGGAAGGCTCAATTGTATAAGTTACACTTCCACGTGTGGTTCCTGAGTTGGTTAAAATTTGAGCAGGGATATTTCCAGAACCACTTGTGGTGAAACCGGTAATGTCTGCTGATGATGCACTTGCAGTCCAGCTGAATCCTGCTCCAGAAACATCTGAGATTAGAACAACTTCTGAACTACTTGCGCCCGAGCAAATTATCTGATCTAAATCAGCGTTGGTTACTGCTGGAATTGGATTTACAGTGAATGGCCCTGAAACATTAGAAGTGTCATCTGGCCCACAAGCACTGGAGACTACTACGAAATAATAATAGGTTCCTAAATCAGCAATAGGTGTGTAAGAATCTGAATTTGAGCCTACTGGTGTGATGTTTCCCGTCGTAGTAGAATTTTGATCATTTCTATACCATTGATAGACAATTGGATCAGTGCCATTTGCAGTTACGGAAATAGGGCCAAAAGTATCTCCATCGCAAACGGTTTGTTCTTCTAAATTCTCATTTGTTATTTCTGTTAATGGTGTGACTGTGTGTGCACCTGAAACATCGGTTGGTACTGTTCCACAGTTACTTGATGCTGTCGCGTAATAGTATAATGTTCCAACAGTATTTGAAGGAGGTGTAAAGTTTGCATTTGTTGCACCTGAAATCAAAGTACCTCCTGAATTGGAAGGAGACGTATTACTATACCATTGATAGGTAACAGTTCCTTCACCAGAGGCTAGTACAGTAAGCGGAGAAAATACAACACCTTGACAAACTGTTTCGTCATCTGGGGAAGGGTCGATGTCGATTACAGTTTCTGGTGGATTAACGCGGTACTGACCTGATAATTCTGAGGTAACTGTACCACAAAAACCTGAAACAACAACATAATAATAATTGATGCCTTCTGGTGTGGAAGGAGGTAAAAAAGAGCTTGATGTTGCACCAGAAACAGGTGTGCCAGGATTAGTTGCAATGTCAGAATTATCTGGTTTTGCATACCATTGATAGGTTAAACCTCCACCAGCGGTATTTATTGAAAGGGGAGTGTCGAAACCATCTCCAAAACATTCTACAAAATCGGAAGGATCAGGTTGAGTGAGGATAGCAGTAATTGGATTTATTGTTACGGTAACTGTAAACACTGGTCCATCACAACCTCCAGAGTTAGGTGTTACAGTATATGTAGCCGCTAGCGGGGTATTAGTTGAATTGATAAGTGTTCCACCAATGTTGGAGCTTCCGCTTCCAGGTTGTCCGCCTGTTAACCCTGCAGGTAAAGAAGGAGAATTCCAAGAGTAAGTGGTTCCAGAAGGTACAATACCATCTGTTCCATTAGTCGGAGATATTGTAAATGGATCTCCGGTACAAGCATCAATAGTCAGATTATTGATGGTAGCAATCGGATCTACCGTAACGGTGACTGTGAAAGCTGGTCCTGTACAACCATTGACTGTTGGAGTTACGGTGTAAGTCGCTGTTTGTACGGTGTTAGTGGTATTAGTAAGGGTGCCGTTAATATTATTC